>JAJEAC010000037.1 GCA_022824315.1 Silicimonas sp.
ATGACTGGACGCCGGAGAGCGTACGGCCCGTCGTCGAGGCCTGCCTGGAGCAATTCGGTGCGACGAGGTGCATGTTCGGGTCGAATTTCCCGGTGGACAGCCTGTACTCCGACTACCGCGCAATCGTTGGGGCATACGAGAGCCTGGTGCCCGACGACGCGCAATTGGCAGTCTTCGGGGACACGGCCGCCGGTTTCTACGGGTTCGGCGAATTGCACGGCGATTCGTGACGAGGCGCGGATGTCGTGACCGCGCGCGACGTGCCCGGTCAGTGCGGTCCGGACTTCCTGATCGAGATGTTCAGCAGGACTTGTCGTCGCCCCTTGGTCGCGACGGTGATGGCCCGCTCCAGTGCAGCAGGCAGTTCCGTTCCGTCGACAACTGTTTCGGCATAGGCGCGGCTGGCCTTGGCTATCGCCGCAAAGTCCGGGCTGGGGCTCAGCGACGTAAGGGGGACGTCGTTCGACCTCGCTGCCAGCCCGTTCTTGTAGAGCCCCGTGACAGAACTGCGCACGGCGCCCCACTCCTCGTTGTTCAGGACCAGGGTGATGACCGGCAGGCCAAGCGCCTCGCAGACCTGATGGCACGCGACCGGGTTCGCGAACATGTAGCTGCCGTCACCGACCGTGGCGAAGACGAGTCGTTCAGGATCCGCGAGTTGGGCGCCCATGGCTGCGGGGAGGCCCCAGCCGAGTCCGCCGGAATGCGGCTCCTGGAAATAGGAGAGATGATGCTCCAGCTCGAGGGGCGGCAGCGGACAGCCCAGTTCGTGAAACACGCTTGCCTTGCGGCCCTTGACCGCCCGTCCGAGGCAGTGGCTTACCCACTCCTTGGACATGGGCGAACCATTTCCCGCCCGGGCCGCGTCCCGGACTGCGTTGCGGTTGACCTCGGCAAGGGCGGCAATCCTGGCGCGACGCTTGGCCACGTCCTTTTCGTTCCTGGCCTGGGCATTCGTTGCGCCAATGAGTTCGAGAAGCGCGGACGCCGTGTCGCCGGCAAGCGTGACATCCGAACGGAATGTTCGCATGGGAGACGATCTCGCAAAGAGCGGGTCGGGGCCAAGCTGGATGATCCTGGCCGACGGTGACGGGGAAGCGCGGTCAGGCCACCAGGGCGCAAGGGCGTTGATGACGAGAATGACGTCGGCCTCCCGGACAAGCGCGTCCGGAGACCAGTCGACGTGGCACGGGCTCGTCATGGGAATGGCGATCTGGTTGGCCCAGTAGTGCGAAACCGGGAAGGCCCACTCCTCGACCAGCCCGGCGAGTGCCGTGAAGGCCTCCTCGGAACCTGCGCCCCGTTGAGCGATGACAAGAGGCCTTTCGGCCTTGGCCAGCAGGGCCGCCGCAGTTGCCAGCGCCGTGCGATCGGGTGCAGTGGAGGCAGGCGCCATGTTCGTGCCCGCGTTGAGTCCGTCAAGCGGGCAGGGTTCGCACAAGACCTCCCGGGGCAAACTCAGGTAGACCGGTCCCTTGGGAATCGAGTTGGCGACGGACCAGCCGCGGTCCAGCACTTCCGACAGATGGTCCGGGAATCGCAGTTCGTAGGCCCATTTGCAGGCTTCGCGCACCAGGGCGGTCTGGTCGTGCATTTCCTGCCCCCAGCCGATCGGGACCGTGCGGGCGCCGAAGCGACCGCCTTCCATCACGGGTGTCCGCCCCGACATCAGGAACATTGGAACCTGGTCGCAAGCAGCGTTGATGGCGCCGGTTGCCCCGTTGGCAAGCCCGACATTGGTGTGCAGCAGCACGGCTTGGGCGTGACCCGAGATCTGGAAGTACCCATGCGCCATGCCGACCGCGACATGCTCGTGAGGCACGGTCACCGCCTGCGGCAGGTCGACACCCTTGCTGCGCGCCTCGATCAGCCCCTCGATGATCGGCGGAAAGTCCGTTCCCGAATTCGCGAACACGTAGCTGACGCCAAGCGCCTTCAGCTTGCCGAACAGCGCTCCCCCGGCTGTCATGAGTGGGGTATCAGCATTTCCTTGCATGAGATTCAGGCGCTCCACTATTCACTTGCTTGATCTGCGCGGATGGGTAAGTTCTCCTCTCCAGAACTGGCCACGTGCAGAATTGGCCAGCTTTTGACTGGGAGGACAAGATGAAGTTCACGAGAATTGCGGCTGCCTTTGCCGCGACGGGATTGATTGCGGGCGCCGCCGCCGCGCAGCAGAACCTGACGGCGGAGACGGCAAACGCCGCCGGCGTGCCCGGCAACACCGTTCTTGCACTTGGCGAATTCGCTTCGGTCGCCGGCATTGCGAACATCCAGGTGGCCACGGGCCAGACACTGACCAATTCGGTGCAAAACGTGGCGGAGGGCAAGACGGACATCACGGCCACGCCTTTCATTCTACCGTTCCTGCTGTCCAGGGGAGCGGGGCCTTACGCAAAGCTTGGGCCTGAAACCGGAGCGGAATACGTGGACCGTCTTGCGGTTCTCTACACCTACCGGCTGGGGGCGTTCACTCTGTCGGCGTACAACAGTTCTTCCGTCAAGGGCTGGGATGACCTCAAGGGCAAGTCGATCTACAACGGCCCGCCCCGCGGCGCCGCGCTGACCAATGCCCGCGGCATCGTCAAGATTGCGACAGGTCTTGTCGACGGCGAGGACTATACCGGCGTGCAGGTGAACTGGGACCAGGGGGTCAAGACCATGACAGACGGTTCCGCAGATGCATTCGTGCTCCCGTCGAGTTTCCCCGATGGCCGCCATACCCAAGCCGTTGCGGCCGGGGCCATGACCATGTGGTCGATGCCGAAGGACGTCTTCGAAGGTGAGGCGGCTCAGAAATACATGAAAGCCCCTGGCTCGGGTCGGGTCGAAATCCCGCTCAGCGAGGCCGTGCAGGCCGAAGGCGTGACAGTGGTTTCGGAGGATGACATGTTTCGCGGCGTGGCCACGGTCGGCGGCGAGATCGTGCGCAAGGAAATGGACGAGGAGACTGCCTACCAGCTGACGAAGGCCATCCTCGACAATCTCGACGCCATCAAGTCAAAGACGCCGTTCCTGCCGAACGTCGCCTTGGGCGAGGTGGCAGACACGTCGACGACCGGCATGTGCGGCGCGATGCCCCTGAAATATCATCCCGGCGCCGTCCGCGCTTGGGAGGAAGCGGGCTACACCGTGCCGGACTGTGCCAAGCCGTGACGCCTCTCCCGGCCTAGCCGGGTGAGTCACTGACCGGACCGCCCGGGCGTGGGCGGTCCGGCATTCGTGCCGCCGAGGCGGGCAGCACCGTGGCCCGCGAGGAGGGAAAGGTCGCAATGGCCGACGCAAACGCCGGATCGGAAGCGGCATCACGAGCCTTCGCCGAGCGGTTGCTGTACGTGCTGGCTGTCGCGTTTGTCCTTGCCGGGCTGCTCAACGCCACCCCGGGCATTCCTGGACTGGACGACGGTCTGCGAAGCTTGACGGGCTTCGATCGGATCACGGCCCGCAAGTTTCCCCGCGAGTGGTTCTTCCCCATCATATTCGCGCTGATGATGGTCATCGTGGCGCTGAGGCACTCGATGTGGCGGGACTGGCGCGGGAAATCTCCCCGTCGTCGCTGGTTCGGGCTCTTCATGGACGTCGCGCTGGTTGTCACGGCAATGATGATCTCGACGACTTTCCTGATCGAGTTCGAGGCCATCTGCCTCATCGACCAGATCACCGGTGAGCGGGAACGCCTGATCGCGGAGAGCCTGAAGGCCGAGAAGGAATTCGCCGAACTCTACGGTCTGCCCGAGCCCACGACGGTGGATGACCCGCAATGTGTCGGCACGACCGGCGGCTGGCTGGTTTTGATCGTGGGCGTCTCGATCCTTGTCTTCCTGTGTTACAACATCAAGGTTTGGGGCTTGCCGCTCGTGCTTGTGGCGATCGGGGTTGCGGCGTACACGTTCCTCACCGTCATGGTCTGGTACTTTCACGGTCCCGACGACATCAACAAGTACCTGATGACCAAGCTTGCGGGCGAACCCAGGTTGCTGAGCGACGGCCGCCCGAAGGTGCACGACATTCTCGTCAACAACGGGAGCGGCCTGTTGGGCCGTTTCATGGACATCATCCTCAATACCATCTTCCCGTACCTGATCCTGGGATCGCTTTTCGGGGCGTCTGCGGGAGGGCAATCGCTGATCAAGCTCGCGTTTCGCTGGACCCGGAACCTCGCGGGCGGACCTGCGCATGCCGCAATCGTTTCCTCCGCCATGTTCGGGACGATCTCGGGCGGTCCGATCGTGAACGTGCTTTCCACCGGGGTGCTGACCATCCCGATGATGGTGAAGCGCGGGTTCTCGAAGGTCTTCGCCGGCGCCATGGAGGCAGCAGCCTCCTCGGGAGGCTCGATCATGCCGCCGGTAATGGGTGTCGCAGCCTTCGTGCTGGCCGCCTTGACCGGGGTGCCGTACAGCCAAGTCATCATTGCGGCCGCGATTCCAGCCCTTGCCTATTTCCTGTGCCTGTTCCTGGCCGTGGTCTTTCAGGCGCGCAAGCAGGAGATCAAGGCCTTCGGCCGGCTTACGCCAGAGATGGAGCTCGATCGCCAGGATCTTCTGAATCTCGGCATGATATTTGGGCCGATTCTTGTCATTCTCGTCCTGCTTCTCACGACCAAGGATGAGGTGGGCTGCGGCTTGGTGGGCTGGCTTTTTGGCGCCGAGCGGGTGATCTCGGAGGCGGGATGCCAAGTCAACTCGCTGCCTTGGGTGCTGAAGATCGTTCAGAACTCGGCTGGCGATGCAGGAAGCGCAGGCTGGTGGGCGGTTGCCTCGCTGATGATCCTTCTGTTCCTTGATCCGAAGATGCGGGCGCGGCCCCGCAAGCTGGTCGATGCCCTGGCGGACGCGGGATACCTGATCTCGACCCTTTATCTCATGTTCCTCGCCGTGACGATCATCGACTTCTGCCTGAAGTTCACCGGGCTGCCGGTCTTCATCGCGCTTGACGTGCTCGGGTGGCTGAAGAGTCTCGGGTTGGGTGCTGGAGGATCGCTGCTCTTCCAGCTCATGGCGCTGGTCGCCACGATGCTTCTTGCGGTCCTGCTAGGCATGGGCATGCCCGCCGTGCCCGCTTACGTGAACGTTGCACTTCTGATGGGGCCGGTTTTGTCCGGTCTGGGCATGGCTGTGTTCACGGCGCACATGTTCGTATTCTACTTTGCGGTGGCGTCAGCGATCACGCCTCCCGTTGCCTTGGCGGCATTTGCCGCGGCGTCGATAACCAAGCAGGATCCCATGCAGACCGGCTTTGCGGCGGTCAGGATCGGGATCGTGATGTTCGTGATCCCGTTCGTGTTCGCGCTCAACCCCGAATTGTTGCTGATCGAGGCAGCGTTCCTCGATCCTGGCGCGACCGACGGCAGCTATCTGCCGGGATACGACGGCACGGTGGATTGGGGTGCACTGGCCCTGGTCCTGGGTCGGCTGCTGCTTGCGCTTGTCCTCCTTGCCAGTGCATTGGCACGGTTTGACCGGACCTCGCTGGCGGCATGGGATTGGGGCCTTCGCCTCTTGCTTGCCGTGCTCGTCATGTCCGGCAACCCGGTGGTTCATGGTCCGGCCGTTCTGGCTGGTGTCGCGATCCTGGCGTGGCATCGATTCGGCGCACGGGGAAGATCCGCGGGCACGGCATGACGGGCCGCCCGAATTTCCTGTTCCTGATCACCGACCAGCAGCGTTCCGACTGGCTCGGCTGCTATGGCCATCCGGTCGTAAAGACTCCGAATATCGATGCCCTTGCGTCGTGCGGCACCTGGTTTTCGGACTTTCATGTGGCCGCCCCGATCTGCATGCCGAACCGCGCCTCGATCATGACGGGCCGGATGCCTTCGCAGCACGGGCTTCGCTACAACGGATGCACTCTTCCGGCCTCGGCAAACACCTTTGCGGACGTTCTTGCTGCTGCCGGCTACGACACCGCGTTGATTGGCAAGAGCCATCTGCAGCCCTTCACGCAGGAACCGGCACGGCACTTGCCAGACCCTGAAGGTCTCCCGCCACGCACGGTCGAAGAGGCCTGGAAGCCGCTTGCAGAAGAGTTTTCGCAGGAGGACCCTGACCTCTACGAGGGTGAGGAATACAAGATCAGCGCGCCTTATTTCGGCTTCGATCACGTCGAGTTTGCGTCCGCGCACGGCGACCGTTGCCAGGGACATTACCTGCAATGGCTCCGGAACCGGGCACCGGATTGGCGGACGCTCTGGGACGACTCGAACGAGTTGCCGCACAACTATTCCTGTCCGCAGGCGTACCGGACCCCGGTTCCCGAGGACTTGTATCCGACGGCTTGGGTCGCGGACCGGGCAATCGACTACCTGAGCGACACGGCACGCGCGGATGCGCCGTTTCTGGCCTTCGTCTCGTTTCCGGACCCGCATCATCCTTTCAATCCGCCTGGAAAGTACTGGGACATGTATTCGCCGGACCAGTTCGAGTTGCGCCTGCCTTACGAGGCGCATCAGAATCCGCCTCCTCCGCTGGCATGGCTTGAGCGGAATTTCCGCGAGGGCGGCGGGCAATTCACGAAGCAGACGGCGATGCGTGTCGGAGACCAGGAACTGCGCGAGGCAATGGCGCTGACGGCCGGCATGGTAACAATGATCGACGACCACATCGGCCGGATCGTACGTGTGCTCAGGGAGCGCGGGCTCTACGAGAACACGGTCATCCTGTTCACCTCCGATCACGGTGACTACCTTGGAGATTTCGGGCTCCTTCTGAAGGGGGCCATGCCGTTTCGCGCCCTGACGCAAGCGCCGATGATCTGGTCCGACCCGGCTGACAGGAGCGCTCGCGTGTCCGACGCGCTGGCATCAAGCGTTGATATCGGCCCCACGATCATCGACAGGGCCGGGTTGACACCCTTTCGAGGCGTGCAAGGGAAGAGCTTTCTCTCTAGCGCAAATGGCTCGGATCAACACCGAGACGAATTGTTGATCGAGTTCAACGATGGGGCCGCCAAGCTTGGATTTGAACACCCGGCACGGGTGCGCACGCTCAGGACCAAGGAGTGGCGATACACGATCTACGCGGGCGAGGATTGGGGCGAACTGTATGACATTCAGGCCGACCCGGACGAGACCCGAAATCTCTGGGAGAGCCCGGCGCACGAATCGTTGCGGGGGCGACTTGCATTGCGGTTGGCGCATCACTTGACGTTCCAGATGGACGAGAGTCCCAGAGCGACCTTGATTGCCTGACGAAATTGGCGGGAATCGGATTGTTGCGAGGCAGCGATTGAATGCCGCCCGACCATCATATTGCCAAGCTGCGAAAGCGATGACGGTCAAGGACGCGCATGTTTGACCAATTCAGCCGTTGCTCGTCTCGCCGTTCAATGTCACGGGCTTCCAGGCGCGGCATTGTACTCACGTGCAAGCCAAATTGAGCCTTGAGAACGTTCGCGGGCGAGGCGCTGCCTAAGTTGAGCCCGCCAATGCCTTGGCAAGCAGTACTTTTCCACGCTACCGCTGATCTTCCAGGCCAGCGCACTCAGCAGTGGCGAATCCAAGTTGCACAGGGGGTCTGCCCAGCCACCCGTCAGTGTGGTCTCACGAGCACAGTGCGCCATCACGTGGACTACATCATCTGCGCATCGGAGAAGATATGGGCGAGGTAGGGATTGAAGACTGAGCGCGGCACAACGTGTTATCTCCTGCCGCCTCGATGCATGGGCATCTGTTCGGATGAGGGACCGAGTTTCGCGATTCAGTCCGTCGCCTTCGCCGTTTCAGGGGTCCCGCTCCGGTTGCGGACCCGAAAGGTTGAATCAAATGCCATGTGTTGTCTTAAGTGCAGAATCATGAGGGGCAAGAAGCACGCTTCGTTGCGCATTTTCTGGGCATTGGCTGCAACACTCATCCGATCGCCCAAGGATCGATCACGTCGATGCCAGAGTCCATGAAGTCCCGTACATTCCGCGTCGCCACCGCCATGCGCCTCGAGCGCGCGATGGCTGCTATCTGGCAGTCCAGCTGAGACATCGGACGCCCGGCTGCGCGGGACGCCGCGACGATTTCGGCATAGGCGCGCGCCGCGTCGCTGTCGAACGGAAGAACCCGGCTGGCGAACAGGCTACCGAGCGTTCGTGCGGCCGCGTCCGCCAAGCCACGGCGGCGTGCGCCTTCCGGCAAGATGGCGATGCCAGTCAGAATCTCCGCTTCCGTCACCGCCGTAACGAACAGTTGGCGCGTCGGCACCTCGTCTGTCCAGGAAAGAACACCCGGGCTCGGCGTGTCGCGCATCAGTTCGGACACCACGTTCGTGTCAAGAAGGAACATGGGCATCTCAATCGAACCGCGGCGGCTCGCGCATTGGCTCGCGCGGGGGCAGGTCTAGCTCGACACCGCCCAGGGGCTTGAACAGTTCGTGGATCGCTGTACCCAGTCCCTTGGCAGGCACAGCCTCCCGTTCGACCGCCTCGCGAAGGATCAGCCGGACTTCCTCCTCCATGGAACGTCCGTTGCCCGCCGCCCGCTTGCGCAGCCCGGTCTTCACGCCGTCGTCAAGATTGCGGATCGTGATGCTCGCCATCGCCAACTCCTCAGTTTGATTGCTGCCTCAACCTATGTGGTGCTAGCAATGCAATCAAGCCGTGACCGCAAGCGGCGACTCTGCCTCTGCCGGCATCAGTTCGACCGCCGCCCCAGTGGTCCCGGAGGATGTCGGTGGCGACGCTGTACGACACGCGGATGGCGGAGCCGTGCGCCGAGCGCTGCGCCAGATGCGCGTATCAGCTGATTCGCTGAGCTGGATGCAACGCGAATCACGACCTTGATGTTGGTTGCCGAGCGATAGGAGAATCGGAAAATTCATTTTCGCGACTTTCGAACGGCACTCGAATATGCAAGTCCGATCTGAATGGGCCGATGGTAGCCCGTAGGGGAATCGAACCCCTCTTTCCAGGTTGAAAACCTGGCGTCCTAACCGATAGACGAACGGGCCAGCGTCGCTGCTAATTAGGCAATGTCGGTCAAGAGAGCAAGGGGCTTCTTCGGACAGAATTGCTTTACGCATTCCACTCGCCAACGTGCACTCGTGACACGCGAATCCGCCCGTTTCGCATCATCGAATTTCCGTCCGAGTTTCCCGGCTGGATGAAATTCAGGCGTGCGCCGCGGCAGCGTCCTGCAGCCGGAGTTGCACGGATTGCCGACCGCCCCAATGATTGACCTCGATGTGACCGACCAGGTGAAAGCGCCGTCCCTTTCCCTTGGCGAGTGCGGGACCCAGAGGTCCCGAGAATGCATTGAATGCAATTGCGTCAAGGCGCGTGCCAAGGTCATCGCCGAACGAGAACTTCAGGTGGCCGTTTCCAACCTGTCGAGCGTATTGGATTACGACGTCCGGAAACGCAAATCTCGGCGCTCGGGCGTCTTGTCCAAACGGTCCTGCCCTTTCAATCTCCTGCATGAGTTCGATTGTCGCCGCCGCCGGCATGAGAGCCGAGTCAATTCGGAGTTCCCTTGCACTTTCAATGGCCGCAGCCTGACGGGCCACGTAGCCCGAGAGACGATCCATCGCGTCTGTTAGCTTGTCCCGTTCAACCGTGAAGCCTGCGGCCATCTTGTGACCGCCGCCCTTCACGAGCAGCCCGTCCGCTTGCAGACGCTGTATTGCATAGCCGAGATCGACACCCCTGATCGAACGGCCCGAACCCTTGCCGAACTGCCCGTCAAACCCGATGACGACTGCTGGTCGCCGCGTCTCCTGCTTAAGGCGCGCCGCGACGATCCCTACCACACCGGGATGCCAGTCGTCGCCCGCCGCCCAGACCAGCGGGCCTTCAAGTCCCCGCTCGTCAGCCTGGGCAAATGCCGCCTCACGCACCTGCGCCTCAATCTCGCGGCGCTCGCGGTTCAACTGATCAAGACGGTCTGCCAGCGCCCGGGCTTCATCGGGGTCGCGAGTTGACAGGCACCGCGCACCAAGATCTGCGCGCCCGACGCGCCCTCCCGCGTTGACGCACGGCCCCAGAATGTAGCCAAGATGGTAAGCGCTCGGTGGAGCAGATAACCTCGCGACGTCCGCGAGCGCAGCAAGTCCGGGTCTCTTGCGTGCACTCATGACGCGCAGGCCTTGGCGGACAATTGCCCTGTTCACGCCATGCAGCGGGACCACATCGGCAACAGTCGCCAGCGCCACGAGGTCCAGCATGTCCATGAGATTCGGTCCGTCACGTCCGCTGTCCCGCAGTTGCCGATTTGCCTCGACAAGGACCATGAACGTGACGGCGGCAGCGCATAGATGCGCAAAGTCACCGCTTTCGTCCTGGCGGCTCGGGTTCACGACTCCGAGCGCGCGGGGCAGGGTCTCGGCTGCGAGATGATGGTCAATGACCACGACGTCCGTTTCCGGGACTGCGGAAATCGCCTCGAACGCATGGGTGCCGCAATCCACGCAAACGATGAGGTCGTGGGATTCGGCGAGCCTGCGCATGGCGGACGGGTTGGGTCCGTAGCCCTCGGCAATTCGATCGGGCACGTAGAGAGTCGCGTCGTGACCCTGTTGCCCGAGCCAGTCGAGGAGAAGCGCGGCAGATGCGCCGCCGTCCACGTCATAGTCGGCAAAGACGGCAATCCGTTCCTTGTCGGCCAAGGCCCGAACCAATCGCGCCGCAACGATGTCGGCATCTCGGAAATTCCTGGGGTCGGGAAGGAGGTCGCGGAGCCTTGGGTCAAGGAATTGCCCTGCGTTTTCGGTCGAGATGCCCCGATCCGCGAGAATGCGGCAAAGGGCGTCGGGCAATCCGGTCTCCTGCCCAAGCGCGTCTGCCATGCGGAGTGAATCAACGTCCGGACCGACCCATCGCCTGCCGGTCAAGGAGTCTTCAACATTGAGAAAGGCTGGTGCTGACGGGTCTATCGAATTGTCTCTGGACAAGGTCTTCCTGGATCAGACGGGCTTCGAAATGGATACCTGAGCGGGCCGGAAGGTGAAAGCCTGCTTCCGGGCCTTGACCAACGAATCGTGGATGATCGAATCCTGTGTCGCGTTTCAGGCGGCTCGGGCATTCGGCCGAACCCTTGTGCCGATGCCGTCAATCTTCCACCGGGTGGCGATATGTCATCCGTCGCATGGAACCTGTCTTCGAGCGCATGAGAACCGTCTCGGCCGTCAGCCAGCCCGGCTCACGCTTGATTCCAGGAAGCATTGAACCATCCGTGACGCCGGTGGCTGCGAAAATCACGTCGCCTTGCACCATTTCGTCCTTGGAGTACACCCGGTCGAGGTCCTCGATGCCGGCCTTTCTGGCACGCTCCTTCTCTGCATCATTCCGAAACCGCAATCGGCCAAGCATCTGCCCGCCCATGCATTTCAGCGCAGCGGCAGCCAGCACGCCTTCCGGCGCTCCGCCTGCACCCATATACATGTCGATGCCGGTGTCCGGTTCCGCGCAATGGATCACGGCGGCAACGTCTCCATCCGTGATCAGGCGCACGGCGGCCCCCGTCGTTCGGATGTCCGCGATCATGTCCTCGTGCCGAGGGCGCTCCAGAACGCAGACCGTGATGTCTTCGGTGGAACAGCCCTTTGCCTTGGCAAGTGCAGCGACGCGTTCGGATGGACTCATGCCCAGGCTGACGACGCCGTCCGGCAATCCCGGGCCGATCGCGAGCTTCTCCATGTAGGTGTCCGGGGCATGAAGCATCGTTCCGCGCGGACCCATCGCGATCACGGCCAGTGCGTTCGGCATGTCCTTGGCCGTGAGCGTTGTACCCTCGAGGGGATCGAGGGCAATATCCACGTCTGGGCCTGAACCCGTGCCGACGCTCTCGCCGATATACAGCATGGGCGCCTCGTCGCGTTCGCCTTCGCCGATGACGACAACGCCCTGGATTTCGAGCTGGTTGAGCTGTGTCCGCATCGCGTCCACGGCTGCCTGGTCCGCTGCCTTCTCGCTTCCGCGGCCAATCAGGCGGGCGGATGCCAATGCTGCCGCTTCGCTCACGCGGGCCAGGCCCAAGGACAGCATCCTGTCATGAAATTCCGGCACGTCAGGCATCTGGACTTCCTTGTTGCATTCGCCATCTGCCTAGCGGGGTGCCGCCGTCCGGACAAGATCAATCGGTACGGGTGCCGGCATTCGGCGACCAGAGGCCTGGCGTCAGAGCACGTTGAACTCGGCAAGGATTGGGTGACCTGGAATTGACGTCATTCTCAAGCGCAGCACATTCGCTCTTTTTCGCAGTGCGTGGTCTCGCTATAGATCGGACGTTTGGCAGGAGGTGCCAGTGGCAAACGTGGTCGTGGTAGGCACTCAGTGGGGCGACGAGGGCAAAGGCAAGATCGTCGATTGGCTGAGCGAACGTGCAGATGTCATCTGCCGGTTTCAGGGCGGTCACAATGCAGGCCATACACTTGTTGTCGACGGCGAGGTCTACAAGCTTCACGCACTGCCGTCCGGCGTCGTGAGGGGAGGAAAGCTCTCGGTCATTGGAAACGGTGTCGTCCTTGATCCGTGGCATCTCGTCGACGAGATCGAAACTGTCCGCCAGCAGGGAATCGAGATCAGTCCCGACACGCTGATGATTGCGGAAAACGTCCCCCTGGTCCTTCCGCTTCACGGTGAACTCGACCGGGCGCGCGAAAGTCAAAACAGCATCGTCAAGATCGGAACGACAGGACGCGGCATAGGTCCGGCGTACGAGGACAAGGTCGGAAGGCGCGTGGTGCGCGTGGCCGACCTGGGGGATGCGGGGACGCTGGAAAAGCGAGTTGACCGCCTGCTGGTGCATCACGATGCCCTGAGACGCGGTCTTGGGCTTGAACCGGTTGATCGCGAGCTGCTGCTGTCCAGCCTGAACGAGATCGCGCCGAAGGTGCTGGAATATGCGGCGCCTGCCTGGAAGGTCCTGAACGACCGCAAGAAACGGGGAGACCGAATCCTGTTCGAAGGGGCGCAGGGCGCGCTTCTGGACATCGACTTCGGAACCTATCCGTTCGTGACCTCGTCAAACGTCATCGCCGGGCAGGCGGCGACGGGCACGGGAATCGGGCCCGGCTCGGTGGATTTTGTCCTCGGCATCGTCAAGGCATACACGACCCGGGTGGGCGAGGGCCCGTTTCCATCCGAACTCCACGATGCTGACGGCCATCGCCTGGGAGAGCGTGGCCATGAATTCGGAACCACGACGGGACGGAAGCGCCGTTGCGGGTGGTTTGACGCGGTGCTTGTCCGGCAGACCTGCGCGACGTCCGGCGTGTCCGGCATTGCGTTGACGAAGCTGGACGTGCTTGACGGTTTCAAGGAACTGAAGATCTGCACGGGCTACAGGCTTGGAGTTCAATTCCTTGATCATCTTCCGACTGCTGCGGACAAGCAGGCGCAGGTGACACCCGTCTACGAGGTCGTGGAAGGATGGTCGGACTCGACGGCCGGTGCACGAAGCTGGACCGACCTGCCAGGATCGGCGGTAAAATATGTGCGGCGGATCGAGGAATTGATCGAATGTCCCGTCGCGCTGCTGTCAACGAGCCCCGAGCGGGACGACACGATCCTCGTGACTGACCCCTTTGCGGACTGATCAAGAGGTGGAGATGGCATTGTCGTGGAAGGCGCGAAGGCGGTGGGCATTGGTGATCCTGCTTCTTGGGCTGCCGGTCTACATTGCTGTCGCGGCAAAGGCGGTGAGTGCCCTTGACCGTCCGCCGGTCTGGGCAGAACTGCTGGTCTACCTGGCCTTGGGCATCCTGTGGGTTCTTCCCTTTCGTGCCGTGTTCCGGGGCATCGGCAAGGCGGATCCGAACATCAGCGGGGACTCGGACCGCACAAGGTGAACTGTACCAAGGACCGCGCTCCCGGCGTTGGCGCGCGGGGCTGTGCCGGGACATTCAGCATTCGTGCCGGTCCGCAGTGCACCACGCGGGGCTTGGTGTGCATCGCTCCATGGCAGATCGGTGTTGGACGGCAATGGAATCCGTTAGGAGACTTCGTTCGTGCGGGTTCCGTTCAGGTGGCAATGGCAGCCAAAGCGTCCCTGAGGTTGATCGCGCCATCATAGAGTGCGCGGCCCGAGATCGCACCGGCAATGACTCCCGTATCGCGGAGTCGGATGAGGTCGGCCAGGGAGGAGACGCCTCCGCTTGCGATGACCGGGACTTGAGCCTGGCGGGCCAGCGCAGCGGTCGCGCCGACATTGGGGCCGCCCATGGCGCCGTCCCGGTCGATGTCGGTGTGGATGATGGCAGCGATTCCGGCATCCTCGTAGGCTCGGGCGAGCTCCGTGACCGTCATTTCGGTTGCCTCAGACCAGCCGCGTGTCGCGACATGCCCGTCGCGCGCGTCGAGGCCGACCGCAATCATGCCCGGAAACGCCCGCGCGGCCTCGCGGACAAGATCAGGTTTTTCGGCGGCGACAGTACCGAGCACGACCCTCGCAAGCCCCTTCTCAATCCAGTTTTCGATCGTGGCCATGTCGCGAATGCCGCCACCCAGCTGGATGGGGATGGAGACCGAGCGAAGAATGGATTCTACGGCGGACGCGTTGACTGGATGCCCGGCAAATGCGCCGTTCAGGTCGACGAGGTGGAGCCATCTGGCGCCAGCGGCCTCGAATGTCGCCGCCTGCGCCTCTGGATCGTCATTGAACACCGTGGCTTCGCTCATGTCGCCCTTGAACAGCCGGACGCAAAGGCCGTCTTTCAGGTCGATGGCAGGGTAAAGGATCATGAGGGTGTTCCAGTCTCGTTGATCCCTCTTGCCCGGTGCAGGAAGGCGGAGCAAGCGCCTTCGGTGCCACGGCTTCGCCTTCTCCGGCAATCATCCGGCAGTAGAGAAGGTCAAGTCAGCATGGAAGCGGGTTGTCGACGCGGAGGTGGTGCTGCCGGAGAGATTTGAACTCTCGACCTCTCCCTTACCAAGGGAGTGCTCTACCCCTGAGCTACGGCAGCGTCAGTCGACGAATGCGCGCGGGATAATGGCAATCGCCGGGCCACGCAAGCCTGATCTGGACGGTCAATTGTGGCTGGGTTAAGCAGTCTGGATGGGCAGAAAGACGCCTTCCGGAAGCGAACGCAGGCGGGTTGACGCCCGAGCCGACCGCCTGAAGGCGTCGCTCAGGGCAAATCTGAAGAGGCGCAAGGCCCAGGCTCGGGCACGGAAGGACAAGGAAAAGACCGAGGGGCAGGCAGAATAATGGATTCCATAGTCGTTACAGGAGGAGTCAGGCTCAACGGCCAGATTCCGATCGCAGGCGCAAAGAACTCGTGCCTGGCATTGATGCCAGCGACATTGCTGACCGAAGAACCCCTCGTCTTGATGAACGCGCCGCGCCTCTCGGACATCGATGCGATGGGCCTGCTGCTGCGATCTCTGGGTGTACATGTTCAGGCTTCCGAAGACGGCAAGGTCATCACAATGTGCTCGGGTGGCCCGCTTTCCACAACGGCCGAGTATGACATCGTGCGGAAAATGCGCGCGTCGAACCTTGTGCTTGGCCCGCTTCTTGCCCGCGAGGGTCAGGCAACGGTGTCCCTGCCCGGGGGATGCGCCATCGGGGCGCGACCGATGGATGTACACGTCGCCGCGCTTGAGGCTTTGGGCGCAAGAATCGAGTTGAAGGAAGGATACCTGCACGCAACAGCACCAAGGGGATTGAAGGGCGCGAAACTGACGCTCAGGATTGCGAGCGTCGGTGCGACCGAAAATGTCCTTATGGCCGCAACGCTGGCCAAGGGCACGACGGTCATCGAAAACGCGGCATGCGAGCCCGAAATCGTGGATCTGGCCGAATGCCTGACGGCGATGGGCGCCAGGATCGAGGGCGCGGGAAGTTCGACCATCACCATTGAAGGCGCAAGCCGGCTGGGAGGGGCCAGGCACACGGTGATTGCCGACCGGATTGAGCTTGGTACCTACATGATGGCCCCTGCAATCTGCGGTGGCGAGGTGGAGTGCCTTGGCGGGCGGATGGAACTTGTCAGGACCGTCGCGGAAAGGCTTGACGAGGCTGGCGTATCGGTCGAGGAAACCGGGCGGGGGATCAAGGTTGCACGCGGAAACGATCGCATCCGCCCGATCAACGTCAGGACCGAGCCGTATCCCGGGTTTCCCACGGACTTGCAGGCGCAGATGATGGCGCTGCTGTGCATCGCGGATGGCGTGAGCAGGCTCGAAGAGACGATCTTCGAAAACCGCTTCATGCACGCACCGGAACTGATGCGCATGGGCGCTGACATTGACGTGCGGGGCGGAACAGCGACGGTGACGGGAGTCAAGCGACTGAAGGGCGCCCCTGTCATGGCAACGGATCTTCGTGCGTCGGTGTCGCTGATCCTGGCGGGTCTTGGCGCTGAGGACGAGACTGTGGTCAACCGTGTCTACCACCTTGACCGGGGGTACGAGCACGTGGAAGAGAAGCTGGGTTCGGTGGGCGCGAAGATCGAGAGGATCCAGAATTGATGGCGAGCGCAGCGCGTGCCCAGGGTGGTTCGGAACGGCCGCTGAAGCTGCGTGCCGATGACATCGAGGACCTGCAAGTCCTGTCCGCCCTTGTCCAAGATGCGGTCCTGCCGGCCAGCGAGATGACCTGGGACCACAGGAGGCGGCGATTTGCGTGCCTGATCAATCGATTCCGCTGGGAAGCCGTGCAGGAGGGGGAGCAGCGCGACCTGCATCTTGAACGCGTGCAGGCAGTACTCGCCGTGGATGACGTGATCGCGGTCAGGAGCCAGGGGCCGGCACCGGAGGTGTCGCAGGGCATCGTGCTGTCCTTGCTGATGCTCAGTTTCCAGTCTGACGGGGATGGAATGGGTCGCGTTGTGCTGACTTTTGCGGGTGACGCGGCTGTCGAAGTTGAGGTCGAGGCCATCAACATCACGTTGCAGGATGTCACATGCACCTACGACGCGTTCTCTCAACGAACGCCTAAGCACCCGGAGTGACACCGGACCCGGGCTGGAGTGCCCCGTTGCATCCAGCTATGAGTCGGCAAGAGGTTCACAATGGCGCACTTTCTGAACACGACGGATCCGGAGTTCGAGAGCGGGTTTCGTAATCTCCTCTCCTTGAAGCGCGAGGACGCACCGGACGTGAATGAGGCGGTGGCCGGGATCATTGCCGACGTGCGTGCGCGTGGTGACGAGGCGTTGGTGGAACTCACCGCAAGGTACGATCACTTGGAACTGAGGCCGGACGAATTCATCGTTTCCGAGGAAGAGATCGAGACCGCGGTGTCGGGGATCGGTGCGCACGAGCGCGAGGCGCTGCAGCTCGCGGCATCGCGCATTCGTGCCTATCACGAGCGGCAGCGGCCGGACGATGCGCTCTGGACCGATGAGGCTGGCGCAACGCTCGGCTGGCGCTGGACGCCCGTGAAGTCAGCGGGACTCTACGTGCCTGGCGGGCGGGCGAGCTATCCGTCGTCGGTCTTGATGAATGCCATTCCGGCGCAGGTTGCCGGTGTCGGGCGCCTGGTCATGACCGTGCCGACGCCGCACGGAGAGATCAACCCGCTGGTGCTCATGGCAGCAAGGCTTTCCGGCATCGATACAATCCACAGGCTTGGGGGCGCCCAAGCCGTTGCCGCCCTTGCCTATGGAACGGAAACCGTCGTGCCCGTCGACAAGATCACCGGGCCTGGCAATGTTTATGTGGCTGCAGCAAAGCGACAGGTCTTCGGGCAGGTCGGCATCGACATGATTGCAGGCCCTTCGGAGATCGTCGTCATTGCGGACAAGTCAAATGATCCAAACTGGATCGCGCTCGACCTGCTGAGCCAGGCGGAGCATGACGAAAGTGCGCAGGCCATTCTGATTACGACCGATCCGACGCTGGCCGAACTGGTGCTTGAATCAATCACGGAGCATCTGAAGTTGCTCGACAGGCGCGACATCGCGGCCGCGAGCTGGGAGCGAAACGGTGCCGTCATTCTGGTGCAGAATCTGGGAGAGGCGGTCGCATTGGCAGATGACATTGCCCCGGAGCATCTGGAGCTCTGCGTCAGCGATCCTGAGCCATTGATCCCGAACATAAGGCACGCTGGCGCGATCTTTCTCGGCGCTTGGACGCCCGAGGCGATCGGTGACTATGTCGGAGGTCCGAACCACGTTCTGCCGACCGCGCGCACGGCACGGTTTTCGTCCGGCCTGTCGGTCCTCGACTTCATGAAGCGCACGACGCTGGCGCAGATGACTCCCGAAGCGCTTGGGAAGATCGGTCCTGCTGCGGTGACGCTTGCAGAATGCGAGCGGCTCCGGGCGCATGGGTTGAGCGTCAGTTCAAGGCTGGACAGGTTGAACCGATAGCGCCGTCGGGTTGCGGTGGCGGATGGGATTCCCGCTTGCCCGAATTCCCGTTGGCAGACCGACGTCAGCCACGTCAGCCAGTTGTTGATCGTCCAGAGCACGCTGTCGCTGTCGCCGCGCGAGGCGTTACGGCGGCTTGGGTGCCATGATGTCGCATGACGATCCGCACCGGTTGGCATGATCGTTGCGCATGGCGGGCTATGGCCGTGCGCAATTTGCCGGAATGACTTGACGCTGGCCGCTTGGTGCGACTGCCATTCATCGGGCGTGCCGAACGCGGGTTCCAGTTGGTTTCCTATTGAAAAAGCCGGTGCTTCCCGTATCTCGGCCAACATGTCCCGGATCATTCACATAGAGATTGACGACAGTGCACTTCCGCCGCCGACGCCGGAGATCGAACAGGAGCGTCGGGTCGCGATCTTCGATTTGCTGGAAGACAATTCGTTCAAGATCACGGAGTCGGACTCGCGAACGGCGCCGACGGGACCCTATCGACTTCAACTTGCAATCTATGACCGCCTTCTCGTCTTTGACGTTCGCACGGAATCGGACAAGCCTGCTGTCGAATTCCGCCTCTCTTTGGGACCGTTTCGCCAGGTCGTGAAAGACTATTACCAGATCTGCGAGAGCTACTTCGATGCGGTCAAGCGGCTTCCTCCAGGGCAGATCGAGGCGATCGACATGGCGAGGCGAGGCATCCACAACGAGGGCGCACGCATTCTTGAGGAACGTCTTGACGGCAAGGTCGAACTGGACATCGACACTGCGCGTCGCCTGTTCACCTTGATCTGCGTTCTCCACTTCGGAGCCTGACCCGGTGGCGGACCACCCCACGTCGGTTCTCTTTTGCTGTGATCACAATGCAGTCCGTTCGCCCATGGCCGAGGGAATGATGAAGAAATTCTACGGCCAGGAAATTTACGTCCAGTCCGCAGGTGTCTACAACGACATGGAGATTGACGGGTTCTCGATCGCCGTATGCGAGGAAATTGGCATCGAGCTTTCCCGCCACCGCTCGCGGAGCTTTGACGAAATGCAGGAATGGGGCGACGACCTTGCCGCGTTCGATCTCGTCGTCGCGTTGAGTCCGGCCTCGCAGAGAAGGGCTCTGGAACTGACCAGGTACTTTCATCTTAAAGTCGAATACTGGCCGGTGCTGGATCCCACCGGGCTCGGCGAGGCAAGAGACGAAAAGCTGAAGAGCTATCGCGAGGCGCGCGACCAGATCAGGGCGCGGATGCTTGAACGGTTCGGTCCCCCCACGGTTTTTCGGGCGGGCATGACCACATGACCATGGAGCGCACTGCCAGGCCCCGTCTTCCAGGGCTGGGAGCAGCCACTCTGACAAACTTGCGATTTGGGGCTTGATTCACGTCCAGTCGCCACACATAGTCGCCGCGCCTGACGATCAGGCAGTCAAAACAGGAGGAATCATGGCCAAAGAGGAATTGCTCGAATTTCCCGGTGTTGTGAAGGAACTCCTGCCGAACGCGACGTTCCGGGTCGAGCTTGAGAATGGCCATGAGATTATCGCGCATACGGCAGGAAAGATGCGCAAGAACCGAATCCGGGTACTTGCCGGCGACCGGGTGCAGGTGGAAATGACGCCGTACGATCTGTCGAAGGGCCGGATCAACTATCGATTCAAGTGAACGATTCGCAGCCGCGCCTTGTTCTGGGGTCGGCCTCGCCAAGGCGGCTAGAGGTGCTCGCTCAGCTTGGCGTCACGCCGGCAGACGTGCGTCCCGCAAACATCGACGAGACTCCGAGGGTGGGCGAACGGCCGCGCACCTACTGCCTGCGCGTGACGGAAGAGAAGGCGAAGTCCGTTGCCCGCTCGGGCGGCGAGGTCGTGCTCGCAGCCGATACGGTCGTGGCAGTCGGGCGCCGCATACTCGGGAAGCCCAGGGATCGCTGTGAGGCAGAGACCTTTCTGCGTCTGCTTTCCGGTCGGCGCCACAAGGTCCATACGGCAATCGCGGTCTTGTCCGACGATGGCCTGAAGATGCGCGACGTGGTTTGCACGGTCAGGATGCAGCGTTTGGGTGAGCACGACCTTACGGGGTATCTTGATGCAGGCGACTGGAAGGGCAAGGCGGGTGCGTACGCAATACAAGGCTCCGCGGGCGCCTTTATCCCGTGGATCGCAGGATCGTATACGGCGATCATGGGGTTGCCGGCACATGAGACGGCAAGATTGCTGACGGCAGCCGGAATCCCGGTTCCGAACCAGTCATGAAAGGCAGCGTGATTGCCATGGACGGGTTCATGGGCCGCCAAGCGGCGGCCAGGATCGTGGACGGGGAACTGGACGATCTTCTGGTTGACCCGCCGGACGATCGAGTGCGCCCGGGCGCAATCTACCGTGCGAAGGCGGGACGCCCCATGAAGGGGCAGGGCGCCATGATCCTCGAGACTTCGGACGGGCCGCTGTTTCTTCGTCACGCAAAGGGAATTGCCCAAGGCGAAACCGTGCTCGTGCAGGTTTCGACCTATGCCGAGCGGGAAAAGGCCGCTCCCGCAACGCAAAAGATTCTCTTCAAGGGTCGACATGCGATGCTGACTCCGGGCGCGCCCAGTCGAAACATCTCAAGGGCGATCGTGCATCAAGAGCGAAGGGCGGAGCTTCAGGCGATTCTGGATGTAATCGAACTTCCCGAAGGCATGGGCATTGTCCTGCGAACCGCGGCTGATGCGGCAGAGGGTATGGAAGTCCGGGAAGAAGTCGCCCGCCTGGCTGATAAGGCTGGCAAGATCCTGAACGATGCGAGGTTGGGCAAGCCCGCAAGGCTTCTCGACGGTCCCTCGGCACCGGAGCTGGCGCTTCGGGACTGGCCGCGATCAAGTGTCCTTGACGACGAGCCGGGAAGCTTTGCCCGATTTGGCGTGGACGAGATGATCGACGCATTGCGGTCTCCGCACGTCATGCTTGGCGAGGGATCGCTTGTCGTGGAACCAACTCGCGCTCTCGTGGCGGTGGACGTGAATTCCGCCGGGAGCAGCTCGACGGCGGCGGGGCTCAAGGCGAATCTCATGGCCCTTCGGGCCCTGCCGCGCGCGCTGCGCCTGCGCGGTCTGGGCGGTCAGATCGTGATTGACCTTGCTCCGCTGGCCAAGCGTGATCGCCGCCGTGTCGAGGACGCGGCCAAGTCGGCGTTTCGCGCGTGTCCGGTTGACACGACGCTTGCAGGATGGACTCCACTCGGGCACATGGAGTGCCTGCGCAAGCGCGAGCGCTTTCCCTTGCACGAGGTCATGACTTGAGCTGCCCCATTTGCCAGAAGCCGGTGGCGAAGAGCTATGCCCCGTTTTGTTCGAAGCGCTGCGCAGACCTGGATCTGTGGCGCTGGCTCAACGGCGCCTATTCCGCTCCCTGCGACGAGGAGTTGCCGGATGAGTTCGAGGGTTCCGGGCGGCCTCTGGAGGATGGAGAACCTCTGCACTAGATTTTTGGCGCGAGGCACCGGAAAGGCGCTCATGCTGACTTTGGAAGGCGCCGACTGCAAGGGACCGTAAGAGGTGCCCGCAAATGACAACGTCGCTGGTGGTGAAGGCGAGCAGTGTGCTGGTCATCGACGGTCTGGAAGAAGTTGATTGCTGCACAGGCGACGTCTCTGAACACCGCGGTTCATTCTGGCTGACACATAGACAGGCAAGTTCTATCCGGAACTCGTTGCAAATTTGAAAGAAGGCGGTACGCACATGGTTGAATGCAAGGGCAAACGGCATGCAGGTTTCCAGAAGCAATTTTTCTGCATGAGCAAAGATCGCCTGCCTAAGAGTTTCTCACAAGTTGTCGATTGACAACTTTTAATGAAGAACCTATGTGATGCCTCGCAAGCCGCACAAGTCCAAAGAGATCGAGGAGGTGCTGCAAGAACTGGAAGCGTTGGGGTGGACGGTCATTCTCAGGTCCGGTCGCGGGCACGCTTGGGGCCTCATCCGTTGCCCAAAAAATGATCGGGACTGCCGTTGCGGTGAGTTTTGTCAAATGGGTGTAGAGGAAAAAGTCACGGCACGTGACCTACAAATACACTACACGTTGGATTCCTAGTCTCGCTTGGGCCTTTGCTTACAGGGGCTTGCGCGATGTAGCAAGTGAAATCGGAGAGCCGGACGCGGACATACATCGATCGTAAAATCGCAGCTAGTAACATGCGGGTCCCTTCGTTGAACGCGTTCATGCACGGGCGATGCAGCCGGAAGACATATGGATGGCATGTGAACACCTGGTCTCCTGCCGCGTGTTCATG
>JAJEAC010000009.1 GCA_022824315.1 Silicimonas sp.
CGCCGAGGGCGACGGCCGTCACCTGCGCGTCACCGGCAAGGGCCGCAAGGAACGCTGCACGCCCTTGGCGCGGCCGACCAGGGACGTGCTGAGGAGATGGCTGCAGGAACCGCCACGGGGATCGGACGGCGTGCTCTTTCCCAGCGCGAGGGGCAACCGGCTCGGCGTGGACGGCGTGCAGTACCTGTTGAACAAGCACCGGGAGACCGCCGCGAAGCGGTGCCCGTCACTTGCCGGCAAGAAGGTCACCGTACATGTGCTTCGCCACACCGCGGCGATGGACCTCCTGCAGGTCGGCGTCGAACGGTCGGTGATCGCTCTCTGGCTCGGGCATGAACGGGCCGAAACCACCCAGATCTATGTCGAGGCGACGATCGCCATGAAGGAGCAGGCGCTTGCGAAGACGTCGCCGCGAGAAGGCGATCCGGAAAGGTATCAGCCGCCCGACAGTCTCCTCGCCTTCCTGAGCAGTCTCTGAAGGGTACCGGATTATGTCGGGCAAAGTGAGCGCAAGCCGTCTGAATCCCAAGTGGATTCAGCGGCTTGCCGCGACCGCAGGCTACAACCCGAGATAAGAATCTACCCGAGATAGTGACGAAGCGAGTGCAAGCACGGCGGACGCCGTCCGTCGTTCCGGTCATGCCGGATCCCGGCCGTCTCGATCACCTTGGCGAATGCTCTCTGAACGGTGCTCGTGGCCAATGGCGTGCCGTCGCGGTTGGCGAGGAAGGTCGAGGCCATGCCCTTCGGCAATGGGCGTTCCCTGCGCCTTGCGGCATGGCTCCGCAGGGCCTCCGCGAGGTGCATTCCGACAGGCACAAGGCGACATTTGAAGAACTTGCTGTCGCGTATGGTCAGCACCGCATCGTCCAGGTCGACATCGTCGAACGTCAGGCGCTGCGCTTCGCCGAACCGAAGGCCGGCCCCGTAGAGCAGCATGAGCAGCGTCCGCAGGGTGACGGCATCAAGCTGAACCGGTCGTTGCCGGCTGATGTCGACGGCGCCGAACAGGCGTTTCAACTCATCACGGGAGAAGACGTATGGCGGTGCCTGCTCCGGCTTTCGCGGCTCGTCATCTCGCGCGGGAAGCGGCGAGCGGGTGGCATGACCGCGGCTGATCGCGTAGCTCCAGAACCCGACCATCGTACCATACTTTCTGGCCCTGTACCGGGTCAGCGGTCCGTTGCCGGCAAGGAAGCCGAGAACATCCTCTTCCCCGACAGCGCCGCAGTCGATGTCGCCACCGACATGTTTGCAGAACCGATGCAACAGCCATGCGCTTCCGATAAACTTTGCGCCGTGGGCCCGTCGCCAGTCGATGTAGGCGTCAGTCGCTTCCAGGAGGGTCATGCCAGGCTCTCCAGGTCGATCTCGCCGACTTCGCGCAGCGTGTCGAGCTGCACCTTGGCGTATGCCGCGGTGGCCGAGATGCTGCGATGACCCAGGTAGTCGCCCACCTCCTTCATCGACAGGCCGTGGTCGAGGAGATGCTGGGCCGCGCCGTGGCGAAGCGCATGGGGGCCGCGGCGCTTGCCGACAATCCCGATGCGGTCGACGCGACTTCTGACGACATTGCCGACCGCGTCCCTGGTCATCGGCCGGATCGGGGCCTTCAGCGTCAGGAACAGCGCTCTTTCCGGACGCGGCGGACGAACCTCGCGGATGTAGCGCAGGATCGCCTGTCCGACACCGCGCGACAGCGGATAGTGATGGGTGCGGCCCGGCTTCGGGCGGCGCACCTGCAATCGCTCCTCTGTCCAGTCCAGGTCGTCGAGCCTGAGGCCGGCAACCTCGCCGGCGCGCAGGCCGTAGGCGATCAGCAGCATGAGAATGGCCCGGTTGCGTACGTCGGCGGGCCGGTCGCCATCCGTGGTTGCAAGCAGGCGCACGACCTCGTCCCGGTCCAGTCCCTTCGGGATCGTCTCGCCGGGGTGACACCGCGACGGCATGATGCCGTCGGCAAGACCCGCCATGCACCAGCCTCGGTCTTCGGCAAAGCGGAAGAAAGTCCGCAGGTGTTGCGCGTAGCACCTGATTGACCTCCGGCCGAGGCCGCGGGCATGCCAGTACGCGATCTGGCCGTCGATGTCTTCGATGCAGACCGAACCCAGGGTGACCCCGCGGCCATCCAGCCTGTCGAAGAAATGATCGACCGCGTCGCAGCAACCGTGAACTGTCTTCTCGGACCAGCCCCGCTCCGAGCGCATCCGGCGCGCGAAGATTGCGACCTCGTCGGCATGCGCGTGCCGCGGCAAGCGCGGCTCCTCCGCGAACATGTCCGCGAAACGCAGCCACCGCACCGCGCCGCCGACAAACGTCCGTCGGGCGACCGGCGTCGCATGCTTGCTGAACCGGCGCACGCCGGGCCGTGACCACTGTTCCGCCGCGGCCTCGACGCGGGCGATGCCGATGCGGTCACCGGCCTGCAGGTCGAGAAGGTGAACAAGATGGACCTGGCAACGGGCGATGTCGCGAAGCGTCCTTGGCCGCGCACCTGTCGCGGCACAATGCTCAAGCCAGCGAAGCCGCTCATCGAGAAGCGGTGCAGCGCGGTATCTCTCGATGGCGTAGCCATAGGTGAAAAGGTCTTCGAACATGATCGTGTCTCCCTGTTTGTCTGGAAGACAGGATCCTGCCATGCCGGGTGAGAACGAAAAATTATGTTGCGGTTGGAGCGGCCCCTATCGTTCCCGGAGTCCCGGTTGCCACGCTCCGCAGCAGGTGCCCATGCATGATCAGAGTGTCAGGAGAAGCCATGATTGCGGTGCAATCCAGGAATGTCATGGTGCGGCCGAAATCCCGGCGCGTGTTCGGTCACGAGTGGGCCGGACAGGAGGGGACAGACGAAAGGAGCCCGAACTCGGCGGAGCACCTCATCACCGGAAATCCGGCCATCCAATGCGGGTGGCGTCCCAAAATAAATGTTGCGGAGAATCCAGCTATGTCTCTGTTAACACTGACTCTTCTGAGTCACCGCAACATGGAAGCGACCGCAACATAAGATCCGTACCATGCCGCCATCGCCGTCTCCGACGCGATTCGCCCCGATGGCCAGTCCATAGAATGTCCGCACTATGGTGTCAAACCAAAATCCCCGGCGGAACGGACGGACAGCCGACGGAACTCGCACATCCGGTTCCCGCCAGCGGGTGAGTGAAGGTGAAGAAAGAAGAGGCTTGAACCGAACGCAGTCAGGAAAGACGATCAATGATCAGCAGGGGCGAGCAGTTACAATCATTTTATATAATAAATTCAGATTTTTATATACATAAACTAATTTTCTTATGTGGAAATATCAGGTAACCTGTTGATTTAATGTCTTATAGAGAGGCCTGAGCATCGAAACTGTAGGCTTTTCTGGCGTCACGTTTCCAGTTTGAACCATTTGCGAATGATCGCCACCATACGCGGACGGAAATCAATCTTGTTCGGCACGTCGTGGATAGGGCGTGCAATCAGGCTGTCCGCGGGCGTCGGATTGACTCACGGAACGTGGGTTCCTGGATGGTCAGCTTTTGCGCGCCGCCTTTTCGTCGACTCCCGAGATGCCTTCGCGCTCTTCCAGAACCTTCAACACCTCATCGAGTTCGACTTCACGTGCGGCCAGCATTACAATGAGATGATAAAGAACGTCAGCCGCCTCTGACGCAAGCCGGTCGCGGTCACCCCGAACCGCTTCGATGACGGCTTCGACGGCTTCCTCGCCAAATTTTTGGGCAGCCTTCTCTGGACCAGCCGCAAGAAGTCGCGCAGTCCAGGAACTTTTCGGGTCAGCTGCCCTCTTCTCAGCTACGGTCCGGGCAAGCCGGTCCAGAATGTCAGTCATCTGAATTTCACGCTGGAAGCCCCGGCAACTGGGCCGGGACGGAAAGCGAGCTCCCTATGTAGACGCCACAATTCGGACGTGGAGGATCGGAATCGTTGGAACTCTCCCGTGGGAAACTTCGCTGAGACGCGTGGACGATTCTCGCGAAGGTTTGCCGGTGAATCGCGAACCTGAGGAGTGCTTGGAAGATTCTCCCGGCAATCGAGTGCCGCGGATGTTAGTTTCACGCGCGAAAACAAATCTTTATTGGATGGTCTGCAGGCCATCCCTTACTCCTTTGTGTCGGGACTGGATCATGCTCTCGGGCCTTCCTGGTCCGTCGAATGTCCTCGCTATCGAGGGCGGGGAAGACATCAAGTGAGCCTCACGGAAACGCCGTGCGCTGACATGTGTGCCTTGGCTTCGGC
This sequence comes from Silicimonas sp., assembly GCA_022824315.1. Classification (GTDB taxonomy): domain Bacteria; phylum Pseudomonadota; class Alphaproteobacteria; order Rhodobacterales; family Rhodobacteraceae; genus JAJEFO01. The sequence continues at coordinate 4,234 of JAJEAC010000009.1, forward strand.
AATTGAAAACTCTCCAAAGTGGAAAATCGATGCGGCCAGTACAGCACTGGCCCCGCCCTCGGTCACGCCTGCAACCAGGTGATCCAGCACGCCGACGCCGCCGGACGCGATCACGGGGATTGACACGGCGTCCGCAATCGTTCGGGTCAACGGGATATCAAATCCCGCACGTGTCCCGTCCCGGTCCATGGAGGTAAGCAGGATCTCGCCTGCACCATTCGCCTCAACGGATTGCGCAAACTCCACGGCGTCGATTCCGGTCGCGCGTCGCCCTCCATGCGTGAAAATCTCCCACTTGTTCGCTTCCGTTGACTTTGCGTCGATCGCAACAACAATGCACTGCGAGCCAAACCTTTCCGCTGCGCGCGCTACCACGTCGGGATCTGCCACTGCCGCCGAATTGAAGGAGACCTTGTCTGCTCCGGCCAGCAGCAGGGCGCGGACATCCTCGACCGTTCGAACGCCACCGCCCACAGTCAAGGGCATGAAACAGTGTTCTGCGGTCCGCGTCGCAAGGTCATGCATCGTATCGCGGTTTTCGTGCGTTGCATGAATGTCGAGAAAGCAAAGTTCGTCAGCCCCGGCTGCATCGTAGGCGATTGCCGCCTCGACCGGGTCTCCGGCGTCGACAAGATCAACGAAGTTCACGCCCTTCACGACTCGGCCGTCGG
>JAJEAC010000101.1 GCA_022824315.1 Silicimonas sp.
GGTCGAGGACGTGCAGGCCGCGATGCAAGACGCCTGGATGGCGTTCGAGACCGACCTGGAACGCATCGCGTCGGTCACGAAACGGTCATGGGCCCACGTGCAGGACAACAGCAGCCCGGAGGGCGCTCTATAGGTCAAAACACTCGAGAAATGGTATAAGAGGGTCCCTTAAGGGGACCCTCGGCTTAGTTCACGCTCCAACCGCTGCATCAGTCCGGGAGACGCTGAACACGGGAAATTCTAGGGGAACAAACTCTGGGCGTCAAGAAAGGCGAGCAACGGAGTGACATTTGCTTACCGGAGCGCCATCGGACCACAGCTGGTGAATTCCCGTCGACTTCTCGATCAGGTCGCTGCGGAAGTATGCGCCGGACGTGACAAGTGACTTGGTGCGGCAACGCGGCATCAATGACCGCATGGAGGGCAGACGCTTGCTCAGTGACCGAGTTGTGGAAGGGTGGACGAAAGGCGCGGCGGCAACAGCAGCATCGTCAAAGTCGACCGGATGATTGGAGCCGAGGACACGTATGCCGCTAGGATCACGGCGTCAGGCAATCGCGTCGCAGTATTCCGAAACGGCAGCTGGCCGACTGAAATCGACCTGCGCCGGACGTGTAGAAGTCAGAACGGCACGTCTCCCGCCGCTTTCGCCGTCGTGACATAGGCCGCGAGCACGTTTTTCCTGCCCGCCTTGTCGAAGTCGATCTCCAGCTTGTCGCCTTCAATTCCGGTCACCGCGCCATAACCGAATTTCCTGTGAAACACGCGTTCACCCTCGGTGAAGGCCGAAACCGCATCAAGATCGATTATCGTGTTCTTCGCCTCCCGGGGCTGGCCAAGACCCCGCCGACCCGAACGCGACTGCAAGCGCCTCCAGCCGGGCGAGTTGTAGACATCCGCCCGACTCGCCCTGGACGCCATGTCGGAGGCCGCCGCCTGCGTGCGCCCGTAGAGCCCGGGCGCCGTCAGCACCTCGATCGCCTCGCCCGGCAATTCGTCAATGAACCTCGAAGGCAACGTCGACTGCCACTGCCCGTAAGTCATCCGGTTTGCGGCGAAGCTCACATAGGCAAGCTCCTCGGCACGCGTGAGCCCGACATAGGCCAGCCGACGTTCTTCCTCGAGGCCTTTTTGTCCGGATTCGTCCATCGTGCGCTGCGAGGGGAACAGCCCGTCCTCCCATCCGGGCAGGAACACGACCGGGAACTCCAGCCCCTTGGCGGCATGAAGCGTCATGATCACGACCTTTTCGCTGGCGTCGTCCGAGTCGTTGTCCATGACCAGTGAGACATGTTCCAGGAAGCCCTGCAGATTCTCGAACTGATCCAGGGCCTTCACCAGCTCCTTCAGGTTTTCCAGTCTTCCCTCCGCTTCGGGAGTCCGGTGGTTCTGCCACATCTCGGCGTAGCCCGATCCATCAAGTATCTGGCCGGCAAGCTCCAGATGATCGGTGCCCTCGGTCACGCGTACATGCCACATGGCGATCAGGTCGATCAGCTTCTGCAGCTCCCTTGCGCCCTTCCCGGCGAGGGCTTTCTCGGCCAAAAGCGTCCGTGCCCCTTCGATCAGCGACACGCCGCTTGTCCTGGCAGAGGTCTGGATTTTCTGTTGCCCGCGATCACCGAGCCCGCGTTTCGGCGTGTTGACGACCCGTTCAAACGCCAAGTCATCATCTGGAGAGACTGCAAGGCGAAAATAGGCCATCGCGTCCCGGATTTCGAGGCGCTCGTAGAAGCGCGGACCGCCGACGACACGGTACGGAAGCCCGATCGACAGGAACCGGTCCTCGAAAGCGCGCATCTGGAACGACGCCCGCACGAGGATCGCGACCTCGCCCAGATCGAAGGGCCGCATGCCCCTTGTTCCACCCTGCAGCGCCTCGATCTCCTCACCAACCCAGCGCGCCTCTTCCTCGTGGTCCCAATGGCCGATCAGGCGGATCTTTTCGCTCTCATCGCGGTCGGTGAACAGCGTCTTCCCAAGTCGCCCCCTGTTTTGGGCAATCACGCCGCCGGCTGCGTTCAGTATCTGGGGCGTGGAACGGTAGTTTTGCTCGAGGCGAATGACGTGCGCACCTGGAAAGTCCTTTTCGAACCTGAGGATGTTGCCGACCTCGGCGCCTCGCCAACCGTAGATCGACTGGTCGTCATCTCCAACGCAGCAGATCTGCCTGTGGGCCTGCGCCAGAAGTCGCAGCCAGAGGTGCTGGGCAACGTTCGTGTCCTGGTATTCGTCTACAAGGATGTATCGGAACCAACGCTGGTACTGGTCGAGAACGTCTTCGTGATTCTTGAAAATTTCCAGCATGTGGAGCAGCAGATCGCCGAAGTCCGCCGCGTTCAGCGCCTTCAACCGCTCCTGGTACCGGGCATAGAGTTCCGCGCCCTGGTTGTTGAACACCGATCCCAGCGACGCCGGCACCTTGCCGGGCGTCCAGGCACGGTTCTTCCATCCGTCTATCTGATGCGCCAACTGGCGCGCAGGCCAGCGTTTTTCGTCGATTCCTTCAGCGACGATGAGTTGCCTGAGAAGCCGTAGCTGGTCATCGGTGTCTAGGATCGTGAAATTCGCCTTGAGACCCACGAGCTCCGCATGCCTGCGAAGCAGCTTGGCACAGATCGAGTGAAACGTGCCAAGCCACGGCATGCCGTCAATCGTCTGGCCGAGAAGCGAGGCCACTCGCGATTTCATCTCCCGAGCAGCCTTGTTCGTGAACGTGACGGCAAGGATCTCGTTCGGTCGCGCAGTTCCCGTGTTCAGAAGATGCGCAATCCTCGTCGTCAACGCCTTTGTCTTGCCGGTGCCGGCCCCCGCCAGCATCAGCAACGGGCCATCAAGATTCTCCACGGCCTCTCGCTGAGCAGGATTGAGATCTTCAAGGTATGGCGTTCCGCGCGCGGCAATAGCCTGCATCGAGAGTGGCATCCTGTCGGGAAACTCTTCGCTTTCGAGGGCATCGCTCATCCGGCAAGTCTAAACCGGACAAACTCGGAATAAAAGCACGTTCTCTATCCGTTCGCGCTGCGATGCACGTCGAATCATGCGTCTTGATCGAACGGTTCGCTCTCTTGCGACACCTGCGGAGGGAAACATCACAATGCGTGTTCTTGCGAACGTTGTCCGCCACACATCCTGCAGGTCACATTGCCTGCAACGGCAGGTCCGCCCCTGCGCTCTGACCGTCTGCGACCTTGCCGGACTCTGCTCAGAAATCGACGCTTGCAGTCGTCCCATGATTCGCGTCCCGCTCGATCCGGTAGCCCAACCAAAGACTGCCGATCTGCCCGCACAACGCCGCACGAACTACCCATCATTCCAAGGTCGCTCATTCAAGCGCAAAACGCTCGAATTCATCAGCGATGAAACTGGCTAGACGATCCGGGGATTTGACGGGCAAACCGGCACCAAGTCCAAATGCATAGCATTTGCAGACCGCCAATTCGCGGGCTTGTCGAATTTCTCAAGCGGAAACAGCGCGTCAGTCATCAGCATCTCCGTCCCATGGATTTCTGATCTCCAGCTCGAAGTGCTGAAAATCCCGGACGTTTCTGGTGACCAAAACCAACCCATGATCGATCGCAATCGCCGCAATCTGAGCGTCCGCAGTCGCCGGCGTGAGCCCTTTGCGATCGCCATCACCCATCAATCGCCCCCAAGTGTGCGCAGCTTTATCATCGAAGGGAAGAATGCGCCCTTCGAACTGCTCGGTGAAATCCCCCTCGATCCAGCGCTCGTAGACGGTCCTGCGCGGCGCTTCCTTGATCTTTCGCGCGCCGCGCATGAGTTCGCCGATTGTCATCGAAGCCAGAAACAATTCGGGCGGATTCTGTTGCTCAACCCAAGCCAACACACGCGGCTCAGGCTTGGGCCGAACAGTTTCGCTGACAATGTTGGTGTCGAGCAGAAATGCCGTCAGGGCAGATCGACGCTGCGCCCCGATGAGCGATCTCGTGTTATGTCGAGTTGGTCTTGGACGAGCGGAGACGCTCTGAAAAATGCGACCAGCTCAGCTCCGCTTCTCGCCTTGGTCGTTGCAACAATAGGCTTCAGCGACTCACGAATCAGGTCCGCACGTTTGCCACCGGACCGCAGTGACTCGGCAATCGACTTAACAGGGCTGCGTCACGGTTTGGCACCCTGACCTCAACACGACGCGAACCGATGGCGGCGACTTTCATGCGGTGACGTGCCACGCGGGCACCCGCGTTGTCCGATGAGCTTGATTGAGGCATAGGAGCTTCTCCGGCAACGTTGCCGGGCGATATTCAGCGCGGCCTCCATTGTCAAGAACGCAACCGGAACGTGTGTCGCTAGAGCATCCTGCCAGAAGTCCGAATCGTTTGTGAATCCCAAAGTTGCCTTGGGTGTGATTCATGACTTCTGGGAGGAAGAGATCGTAACACAATTTCATGAGCGCTTCGAGGACCGAGTCGATTGCGGCATGACAAACTCAGCCAATGCAGCAATGTGAATAGGGCCGGTTGCATGCATGGCTTCCGGAAATGCTTGTTCCCGATTCGATGCCGTCAGACCTACCTCGTAGCGTCACCGCTGCCCTGGACTGTCGATGTTCACATTCCGATCTCGGCACCGGTTCGGCCAAGCGCCCACGACCTTTGCAGACCGACCGCGCCATGGACTCGGCCAACCCGCGTCAGGACGACAGAACCCGGAAGTCTGTCTTCCCGTGCGACCTGCGCATCGCCGTCTCCACCTAGGATAGGGTGAAATCGCCGGCATGGCCTATCAGGGACACGCTCGTGGAATCCCGTGACTTGGAATGTGAAGCCCTGACCCAGGAAATGGAACGACGTCGCACCGAGGCAGGGCAACATCCGCCTGCGAGTTCATGAATCCGCTTCCAAAATCCAGACGATTGCGCCTTATTGCCCGCATGAATCTCGACACACGCTATCCCGCCATATCTGACCTGCGGCTGCGCGCACGCCAGCGCGTGCCGCATTTCGTGTTCGAGTATCTCGACAGTTCCACCGGCGACGAGGATCAGACCCGACGCAATCGGTCCGCGCTTCAGGACATCCGTTTCTGGCCCGCCGTCCTGGAAGGGTCGCTCGACTTGGACCTGTCAACCAGGTTTCTTGGACGCGATTATCCCCTGCCCTTCGGATGCGCCCCCGTCGGAATGTCGGGCATCATGTGGCCAGCGGCCGAAAAGATACTCTCTGCCGCCTGCGCCGAGACCGGAATTCCCTACGTCATGTCGCATGTTGCAACCGTGCTGCCGGAAACCCTGACCCCGACCATCGGCGACCAGGGCTGGTTCCAGATGTACATGCCGGGCCGAAAGGACTTTCGCGCCGACATGCTCCGTCGCGTGAGGGATTCCGGTTTCCACACGCTTGTCCTGACGGTGGACGTCCCTGTCGACAGCCGCCGCGAGCGTCAGCGGCGCGCCGACTTGACGATACCGCCCAAGATCACTGCCGGCATGATCCTATCGATGATGCTGCATCCCGCATGGGCGTTGGGAACGCTCCGGGAGGGCATTCCGAGCCTGAAGTTCTGCGAGGACTACGTCGATCAGTCGGACGACTACAATTCGGTCGCCCATGCCGGGCACGTCATCAGGGGCCAACCGGGCTGGCAGGACATCACGGAGATACGCGAGCTTTGGGACGGCCCGTTTCTCGTCAAGGGCATCCAGAAGCCCGAGGATGCGATACGCCTTGTCGAAATGGGCGTAGACGGCATCTGGGTGTCGAACCACACGGGACGACAGTTCGACGGCGGTCCTGCCTCGATCGAGTGCCTGCCCGCTATCCGGGACGTCGTCCCAGGGACGCCAATCGTCTTCGACAGCGGCGTCATGGGCGGACTCGACATACTTCGCGCTCTCGCACTCGGTGCAGACTTCGTCATGCTGGGACGCGCGTTCCACTACGCGGTCGGAGCGCTGGGCCGGAAAGGTCCGCCGCACCTGGTTCATGTCCTGTCGGACGACATGGCTGCGAACATGGGCCAGGTGGGCGCGAGGCGACTCTCTGAACTTGCCGCTCGCGTCATCCCGTCCTCGATTCCAAGCACTTGAACGCTCCGCACATTCTTGCGGGCCCATGTGCTTGGCCTGCTGCGGGTGCCACTGTTCCCGTTCCCCGGGCCCCGTCGCTGGCCAATCGGAGATTGCCCACGCCACCGTCGGCGGATAACACATGCCGCATATGCAAGACAGGGACGGACGATGGCCGAAATCAAGAAAATCCTGATTGCCAACCGGGGCGAAATCGCCATCCGAGTCATGCGCGCGGCAAACGAACTCGGCAAGCGCACCGTCGCGATCTTCGCAGAAGAGGACAAGCTGTGCCTCCACCGGTTCAAGGCTGACGAGGCCTATCGCATCGGGCAAGGGCTCGGGCCTGTTGCGGCCTATCTTTCCATCGATGAAGTGATCCGGGTCGCTCAGGAAAGCGGGGCCGACGCAATTCATCCGGGATATGGACTGCTCTCCGAAAACCCCGCGCTGGTCGAGGCCTGCGTCGAAGGCGGCATCACCTTCATCGGCCCTAAAGCCGAGACCATGCGCGCCCTTGGCGACAAGGCAAGCGCACGCAAGGTCGCGATCAAGGCGGGGGTCCCGGTCATTCCTGCATCGGACGTTCTCGGCAACGACATGGAACTCGTGCGCAGGCAGGCCGATGAAATCGGCTATCCGATGATGCTCAAGGCGTCCTGGGGCGGAGGCGGGCGCGGCATGCGCCCGATCATGTCGCCCGACGAACTCGAGGAGAAAGTCCTGGAAGGGCGCCGCGAGGCGGAAGCGGCCTTCGGTAACGGCGAAGGCTATCTCGAAAAGATGATCCAGCGCGCACGCCACGTCGAGGTGCAGATCCTCGGCGACAGCCGCGGAAACATTTACCACCTATGGGAACGCGACTGCTCCGTGCAGCGCCGGAACCAGAAGGTGGTCGAGCGTGCGCCCGCGCCCTATCTTTCGGGTGCGCAGCGGGAACGGCTTGCCGGCCTTGGCAAGAGGATTGCCGGGGCGGTGAACTACGAATGCGCGGGAACCATCGAGTTCCTGATGGACATGGATTCCGGGGATTTCTATTTCATCGAAGTGAATCCGCGCATCCAGGTCGAACACACCGTGACCGAAGAGGTGACCGGAATCGACATCGTCCAGGCCCAGATCCTGATCGCCGAAGGCAAGGGCCTGGTGGAGGCGACGGGCACGGCGTCGCAATATGACGTCGCCCTCAACGGCCATGCCATCCAGTGCCGGATCACGACGGAAGATCCGACCAACAACTTCATTCCGGACTATGGGCGCATCGCGGCCTACCGTGGCGCGAACGGCATGGGGATCCGGCTTGACGGGGGCACGGCCTACTCGGGGGCGGTAATCACGCGCTATTATGATTCACTTCTTGAGAAGGTCACCGCCTGGGCTCCCACGCCTGAAGCCGCGATCGCCCGGATGGATCGTGCGCTTCGCGAATTCCGGATTCGCGGCGTGTCCACCAACATCGCCTTTGTCGAGAACCTGTTGAAGCATCCGACGTTTCGCAACAACGAGTATCACACGCGTTTCATAGACGAGACACCCGGGCTCTTCGATTTCAAGCCCCGACGCGACCGGGCAACCCGAATCCTGACCTATCTCGCGGACGTGACCGTCAACGGCCACCCTGAAACGAGAGACCGTCCCAGACCACCCGCAAGCCTTCGCGAACCGGCACCGCCGGCACTCCAGGTCCGCGAACCGGCACCGGGCACACGCGATCTCCTGAAGAATGAAGGTGCCGAGGCCGTCGCGAACTGGATGCTGGAGCAGGAGCGGGTCCTGATCACCGACACAACAATGCGGGACGGGCCGCAGTCTCTCCTCGCCACGCGAATGCGCTCGATCGACATGATCAACGTGGCTCCAGCCTACGCGGCGAACCTGCCCGGCTTGTTCAGCGTCGAATGCTGGGGAGGCGCCACTTTCGACGTGGCCTACAGGTTCCTGCAGGAATGTCCCTGGCAGCGCCTCCGCGATCTCCGCGCCGCAATGCCAAACCTCCTCACCCAAATGCTGGTCCGGGGTTCCAACGCTGTCGGCTACACGAACTATCCCGACAACGTGGTGCGGTTCTTCATTCAGCGTGCAGCCCACAACGGCGTCGATCTCTTCCGGATCTTCGATCCCCTGAACTGGATCGAGAACATGCGGGTTTCGATGGACGCCGTTCTGGACGCCGGCGGCATCCTCGAAGCGGCAATCTGCTACACGGGCGACATTCACGACCCGGATCGCGCCAAGTACGACCTCAAGTACTACGTGTCGATGGCAAAGGATCTGAAAAAGGCCGGCACGCATGTCCTTGGCTTGAAGGACATGGCGGGCCTCGTGAAGCCTGCTGCTGCCCGGGCGCTGGTCAAGGCGCTCAAGGAGGAAGTCGGGCTGCCCGTTCACTTCCACACGCATGACACCGCGGGAGTCGCTTGCGCCTCGATCCTCGCAGCGTCCGAGGCCGGTGTCGATGCCGTGGATTGCGCAATGGATGCGCTTTCTGGCAACACGTCGCAAGCCACCCTCGGCACCGTGGTCGAGGCGCTTAGGGGATCGGAGCGCGACACGCAGCTCGACATCGATTCAATTCGTGAGATTTCCAATTACTGGGAGGGGGTGCGCGGGCAATACGCCGCTTTTGAATCCGGCCTTCAGGCTCCCGCTTCCGAGGTCTATTTGCACGAGATGCCGGGCGGCCAGTTCACAAATCTCAAGGCCCAGGCCCGTTCGCTCGGATTGGAGGAACGCTGGCACGAGGTCGCCCACGCCTATGCTGACGTGAACAGGATGTTCGGCGACATCGTGAAGGTGACACCCACGTCGAAAGTCGTGGGGGACATGGCCCTCATGATGGTGAGCCAAGGTCTCAGCGTCGAAGATGTACTTGATCCGAAACGCGAGGTCGCTTTCCCTGAAAGCGTTGTCGGCATGATGCGCGGGGACATAGGGCAACCTCCGGGCGGTTGGCCCAAGGGCATCCAGAAGAAGGTCCTGAAGGGTGAAAGACCGGTTTCAACGCGACCTGGCGCGGACCTGGCCCCCGTGGACCTCGAAGAGGTACGGCGCGAAATCAACGCTAGGTTTGAACGGGACTTCAACGATGAAGACCTAGGCGGCTATCTCATGTACCCCAAGGTATTCGCTGAATACACCGAGCGCCATGACATCCATGGTCCGGTACGCACACTGCCAACGCACACGTTCTTCTACGGCATGGAACCGGGCGAGGAAATCTCCGTTGAAATCGACCCGGGTGTGACGCTGGAGATTCAGCTTCAGGCGGTAGCGGAATCCAACGAGGAGGGCATCGCCAAAGTGTTCTTCGAATTGAACGGACAGCCCCGAACCGTGCGCATTGCCGACCGCTCGGCGCAAAGCGTGGCAGTGGCGCGCATCAAGGCCGATGCATCCAACAAGTGCCACATTGGCGCACCGATGCCCGGCATCGTCGCGTCGGTCGCAGTGCAGGAAGGAGCCAATATAAAGCAGGGCGACCTCATGCTGACCATCGAGGCGATGAAAATGGAAACCGGGATCCACGCCGACCGCGACTCCGTGGTCAAGGCCGTGCATGTGGCCCCCGGCACGCAGATTGATGCCAAGGATCTTCTTGTCGAAATGGAAGAATAGCGCCACGTCGAAACACTGCGTAGACCCTGCCAAGAATGCAAAGGTCATTCTTGCCCGTGCCCGCCGGAAATATGAATCGGAGTGTCCCGAACCCCTGCCAGCATGTCAAATGGTTCAGGCGCCGAATGGTCGGGGTTTCGCGAGTTCTGATGCGAGGACGACAGCAATGGTCACATGAGCGGTGAAGTTCCGCTTGTGGATCGTGATGCCGGTCTCGGCGGCGAAGACCGCGGCGTGATCGGGCCGGTTCTGCACCTGGCCGGAACGCAAGGATTGGCCGAGAACAACCTGGGACACGCAGTGCAGTTGCAGGTCAGCACGCCCCAGAAAGGCTGATTACCTGCCCATCGTCGTGCCGAAGCTTGAGCTTGTTCATGCGGCGGACGTTGATCATGCGGCGGACGTTGATCATGCGGCCGTCCCTTGCGCGGTTGGCGATGGCCCGAACACGCCGCGGTACCGAATGTTGTGGCGGCCAAGCTGGTCGGCTCGGGTTACGCCCATCAGCTTCATGTCGCGCTCCAGCTCGGCACGCAGGAGCTCTAGCCCCGTTCGACCCCAGCCTGCCCGGCAGCGGCGAGCGGGAAGAGATACCCACGGCCGATGCCCACGGCCTTGGCCCCCAACGACAGCGCTCTCAGCACATGCGTGCAACGCTGAATGCCGCTGTCCATCATCACGTCGAGACGATCACCTACGGCATCGACGATCTCGGGCAGTTGATCCAGTGGCGCGCGCGATCCGTCGAGCTGTCGACCGCCATGGTTCGAGAGCACGATGCCGGTACAGCCGATCTCGGCGGCGCGGCGGGCGTCCTCGACAGTCATGATTCCCTTCAGGCAGAACTGTCCGTTCCAGTCGCGGACCATCTTGGTCACGTCGTCCCAGGTCATCGACGGATCCAGCATCTTGGTGAAATATCCGCCGATCGAACTGGCCCCCCCGCTCATGTCAACATGCCCTTCCAGCTGCGGCAGGCGGAATCGCTCATGCGTGACGTAGTTGATGCCCCACATCGGCTTGATCGCGAACTGGATCATGCCGCCAAGGGTCAGTCGGAAGGGGATTGAAAACCCGGTACGGAGGTCGCGCTCGCGATTGCCGCCGGTGATCGAGTCGACCGTCAGCATCATCACCTCGACCCCGGCGCCCTTCGCATGCTGCATCATCGCCGTGTTCAGACCTCGGTCCTTGTGGAAGCAGAACTTGTAGACCTGCGGGTTCTTGTGCTTTTGCCGCAGCTCTTCCAGCGACACGGTGCCGAGCGAGGATACGCCGAACATCGTGCCGAATTTCTCCGCCGCCGCCGCGACCGCACGCTCTCCTTGGTGGTGGAACAGCCGCTGCAGCGCCGTGGGCGAACAGTAGACCGGCATGTCCAGTTTCTGGCCCATCACCGTGACCGAAATGTCGACTTCTGACACGCCACACAGGACCGACGGCAGATGCGAGCAGCAGCAATCTGCAACCCGGGATCGATGCGGAAATATGCCGGAATTCGGACGTAGGTGGGTTCCGGCAATTCGACGCAATTGCGGGATTCGGGACATGGAGTGACCTCCCGGCATTTTTGCCTTTGCGGGTCCAACATGCCGGGCAGGCCCCGTTGCCCGGGAATTCAGCTGCAAATTCACCCGATCAGCGGAGGAAATCCGCTCAACCCGCGAAGTTATGCGGGAGCTTCCCTTCTCAACCGTGATTTCTGTGTCACTATCCGCATGCATATGCTGCCGGCGCGCCAACGAATCGCTTGAGTGTGCGAACACTCCGCCCGAAACGCTGCGCGACATTTGAAGCATTTGAGAGGGAGTCCAAGGTGAACTTCGATGAAGGGCCCAAACGGGACCTAGGACAGGACGGTCAATCCACCCCTTTCCGGTTCAAGCCCGCCTGACGCGAAATAGGCCCCGCCCGAGCGCCCCGTCCCATGTTGCGATACTCAGCCGAACGCCTAGGACTTGCCGTGGTCATCGTCTCGGTGGCGATGCTCATCCTGTTCTGCATGATCTATCTCATTCCCGGCGATCCGGCTGCCGTGGCCCTCGGCCCGCGCGCAACAGACGCAATGCGAGAAGGGCTTCGGATCAAGATGGGTCTCGACAAGCCCGTCTGGGTCCAGTTCTGGAACTTCTTTTTCGCGGCATGGCAGGGCGACCTCGGGCGCGACGTACTGTCAGACCGCCTCGTCGCAACTGTGGTCATGGAACAGCTTCCATACACGCTCGCACTCATTTTTGGCGGAATCAGCTGGTCGGTGGCGCTTGGCATTCCACTCGGCTGCTGGGCGGCGGTCGAACGCGGCACGATGGCTGACCGAATAGTGGGTGTCCTGTCGGTCGCGGTCATCGCGGTACCGTCCTTCGTCGTGGCCATCTACGCCCTTCTGATCTTTGCGGTCGCCCTGCGCTGGCTTCCTGCCATCGGCGCCGGCGAGCCAGGCGACATCGGGGACCAGCTCGTTCACTTGATCCTTCCGTCCCTGGCGGTGGGGCTTGGCTGGGTAGGCTACATCGCACGCATGGTCCGGGCCTCGATGCTTGAGGTCCTGGAATCGCAGCACATCAGGACCGCACGTGCATTCGGCCTGCCGGAGCGCATGATCACGTACCGCTACGCATTGACCATCGCCATCCTGCCAACCGTGACGCTGCTGGGGGTCGGAATCGGGCAGATGCTGTCGTCCGCGGTCTTTGCGGAGATCGTCTTTGCCCGTCCCGGCGTGGGCAAGCTCGTCTATGACGCGATCCTCACCCGCAACTACCCGCTCGTGACCGGCGCCGTGCTGGTCACCACAATCCTCTTCGTCCTTCTCAACCTCTTGGCCGACCTGATTGTAGGAGCTCTGGATCCCCGTGTTCGCAGCCGTCTCTGATCTCCGCAGCAACGAGCGGACGCGCACGATGATGCGCGTGTTGAGGGAGCCCCTCGGCGCATTCGGCATCGCGCTGGTCCTCCTGATGGTGGGCGGGGCAGTGTTCGCCGACCTTCTCACCTCACACGATCCCTCGCGAATCTCTCCGCGCGACCGGTTCCAGGCACCATCACTCGATCACCTTCTTGGCACCGATCACCTGGGACGGGACCTGTTTTCCCGCGTTCTTCACGGTGGGCGAATCGCTCTTTCCGTCGCCCTCTTTGCGACGGCCACATCACTGGCGATCGGGGTCGTTCTGGGCCTTATCGCCGGCTACGGCCCGCGCTGGCTGGACGCCGTGATGCTCCTGCTGTTCGATTCGATCAAGAGCTTTCCCACGGTCATGCTGGCGCTTGCCCTGGTCACGCTGTTCGGCCCATCCCTTACCGCGGTCGTAATCGTGGTCGTCCTGGTGAACGTGCCCGGCTATGCGCGGATAATCCGCACCCAGACACTTGCGCTCAAGGGGTCGGAATTCGTCACGGCCGCACAGAGCATGGGGGCTGGCACCGCGCGCATCCTGCGCCATCACATCATGCCCAACGTGATCAGCCCCCTCCTGATCCTTGCATCCATGGACATCCCGGTCGTGATCGCCATCGAAGCGGGCATGAGCTTTCTCGGGCTGGGCGTTCGCCCGCCCACGCCATCCTGGGGCTCCATCCTGAATGACGGCTTCACGGCAATCCGCGACACTCCGTGGATTGCTATTGCGGGAGGACTGCCAATCATCCTGACCACGCTCGGGTTCACGTTCCTTGGAGAAACGATGCGTGATCTTTTTGATCCTCGCCTCAAGAGGCGCACATGACCGTCCTCTCGATTAAGGACCTGAACGTCACGTTCTCGACCGAAGGCGGCCGGCTGCACGCCCTCAAAGACGTTTCCTTCGATGTTCCCGAGAGGCGCATTGTCGGTGTCGTGGGGGAATCGGGTTGCGGCAAGTCCACGCTGATAAACGCAATTCTTGGGCTACTGGCTGACAATGGACGTGTCGATGCCGGCAGCATCACATTCGAGGGCGAGGATCTCACGAGGCTCGGTCCTGCCAGGATGCAGGAACTCCGGGGCCAGAGGATCTCGACGGTCTTTCAGGATCCTATGGGAGCCCTGAACCCGGTTCTCTCGGTCGGTCGCCAGATGCGGAACATTCAATATCGGTCCGGTCGTTCTCGCAGCGAGAAGGACGCGCGGTCGGAAGCAATGTTGCGCCAGGTGCGGATCCCTGACGCGCAGGCCGCGCTCGCGCGGTATCCACATGAGTTTTCGGGCGGGATGCGGCAGCGGGTCGCGATCGCCATGGCGCTGATGATGAGGCCCGCGCTCCTGATCGCGGACGAACCGACGACCGCGCTGGATGCCACGCTCGAAGTGGCCACCATCGAGCTTCTTCGGGAGCTGCAGCAGGACATTGCCTGTTCGGTCCTCTTCATATCGCATCATCTCGGCGTCATCGCCGAACTTTGCGACGATGTCGTCGTGATGTACGCGGGCGAAGTCGTGGAGCGCGGCACCACGCGGCAGGTGTTTCACACGCCGCGCCATCCATATGCCAGGCGCCTGCTTGAATGCGATCCGGCACGGCAATCCGGGCGCACGCGGCACCTGCCAACCATTCCAGGCGAAATCCCGGATCTCAGGCAAAGGCCGCCCGGCTGCGTCTTTGCGACCCGCTGCGATCAACGCGTCGATGCCTGCGACAAGGTCCCGCCCGACGTGGCTGTCGAGACTGGACACGTGGCCCGGTGCGTATTGGCGGAGGCGAGATGAGCAGGATCCTCGAAATTCGCGACGTCGAAGTGACGTTCGAAGTCGGCCCCTTGATGCGCCGCCGCTCGATCCTGGGTGTGGCGGGCGTGAGTTTCGATCTCCATTCAGGCGAAACATTCGCGATCGTGGGCGAAAGCGGATCGGGAAAGACCACCCTGGCTTGTGCGATCAACGGGCTTCAGGGCATTTCCGCCGGTTCGATCCGGTTCGACGAACATCGCATCGACACGCTCGGCGCAAGATCGATGAAGCCCTTGCGGCGGCGCATGTCGATGATGTTCCAGGATCCCGTCGGCTCGCTCAGCCCCCGCATGAAAGTCGGCAACCTGATTGCTGAACCGTTCCGCATTCACGGGATCGTCGACAAGAACCCAAGCGTTGAAGTCCCGCGGCTCCTGTCGCTGGTCGGGCTCACTCCGGAATTTGCCGACCGCTATCCGCATCAGTTGTCAGGTGGCCAGGCACGGCGAGTCGGCGTGGCGCGCGCGATCGCCCTGGACCCCGATCTCATCATCGCGGACGAACCCACCGCCGGCCTCGACGTGTCGGTGCAGGGCGAGGTGCTGAACCTCCTGAACGATCTCCGCGAGCGGCTTGGCCTCGCAATGATCATCATCACTCACAACCTGCACGTTGTGCATCACGTGGCAGACCGGATGGCCGTCATGTATCTCGGCCGCTTTGTCGAGGTGGGCGACACCGATGAGATATTCCGCGCGCCGCGCCATCCGTACACCGCGGCTCTTCTCTCGGCCAATCCCGAGCCTGATCCGGACAAGGCGCGCGATCGCATCGCCCTGCCCGCCGAAGTGCCGTCGCTTCTTGCAAGACCTGCCGGTTGCGAATTCCATTCCCGTTGCCCGTGGGTCGCAGCACGCTGCATGTCCGAAGTCCCGGAATTCGTCCAAAGCGAGACAAGGAAGGTTGCGTGCCACACACCGCTGGAACCCGGCGCAAGACCTCCGGAACTTGAGGTAACGCAATGACCAAGGTCATCGAAACCGAGTGGATTCCCATGCCCGACGGCATCCGCCTTGCCGCGAGGCTCTGGTTGCCGGACGAGGCCGCACGCTCGCCCGTGCCCTGCATCCTGGAGTACATTCCCTATCGGCGCCGGGACCGGACCCGCATGCGCGACGAAAGCATGCACCCGCACTTCGCCGACGCCGGATACGCAGCAGTCAGGGTCGACATGCGAGGTTCAGGCGACAGCGAAGGGGTGATGCTGGACGAGTATTCGGAACAGGAAATGGCGGACGGGGTCGACGTGATCGCGTGGATCGCTGAACAGCCGTGGTGCGACGGAAACGTCGGCATGTTCGGAAAATCCTGGGGCGCCTACACATCCTTTCAGGTGGCTGCGAAGCGTCCTCCGGCACTCAAGGCAATCGCGCCGGTCATGGGTACTGATGACCGCTGGCTGGAGGACATCCACTTCTATGGAGGCGTGCTTGCCAACGACAATTTCTGGTGGGGCTCGATCATGCAGCTCTACAACGCGATGCCGCCGGATCCGGCGATCGTCGGCGAGGATCGCTGGCGCGACATGTGGAAAGAGCGCCTTGAGGCGATGACATTCTGGCCCGCGCAATGGCTGGAGCACCAGACTCATGACGAAATGTGGCGCAGGGGCTCGATCTCGGAAAATTACGCGGATGTCGAGATTCCGGTCTATTTCTTCGGCGGCTGGGCCGACCTCTTCCGCGACACGCCGTTTCGGATCGCCGAACACCTGAAGGGCCCGGTCAAGGTGCTCATGGGACCCTGGGCTCATCTCTATCCCCATGAAGGCGTGCCAGGACCTCGCGTGGACTTCGTGAGCGAGGTCATCCGATTCTGGGACCACTGCCTCAAGGGCATCGACACCGGCCTGATGGACGAGCCGCACCTGCGGTTCTACCTGCAGGACTCGGCGCCTTCCGCCGGCTCCCGCAAGGAACGCACCGGCGTCTGGGTCGAGGAGGCCGCCTGGCCCTCGCCAAACGTGAGCATCGAGACGCTCTGGCTGAACGAGGGCCGGCTTGGGACGTCAGCCGAGTACAGCGGCGCAATGTCCGTATGTTCGCCGCAGACATTCGGTTCTGCAGGCGGGGACATGTGCTCGTTCGCGATCCCGGGCGACATGCCCGTTGACTGCCGGGTCGATGCGGCAGGTGCGCTGAATTTCCGATCAGAGCCGACGGACGTGCCCCTCGACATACTCGGGCAACCCGTGCTCAACCTCACCGCCTCCACGGATCGGCCGCAAGGATTCATCGCCGCGCTGCTCGTGGACGAAGCGCCGGACGGCGCACAGACACTGATCACTCGCGGATTCGCGAATCTCGCGCACCGCGTTTCCGCCACCGTTCCTGATCCAGTGGTCCCGGACGCGGAAATGACCATGACCGTGCCGTTGCACGGCATCGGCTACCGGCTTGCAAGAGGTCACCGGCTCGTCGTGCAAGTGGGAACCTGTTACTGGCCGATCCTCTGGCCCGCGCCGGAACCGGTCACGCTGACCGTCACGCCCGGTCGCTCGGCGCTCGCCCTTCCAGTCCGCCGTGACGTTGCAGATCAACCTCGCGTCTTTCCTGAGCCAGCGCCCTCGAACAAGAAGCGCCCGATTACAACTGTCAGGGAAGGTTCAATGGACAGGTCGCTCCATGTCGACCTTGCGACTGGCGAGCATGCCGCGCGCTTCTTCCTTGACGGCGGCGTGTTCGGCCCCGTCGGTCGGTTGCGCCTCGATGACACCGGCACCGAGATGGGCGATGTCTCGGACCGAGTCTATCGGATCCATCCGGAAGACCCTCTTTCGGCCCGTGCAACGATGGACCAGGAAAGCCGCTTCGAGCGCAAAGACTGGAACGTGCGGATCAAGACCAGCTCTGAAATGACGGCCACCAAGACGGACTTCCTCCTGCGCGCTTCCGTGACCTGCTGGGACGGCGAGGAGGAATTCCACCATGTTCAGTGGGATCACTTGATTCCGCGAAACGGAATGTAAAATATGCTGAAAAACTCAGAAATACGAACCGACTTCCCGCGCGAAATCCGCGAGATCGAGAACGCCTGGATCCCGATGCCTGACGGGACAAGGCTCGCGGCCCGGATCTGGCTTCCCGTTGACGCGGAGTCCGATCCGGTGCCGGCAATCCTCGAGTACCTGCCCTATCGCAAGCGTGACGGGACGGTTGAGCGTGATCACCTGACCCATCCGTATTTCGCAGGCCACGGATACGCGGGCGTTCGTGTCGACATGCGCGGCACGGGGGACAGCGAGGGCGTCTGCCTGGGCGAGTACCTCAAGCAGGAACAGGACGACTGCCTGGCCGTGATCGAATGGCTTGCCGCCCAGCCCTGGTGCTCCGAAAAGGTCGGCATGATCGGGATCAGCTGGGGCGGATTCAACGGGCTTCAGGTCGCGGCCCGGCGTCCGGAAGCGCTGGGCGCAGTCATTTCGCTCTGCTCCACCGACGATCGCTACGCCGACGACATCCACTTCATGGGTGGCTGCATGCTGACCGACAAGCTGAGCTGGGGGGGCACGGCCTTTTCGATCTGCAACACGCCGCCCGATCCCGCAATCGTGGGAGACCGCTGGCGGGAAATGTGGGTGGAGCGCCTGGAAAGCAACGGGCTGTGGATGCTCGACTGGTTCCGCCACCAGCGGCGAGACGAATTCTATGCTCACGGCTCGGTCTGCGAAAACTATGCCGACATTGAAGTGCCGGTCTACGCGGTGGGTGGTTGGGCGGATGGGTACACGAACGCCATCTTCCGCCTGCTCGAGCACCTGCCCGGTCCGAAAAAGGGACTGATCGGGCCATGGGCCCACAAGTATCCGCATTTTGCAAAGCCCGGACCGCGCATAGGCTTCCTGCAGAAATGCCTTCGCTGGTGGGACCAGCATCTCAAGGGCATCGACTCCGGCATAATGGAGGAACCGGAACTCCGGGCCTGGATCAACTCCCCCGTGGCGCCGTCACCGCGTAACGAAGACCGGCCTGGCCGTTGGGTGGCGGAACCCGAATGGAATGGCGGCGGGATGGATGTGCTGTCCCTTTATCCGGGAGAGAACGGGCTGACGGACAAGCCTTCGAAGAAGACCATCACGATTTCCTCTGCCGAGACTGCCGGGTGGACCGCTGGCGCATGGTGCGGGTACGGGGCAGTTCCCGACGGTCCCTTGGACCAGAACGGCGAGACTGGCCTGATGACGATCTTCGAGACAGACGTTCTTGATGAAGAGTTCGATCTCTTCGGCTTTCCGCTCTTTCACGCAGAAGTCGCCAGCGACACAGAACAGGCAAATGTCTCCGCAGTCCTTTCCGCCGTGGGCAAGGATGGCCGTGCGACCCTTGTCAGCTACGGAGTCCTGAACCTGACCCACCGCGCAAGCCATTCAAGACCCGAGCCGATGCCGTTGACGGATCCGCAAGCCGTCACGATTCAACTCAACGCCTGCGGTCAGCGTGTCAACAAGGGGCAGCGGCTGCGTCTTGCCCTGTCCACGGCCTATTGGCCGGTGATCTGGCCGGCCTGCGAGAAGGCGACCCTCACGATCAAGCCCGGCAGCGCGAGGCTCGATCTGCCGGTTCGCCCAGGTCGAGACACCGACGACGAACTGGCCCCCTTTCCCCCGCCGGAAGGCGCCAGTCCGGCCTCGATCAAGCAGCATTCCCGAAGCGTCTATGATCGGCGGCGCGATATCGACCTGAGCACGGGCACGGAGGTGAATTCGCGTCGCAGCAGCACTGGAACCGAAACTCACGTGCATACAGGTCTCCAGGTCGAGCGCGCCAGCACCGAGCGCTTCGAAATCCATCCCGACGATCCCAATTCCGCGATCGGCACCTGCCACTGGTGCCAATCCTATTCGCGCGGCGACTGGAAAGCCGAAACAAGGACCGATGTCAGCGTGTACGCGTTGCGCGACTGCTGGCGAATCGAAGCCAGCCTTGTTGCGCGCGATGCCGACGGAATAGTCGTCGAACGGCAATGGAACGAGGATGTACCTCGAGATCTGGTTTGAGGAGAGAAGTGTTGGGCGCGTTTCCCGATTTCGACTCGAATGCGAAGTTCCATCACTTTGCGAATGACGAGGTCACCATGCGCGTGGTCATCGACGGACACGGACCGGATGTTGTCTTCATTCCCGGAGGTGACGCGACGGCCGAGTGCTATTCCCAGCAATTCGCGCTACTTTCGGACGCTTTCCGCTGCACTTCCTACGATCCGCGCGGCGCCGGAAGCACGACATCGCCACCGGCCCCGTGGACGATCGCGGACTTCGCGCGTGACTGCGCTGCCGTGATTGATGCGTATTGCGACGGAAGCGCGGTCGTCTGCGGCCTTTCCCTTGGCGGCCTTGTGACTCAACAGGTGGCAATAGATTTTCCCGAGAAAGTCCGCCTGGCCATTCCCATGGGAACCGCCGCCTTCATCGACGGCTTCACCAGGGACTGGATGCAGGCGGAGATCGACCTCCGCAAGGACGGCATTTCCCTACCAGAATATTTCCTCGCACCGCACTATGCCCCGTACGCATTCCCGGCCAAGGCGCTGCACGACCCGGAGCTTTGGGGGAAAGTCAAGGAAGCCTACACGACCCGTTTCGCAGACCGTGATCCGCAGGACTTGATCGATCAATGGCAAGCCTGCCTCGACTTCGACTGCCGTGAGGCCCTGAAGACCTGCCCGGTTCCGATGCATGTCATCAGCTTTTCCGAGGACGTCCAGACCGCGCCATCCATGTGCAAGGTGGTCGCCGACCTCGCCCCGAGGGGCGCATTCCACGAGCTGGAGGGGCTTGGGCACGTATCCATGACCCGTCACAAGCCAGATGTCGTTGCAGACAAGCTGCGCGGCATAATTCTTGAAGCGACTGCAATCTGACACCGAACCGGGATGCAATCGAGCGAGATCCACATCGCGACGCATCTGGAACTGCCTGCGCATCCTGAACTCATCGCAATTCGCTGACTTGATAGAGCCCGGGCGTTGCGCCGCATGCGTACCTGCTCTGCAAAGTGCCACAGTAGGTTGGAAGAATCCGCTTGCAGAAGCCATTCGATGTCAATATCTCCAATCCACCTACCGGAATGCGGGCGTAGCTCAGGGGTAGAGCATTACCTTGCCAAGGTAAGGGTCGTGAGTTCGAATCTCATCGCCCGCTCCAAAGGAACCGATGGAGAGCGCATCCTGAATCGGGATGCGTTTTCGTATTGCGGCTCTTTCGGTGGAGATGGCGCGTCCGGAGTCCTGAACAAGTTTTCCGGACGGCACGTCCCGAATACAAGACCCGGATGCATCAGCTGATTTTGAACAGAACAATGATCCGCACTCCCGCTGCAAAGAAACGCGGACATTCCGCTGTCGATTCTGTCTGCATGGGGATGGCTTGACATGGCGCCGCCGCTCGAAGGAATACGCGTACTCGCCGTGGAGCAATACGGTGCCGGCCCGTTCGGCACCCAGCACTTGGCCGACCTTGGTGCAGAACTGATCAAGGTCGAAAACCGACAGTCCGGCGGCGACTACGCACGCGCGCTCGGCCCCTACTTCGTCGAAGGTGCCGACGGCGATGACAGCGGCCTTTTCTTCCAGTCGATCAACCGCAACAAGAAGAGCCTGACGCTTGATCTCGGCCAACCCGAGGGGCAACGGATCTTCAAGCGGCTGATCGCCGGCGCGGATGCCGTGGCGAACAACCTTCGCGGAGACGTCCCGGAAAAGCTTGGACTGACATATGACGCCCTGAAATCAGCCAATCCGGCCATCGTCTGCGCCCACTGCTCCGGCTATGGCCGCGAGGGTCCGAGACGCGACTGGCCAGGCTATGACTACCTGATGCAGGCCGAAACCGGCTACTTTCATATCACGGGCGAACCTGATTCACCTCCAACTCGCGTGGGGATGTCAGTCGTGGACTTCATGGCAGGAACCTACATGGCCCTGGGTCTCGTGGCCGGGATCCTGTCTGCACGATCAACTGGCCAGGGCCGCGACATAGACGTGAACCTCTACGACACCGCCCTTTACAATCTAAGCTATCTCAACACCTGGGCGCTGAACTCGGGTTATGATCCGGTGCGCGTGCCACGCTCGGCCCATGTTTCGCTGGTGCCCTGCCAGCTCTATCGCACGTCGGACGGCTGGATCTACGTGATGTGCAACAAGGAGAAGTTCTGGCCGGAACTGTGTGATGCCGTCGGACGTCCGGATCTTGCCCAAGATCCGCAGTTCGGGACCTTCGCAGGCAGGCTCAATCGGCGCGACGAACTCACCGTCATCCTGGATGAGGCATTGTCGGCCGCAACAAGCGAAGAGTGGTTGCGAAAGCTGCAAGGGCGTGTCCCGGTCGCGCCGATACGAACCCCCCGCACAGCCCTGCAGGATGCAAGCCTGGAGACGGACGGAAAGATCGAAACCATGATCCTTGAAGGCGGCGAGGAATTCCAGATGTTGCGTTCCCCGATTCGCACCGGTGTTGATGGCGTTGCGCGCGCCTGCCCTCCCATGGGTCGCGATACCGACGAAATTCTGCAGGCCGCAGGCTTCTCCGCCAAGGAGATCGCGGAATTTCGTGAGAAAAAACTGATATAGTTTTGGGGCGAACCTAGTGCAGAGGAGAGCCCTGATGTGCGGCGGGGTCGCCGAAAGTTGGCGGAAACACGCCGTTGCTGCGCTTAGGGCAAGGCTGCCGGGCTCCCCAGCAAGCGCGAACTGGAAGGGATCACTCGATCCCCGCAAATCCCCCACTTCCAAGTGCGGGAGATTTCAGGAAACCGGCACTTGAGTCATGCTCTGGAAGTGTGGGCGGCCCGACACCGGACCACCCAATTTGAGTTCAGGCAGGCATGAATTCGGAGAAGAGCGACTCCCCGTTCGGCTTCAGCCCCGGCTTGATCGTGTCGCGATGAATCGCGCCGACCACCTCGTGCGTCAGGAAGACGTAGCAACCGCTCTCGTCCATGATCCCTTGCATCTTCTTGTAGATCTCGTCCCGCTTCGCCAGATCGCTTTCGACGAGACCCTGATCATGCAGGGCCTTGTACTCTGCGTTGTCAAACCGCTCCCAGTTCCACACGCCGACCTGCTCCGGCGTGAACCAGACCGTCGCCCATGACGGATCGGGCTGCATGGAGAAGCGGCTGAGGACTAGCTGCAGCTTCAGGTAGTAGTCGCCGTCCTTGGAGCCGAGCGTCCAGAAGGTGCCGCTGTCATTTTGCTTGATTTCGCAGTTGATTCCGACGTCGGCAAGATTTGCCTGGATCACTTGCGCGGCTGCGAGGCGTTCGGACTGGTTGAGAATGTCGAGCGTGACAGTGAGATCTGTCGCACCTTCCTGCGCCAGAAGCTCGCGCGCCCGGTCCGGATCGTAGTCATATGTCACGCTGTCGCGGGATCCGGGCAGGCCCGGCGCGAGGATGCCGTTTCCTACGGCGGCAGCACCAAAATAGGCCGCGTCCACAACGGTCTGGCGGTCAATGGCATGCTGCACCGCACGGCGGATGTTGAGGTTGGTGAAGGGTTCGGCATCCTGGTTGATTCCCAGCCAGACATACGCAAGCGATGGCTTCTCCAGCACCACTGAACCTTCGGGCGGGTTCTCCTTGAGCCTTGGCAGGGACGACACCGAGGTCCAGGTGTAATCCAGGTCTCCTGCCTCAAAGCCGCGTTCGGCCGTGGCCGGGTCCTCGATCGGGATGATCTGGATTTCGTCGAATCCGCCGGGCTCATGCGCCCAATCGGGATTGCGCCTCAGGATCGTCTTCTGCTTGGGCTGCCACTCTGCAAGCAGATACTGGCCGGACTGGGCTACAGGACTGGTGGTGATCTTGTCGCCCAGCTCTTCCATGGCTTTCTTGGAGAGAACGCAGGAAGCCGGCGTGGGAAGCGTCGTGCTCCAGAGCGGTACGAACTTGTTCTTCAAGTGGATGAGACCGGAAAGCTTGTCCTTGACCTCAACCTCCTTCAGGGCATCCCAATCTCCCGCATACGGGCTTTCCATGGCCGGATCAGCGATCCGCTCGATCGAGAATTTCACGTCATCGGCTGTCATCTGGCCATAGCCGTCGGTAAAGCCGATGTTGTCCTTCAACGTGAACGCGACGGTCACGTCGTCGAGCTGTTCGATCGAATCCACGGCGATCGGTTTCCATCCCCAGGTGTCACCTGCTTGCGGCATCACCAGTGGTGCAAAGATCGAGCGAATGATGTCGTCTTCCGGCAAGGACAGGCGGAACGCCGGGTCAAGCACTTGCAGATCCGAATAGGACCGCAACGTCAGGACCTTGCCATCCTGGCTCAGTGCGGCTCTTGGTGCCACCATCGCCGCTGTGCCAAAGGCGCCCAGCGCGGCAAAGAATGATCGGCGAGAAACATCGCCCAACAACACGTTCTTCATGGTCTACTCCCTGATGCATTGTACTCTCGAGTGATGCGGAAGTGCCGTGCTGGACGGGACTGGTTGACAAATGACCAGGCCGATCCGGCATCAAGCACCTGCGCCGCAGCGTGGATCACGTCGACCAAGGGGTGTCGCTTTCGAAGAAGCCCATATGCGCAACCAGGATGACGGCCATCCGAAACGCGTTCGCGGAGAGCATTTCCCAGCCCGGACAAGTCGAGAACCTTCACGAAGCCCGCAATGCCCAAAGCCGAAAGTCCTGTTGCGTCATTCAAAGGGCTTCCCCCCAAGTGCCGAATGAACCACGCCCGGAAGTCTCGCACAGTTTCGAATACCCACAAGACAATTCTTGAGACTCTCCCTTGCTCCCTTGGGCTTGACCAATAGTCTCTGATTCCGAAGTTCTCGTGCGGATCAGGAATGACAGCAGATTTCGGCAGTCAGGATTTTGAATTCGGCGAAGTCGAGCACCAGTGGATTCCGATGCCTGACGGAGTGCGGCTTGCGGCGCGGATTTGGCTGCCACGCATTGCAGGAACAGTCCCCGCGATCCTCGAATACATCCCGTACCGCAAGCGAGACATGGTCCGTGCCCGGGACGAACGGAACCACCCTCACTTCGCGTCCAACGGCTACGCATGCCTTCGCGTGGACATGCGCGGATCGGGCGACAGCGAGGGCCATATGCCCGACATGTATTCTGATGATGAACTGGCGGACGCCCGACACGTGATCGACTGGATTGCCGCACAACCTTGGTGCAACGGCAACGTTGGAATGTTCGGAACCTCGTGGGGCGGCACTGCCAGCATGCAGGCGGCAATCAAGGCCCCGCCTGCGTTGAAGGCCGTGATCGCGAATTGCGCGACCACTGACCGTTTCGAGGACGACATTCACTGGATGGGCGGTTGTCTCCTGACCGACAGCTTCGAATGGGGTGCCACGCTGCCGGCGATCCTCGCCGCACCGCCGGACGCGGCGACAGTCGGTCCTGGCTGGATGGCAATGTGGCGCGAAAGACTGGAGGGGCTGAGCTTTCCGCTTTCTGCATGGCTCGATCACCAGACGCGCGGATCCTACTGGCGGCGCGGTTCGGTGAAGTTCAGCACGGATGATCTGTCCTGCCCGATCCTTGCGATCGGTGGTTGGGCAGACAGGTATTCCAACTCCGTGATCGGTCTCGTCGAGGCGCGGCCCGATCTCTGCTACGGCATCGTCGGGCCTTGGGGACACCACTATCCCGATCACGGAAAGCCGGGACCGGCCATGAACTTTCAGGACGTCGCGCTGGCATGGTGGGATCACTGGCTCAAGGACGCGCCCATGCCGAGTTGGCCTCGCCTGCGCCTCTGGCAGCGTGCCTTCGACGTTCCGGCGGACCGGATCGCAACGAGGGCGGGGCGATGGGTGTCCACTGACGCCGACAGTGCGGACGCGACGGAAACTGTTCTCTTCCCGGGCAAGGCAGGGCTCTCGTGGCAAGCCGGGCAGGGCACAAGCTTCCCAGTGCCATCCGACCTGCAGCATGGAGCCTGCGCCGGGGACACCGGGTATTTCGGACGGGTCGGCGGCTTGCCGCTCGATCAGTCTCCCGATGACGCGCGCGCACTCTGCTTCGACACCGAACCCCTGGAGACGGATGTTCTCCTCGTGGGGCATGCGAAGTTTCACTGCGGCATTGTGCGGGACATGGAACAAGCGCAACTGGTGTGCCGCCTTTGCGAGGTCGACCCTAACGGACGATCAAATCTCGTCACGCGGCAAGTCTTCAACCTTCAACGCAACGACACGTTGGACCGCGACGCGCTTTTTGTCCCGGGCCAACCCTTGCGCTTGTGCCTGCACTTTCCCTCAACCGCCTATCGGTTCTCGAAAGGGAATCGCATCCGCCTGTGCATCGCTGCTTCGTACTGGCCGCTGGTCTGGCCTGTACCGTGCCAAGCATCCATGCTAGCCGACACGACCGACGCCCGGCTGGTCCTGCCCTGCCCATCAGACATCTCTCCAGCGGAATCCTTGCCGCCGCCACACATCTTGCCTCCCACTCCTTCTTGGGAAATCCGCTCCGACGGCCCGCTTTGCCGAGAATCCGGCGAGACGGCCGAAGGAGAGGGCTTCCATCTTTGGCGGCAGCCTTGGTCAACGGCCCGGTTTCCGGAACTTGGCTTGAGTTTCTCGTCGACGACCGAGATGAAATACAAAATTTCGGCCGAGGACCATGCCATTCTGAAGTGTTCCGTTTCGGTCGTCTATGAAATCGAACGACCAGACGGGATCGCACGCATCGAAAGCAACATGTTAAGCGGCACTGATCCGGACGTCCTGTCCGTTGCGTTGAAGCTTGTCGCTAGCTGGAACGACGAGACCATGGCCAAGCGCTCATGGACGTACGGTCGCAAAGCCTGACCTCAGAAGAGGTCGGCACGTGCGGCTTTTCCTTCCGGGCTGCTGTGCGCCGGGAATTCGGTGCCCTGATCCATCCGCCGCACGACCATCGAGTTGTCGTCTTGATTGACTCGACTGGCCCGGATTTCTCACCAATTCGACGACGCGGGCGGCAGCGCAGCGCGTGGCCCGAGTCCGCAATTTCCCGTCCACAAGCCAGGAATACGACCCCGTCAGACTGAGTTCCTTGCCCACTGGCACCGCAGGCAACACGCATGGAGCGGGGACATCCGCCTCTCCGTCGCCACTTCCGGAAGTCGCGGGGACTACGTCCGCGTGACCGGTCCGGATGGACGGAAGACAACGGCAACACGGTCTCGGAACCCGTAAGGTCAATTCATGACCGATGCCAATGCGCATCCATCGAAACAGCCAGTGGGGTGGGAGCGTCTTAGGTCCGGCTTGGGCCAAGAAGTAACTCAGTGATCGCATCACCCTCGGTCTTGACGCTTTCTGCGGTTGCAGCAAGCTCCCGCTTCCTGCCCGTACCACCGCTGAACACTAGCACGGCAACCATCGGTCTCATGACATGTACAGCCAATCGGCGTACATGCTCTTCGACGAAAGGAACGTCTGATGCGAAGTTACGAGAACACAGCACAAGTTCTTGACGAACGCAGTTCGGAGCGGATGAGCTTCCGCGCCAAACCGCGTGTGAAGGCCGCCATTCAACAGGCTGCCATCCTCTCCGGTTTAGACGACTCGGTCTTTACCATGAGTGCAGCCTACAAGGCAGCTCAGGACGTCATCCGCGCCCATGAAACGACAGTCCTTTCACCTGCGGATCATGCCGCGTTTTTTGATGCGCTGGACAATCCTCCGCCACCAACGGATCGACTGCGCGAAGCTTTTGAACGCCACAAGGCGCGTGTGACCTCGCTTTGAACGCGGCAGAAAGCGACGACGTCACGATCCAGCCGTTCGATCCGAAAAGGCATGATCGTTCGGGCTTTTCCTGCGGCGTCGAGCAGGTCGACAATTACTTCAAGCAGACGGCAAACAAGCTACGCAAAGCAGGAAATGTCCGCCTGATGGTCATGACCACGGGCGAAAACGATGTCCTTGGCTTCTACGCTCTCAATGCTCATGCTGTTCGCTTCGAAGAGCTACCAAAGAAATACACCAGAACGAGGCCTTCCCACGGCTCTATCCCCGCAGCCTACATCTCCATGATCGATCGTGACAAACGCTACCGCGGATCGAGTTTTGGTGGTGATCTTCTCGTCGACGCATTACGGCGGATCGTCTCCGCAGCGGACCAGATCGGGATCTCGGCCGTCATGTTGGACGTTCTCGATTGCGGTGACACGGAAGAAACGGCCCGATGCAAAGCGCTCTATGAGAGCTACGGCTTCCAGCCTATCGCGAGTGTGCCTATGCGGATGTTTCTGCCAATCGCAGTTGCGGTTCAACTGGTGCGCGAATCCTCGACCGATTGAAAGTCAGAGGCCGACCAATTGAAAGCGAATGCGTCTGCCCCGGCGATCCGCACAGGTTCTTGGCGAACGCCGAAGCTATCAACCGCAGGTGATTGGTCCGCATTGCCGCCACCGAGCTCCGGTCGGTGAAGAGGTCCTGCTGCCGCTCCCTACGATCAACTTGGGCGCCTCATTCGTTCACCGCTGCAATGATCGCGTCGCGGGTGATCGGCAGATTGCGCACCCGAATGCCCAATGCCGCCCTCACGGCATTGCATACGGCTGCACCCGTCGGTCCCTGGGAAATTTCCCCCGCGCCCAGCGGCAACGCATCGGCGCGTTCGATCAGTGCAACCGACAAACGCGGAGCTTCGCTGAATTTCAGAATTGGATAGTCTGCCCACGATCCCGCCGTGGCAGAAGTTCCATCGACCTGCACGGCCTCCTTCAGGGTCCAGCTGATCGACTGCAGCATGCCGCCCTCGACCTGGTTCCTGACCCCGTCGGGACTGACGGCTTCGCCGACATCCGCAACGGCAAAGGCGTCCGTCACGCGTACATCTCCATCCACCTCGACGCGTACCATGACGGCACAATAGCCCCCAGTGCCCTTGTAGCGTGCAAAACCCAGTCCCCATCCTGCACCCTCCGGCAGTGGAACCTCACGAACCTTCCGGGTTTCGGCATCAATTCGTTCGAGGACGTCCCGCGCGCGTTGGTCGTCGATGTGCTGCAAGCGGAAATCCAAGGGTGGCACACCGATATCAAGAGCGATGTCATCCATCAGGCTCTCGATGGCAATGACGTTGTTGTAGGCACCGAGCGACCGAAGCGAGGACGAACGGTAGGGCAGGTCGTGAACAAGGCGCCTCTGCACGCGAGCGTCGCCCACCTTGTAGGTCGGCACCGCGTTTCGGTTGGCACCACCTCCACGAGCCAAGGGGACGTCTGCGGAGCGAGCGGGCTGGATCGGATTCGCCAGGTAGGCTGCGGCTCGCAGATTGGGCGTGCCGCCCGCCCCTGGACGATTCGTATGGGGTGCCGAGTTCACCATGACATCGAATGCCGTGAGATTGTTGTCCGGACCAAGAAGAGCGCGGACGTTGGTTGCCATGGCGGCACCCATTGGCGCTGCGTGGAACTCATCCCGACGCGACCAGACGACCTTGAGGTGCCGACCTGGCACCGCGCGCGCCATGAGCACTGCATCGAACGCCACGTCGTCGGCTCCGTTGTGACCATAGCAACCGGCACCTGGGCAGTGAATTGCGCGAATTCTCTTCTCGTCCAGCCCGAGCGCCATGGAAATCGCCTTGCCAAGCTGGAACACGCCCTGGCTGTGGGTCCAGACCGTTGCCTCGTCGCCCTCCCAGCGCGCAACGGCAGCGGCAGGCCCGATTGAGCCGTGGAATATGTAGGGACGAGTCACGGTTGTCTCGTACCAATGGCCGATGTTGCGGTTTACGTTGCCCGTGTCGACGACGGTCTCGGCATCTGCCGTCGAACTGGCAATGAATTTGACGGGGTCGACAGCTTCAAAAAGGGTTGCCTCCCACGTGCCGCGCTTCCGTGCCCATTCGGCGGCGCGCGCCGCCGCAAGCGGCGTGCCGGCAACAACACCGACAAAGGAACCGTCGTAAACAACCTCGATCACTCCGGGGCGAGCCTTGAGCGCTTCAAGGTCAAGCGAAACCAGCGCCGATTGCATACTGGGCGGGTGCACGGGCGCACCATGGAGCATGTCTGGTGCGGACATGTCGTGGACGAAGGGCGTGCCGACAAGACGCTCCCTCAAATCCATTCGAGGAATGTCCCGGAAGGTCTTCCAGCGGTCGCCTGCGGCTTTCGGTCTTGCCAGATCGACGACCCGGCACGACAGATCGGCGAATGACACGAAGTCCAGCAAATTCAGGCCGGTCGACTCGCCATTCCTCATGACATCGCCATCTTCGGCCCGCAACTCCTGCGGAGGGCAGCCAAGCCGCTCGCTTGCGGCGTCAAGCATCTGAACCAGAAGCGCCGATGCTGCCCAGCGCAGCGCCATGCCCCCGAACGTGATCGACATGCTCCCGGCGGTAAGACCCTCGTTCGGCGTCCGGTCGGTGCGGGCGGTTTCCAGCGTGATGGCATCGGGCGAAACACCCAGTTCATCAGCCGCCATCATCAGCAGCGCCGTGGAGCTGCCCTGCCCCAGCTCGACCCGCCCCGAAAGAAAGTCCACGTCGCCTTCCGGCGAGATCGCGATCCAGTCCCGCATGAGCGGGGCATCCGCAAGCGGTGGCGGCACATCGACCGTCATGCCACTGCCTCACGACTCATGTGCCTCGCCGCATCCTCGATCGCATCAAGAATGCGGACATGGACGCCGCAACGACACAGGTTTCCATCCAGCGCTTCGGCAATTCTGGCTCGGCTTGGTGGAGCCGGCGCGCCCTCGAGCAATGCCTTGGCTGCCATCAGGATGCCCGGCAGGCAGTAACCGCACTGCCCGGCCTGGTGTTCCAGAAACGCCGCAACCAGTGGATGCGGCGGATCGCCGTCCAGACCTTCCGCAGTCTCGATCCGCCTGCCGTCAACCCCGGCGGCCGGCAGGTCGCAGGACATCACGGCCTGCCCGTCTACCATGACAGTGCAAGCGCCGCACGTGCCTTCGCCGCAGCCAAGGCGCGTCGCCTTGAGATCAAGGATTTCACGCAGGACATGAAGAAGGGGCATCGTCGGGTCGACAACGAACGCACGCTTCTCGCCGTTTACTCTGCAGGAAACCTCTCGAAGTTCCGACATTGTGCGCAATCTCCCGTGACCAGTGCCTGGACAGCGTGAATTTAAGACATCGCCACCAGTGGCCGATGGTCGGTGATGAACCTGGTCGTGTCCACCCGATTGCAAGGGATGACCGCAGGCATCTGCTGCTGCGCAGCCGCAAGATTGGCCGCTGCCCATTCGGCCATGCGAGTCAGGAGTCCCATGCTGACCATGCCCCGTTCACAGTGATCAACATCCCTGCAACCTGCCGGGCCTCTGGGCGGTGCGGGACGGTAGGCGACGACCTGCCAGACTGCAGATCTTCGCGAACGACGGTTTCGCGCCCGATCCGCGCCACGCAGGCATCGATGACAACGCCCCGTTCGCAGGCAAGCCGACGATCGGAAGAACTGGCGACGGCGCCCATCGCCTACCACTCGGTCGAGATGTACTGGGTTTCCTGGAACTCGAGCATGCCTTCCTTCCCTCCTTCACGACCCAGGCCCGACTGCTTGACGCCGCCGAAGGGTGCCGCGGGATCGGACACTAGGCCGCGGTTCAATCCGATCATGCCAAACTCCAACCGCTCGGCCAGTCCCATGCCTCGACGCATGTCCTTGGTGTAGAGGTACGCGACCAGGCCGTACTGGGTGTCGTTTGCCCGCCGGATGACCTCGTCCTCGTCCCGGAACGTCTGAATCGCGGCAACCGGCCCGAATATCTCGTCACGAAGGCATTCGGCATCATCCGGAACATTGGTCATCACGGTAGGCGGATAGTAGAAGCCGGGACCATTGGGTCGGACGCCGCCAAGTTTCAGGCCGGCGCCCTTGGCCACCGCGTCACGCACGAAGTGGTCAACCTTGTCCCGGTTCTCTGCGTTTACGAGCGGGCCGACATCGATGCCGTCCTCAAGGCCGTTGCCCATCGTCAACGCAGCCATCCTTGCCGTGTAGCGCTCAACGAATGCGTCCTCGATCTCCTCATGGACGTAGATGCGGTTCGCTGCGGTGCAGGCCTCGCCAATGTTGCGCATCTTGGCAACCATCAGGCCGTCAGCGGCCGAGTCCAGATCGGCATCCTTGCAGACGATGAACGGCGCGTTGCCGCCAAGTTCCATCGCCGGCTTGACGACATTGTCTGCCGCCGAACGCAACAGCTTGCGCCCCACCTCGGTCGAGCCCGTGAATGACACGACCCGCACCCTGGGGTCGGCCAGCATTGCGCCCACAACCGCCCCGGATGATCGAGAGGGAAGCACGTTGACGACTCCGGGAGGCACCCCTGCCTCTTCGAGGATTGGCATAAGGGCCAGCATGGTCAGGGGCGTTTCGGATGCCGGCTTGATGACAACAGGACAGCCAGCCGCCAGGGCAGGACCGATCTTTCGCGCTCCCATGGCCGCCGGATAGTTCCACGGCGTCACCAAAACGGCTATGCCCGCTGGCTTCTGATGAACAACCATGCGGGCGCCGGTCGCGGGTGCCATGCCGACATGCCCAGCAGACCGAACCGCCTCCTCGGCGTACCAGCGAAAGAACTCGGCGGCGTACCGCGCCTCGCCTGTCGCGTCCGCACCGGCCTTGCCGTTCTCCAGCGTGATCAGGCGTGCAATGTCGTCGATCCGCTCCGCGAAGAGTTCGTACGTGCTGCGAAGCACTTCGCCTCTTTCGCGCGGGCTTCTGGCGCTCCAGTCGGCAAAGGCGGATTCGGCGGCGTCAAGGCAGGCCGTGGCATCTTCGACGGTTCCTGACGCGACGGTGGCAAGGACAGTCTCGTCGGCAGGATTCAAGACGTCGAAACTGCCGCCGTCAGAAGCGTCGCGCCATTGGCCGCCGATGTAGAGCTTATTCAGAATTTCAGTCATTTGCGCTCCCCTTCACGTACGGCAGCTTCGGTCAAGTGCTGATGTGCACGAAAGACCCCTGGAACTATGCCCTCAGCCATTCTCTCAATGCCTCATTCGTTCTTGCGGGCTGCTCCAGGGTCGGCAAGTGCCCTGCGCCCGGAACTATTACCAGCCTTGAGCCAGGGATCACGTCGTGCATGAATTCGTGCCGATCCACTGGACAGAGCCGATCTTCCTGCCCGCACAGTACTAGAGCCGGCACTGCGATGCCACGCAGCATTTCACTCTGGTCCGGTCGGGACTGAACCGCACGAAACTGCTCGGCGAAGACCTCCGGCCCGAGAGCTTCCGCCATCTCCAGGCAGAGCTTCGGAATCGGCCCCTTCACAGAACCGTCCGCGAGATAGTTCGGCATGACCTCTTCGCACATGACATGGCGGAGATTGCCATTCATGACTTTCTCGATCAGCGCTTGACGCAGCGTGGCTCTTTCAGGTGGTTCCGGGAACGGGTTCGTGTCCATCAGGGCTACGCGCCTGACACGAATCGGGGCCTGCCTGATCAATTCCATTGCCACAATTCCGCCCATGGAAAGACCCGCAAGCGCAAAAGTCTGCGGAGCGAGATCAAGAATGCGCCGCGCAAGATCCGAAATCGAAGCCGCACCAACGGGCGGCACGATCATCACCGGTCGTTCTGCCGAGAATTCGGCGATCTGCGGAGCAAAGAGGCGCCCATCGCACATCGCGCCGGGTATGAGCACAAGTGGATCCAGCATCAGTCGTGTGCATGCACCTTGCCGGCGAAGTCTTGGAAGGTCTTCATATGGAAAATTCTGGCCTCGACCCTCCAGCGATGCGACCTGCTGCGTCTTAGGTAGTTCATGGTCACGCACTCAGGTCCTGATCCGGCTTCCCGTGTTCGGGTCGAACAGATAAAGGTGTTCCGGATTCAGCGCGATGCCGATCATGTCATCCTGCTCCTTGCGCAGATACCTGTCGCCCTTTGCGATCACTCGTTGCCTGCCCCATTGAACGGTAAGGAGCGTTGCCTCTCCCGTGTTCTCGAAGGCGTAAATGGGCACGTCGATGTTGCCCTGTCCGGCCTCGGACACGCGGATGTCGTCGGCGCGCACCCCAAGGACCACCTCCTTGCGATCATCGCCACCAACCGGCACCAATTGAGTGCCCCCGGTCGTGACGAACTGGCCACCCTGGATTGAACCGTTGATCAGGTTCATTGCCGGCGAACCGATGAAGCCAGCAACAAAGAGGTTCGCCGGGTCGTTGTAAATCTCGTCCGGCGAACCGAGCTGCTGGATCACGCCGTCCTTCATCACGGCCACTCGGTCAGCGAGCGTCATCGCCTCGATCTGGTCATGGGTCACGTAAACCGTGGTGACCTTCAACTCGCGGCTGAGGTGCTTGAGCTCTGCCCGCATCGTGACCCGCAGCTTGGCGTCGAGATTCGAGAGCGGCTCGTCCATCAGAAACACCTTGGGCGTACGAACGATGGCCCGTGCCAGCGCAACGCGCTGGCGTTGGCCGCCCGAAAGAGCCTTGGGCCTGCGCTCGAGGAACTGGGTCAGTTCGACCTGCTCGGCAGCCTTTCTTACGCGCGGTTCAATCTCGCTGCCTGGGGTGCCTCGCACTCTCAGCGGATAAGCGATGTTGTCGAAGATCGTCATGTGCGGATAGAGGCCGTAATTCTGGAAAACCATGGCCACGTCGCGGTCCTTTGGCAGATCGTCGTTGACCATCCTGTCACCGATCCAGATCTCGCCTTCCGTGGGCTCTTCCAGCCCTGCGATCATGCGCATGGTGGTGGTCTTGCCGCAACCGGACGGACCCAGGAGGACCAGGAACTCCTTGTCGGAAACTTCAAGCGACTGGCCGTCGACGGCGACGAAATCGCCCCACTGCTTGGTCAGGTTCTTGAGAATGACTTCAGCCATCAGCGCACTGCCCCCATGGTCATGCCCTGCACGAAGTATTTTCGGATGATGAGCGCCAGCACGAACATCGGCAGCATGATTATGATTCCGGCGGCGCTGAGCAGGTTCCAGAGATCACCCTCCTCGGCCTTGAAGAGCGCAAGGCCGATTGGCAGCGTCACCGCGTCCTTGTTCGTCAGGATCAGCGCGAACAGAAACTCGTTCCAAGCAATAATGAAGCAGAAGATGCCCGCAGTCAGCAGGCCAGGCGCCGCCATCGGAAGGACGATGTTGCGAATGACCTGCAGCCGCGACGAACCGTCGACCATTGCAGCCTCTTCGGTGTCCAGCGGAATGCCGTCGATGAAGCCCTTTATCATCCAGATCGCGAAAGGCATGACGATGGCAAGATTGACAAGGATCAGTCCGATCCGCGTGTCCAGAAGTCCAATGTCGCGGAACATCACGAAGAAGGGCAGGATGATGACCACCGCAGGCACGAACTGCGTTGCCAGGATGACGACCAGCATCGTGGTCTCTCCGGTGAGCCTGAAGCGACTGAACGAATAGGCCGCCATGGTGGCGATCGGGATCGCGAGCACCACGGTAACGAATGCCACAATGGTCGAATTCATCAACTTGTGGCCGAGATAGAAGGGCGGCTCAAAAACCGTGCCGAAGTTTTTAAGCGTCGGCGTGAAGAACAGCTTCAGCTGGAACACGTCGATGTGGTTCTTGAACGCGGCCATGAAGATCCAGGCGATCGGCACCAGCATGATCAGGATGGCGATCAGGATCAGCGACAGCTGCACGGCGTTCATGACCTGTTTTCTCCGCCTGCCGATCATCAGGTCACTCCTTGCGGAACACGAACTTGGCATACGCGTAAGTCAGGAAGATCATGGGAATGACCATCAGCCAGGCAACCGAGGCGGCATACCCGATCTGTCCATACTTCATGCCGTTGAAATAGATGTAATGGCTTAGCGTCTGCGTCGCGGTGCCGGGGCCTCCGTTCGTCAGCATGAAGATCTGGTCGAAGGTCTTCAGGCTGAAGATCGACTTCAGGATGACGACGACCGCGAGCACGGGGGCGAGCTGCGGCAGAGTCACGTCGCGAAAGACCCGCCAGCCCGATGCACCGTCGACCTGCGCAGCCTCGATCGTGTCTTGCGGCACGCTGGCAAGCCCCCCTATCAGGACAAGGGTCAGGAACGGGATCCAGCCCCAGACATCGGCCATCACGCAGACCGCGAAGGCGAGAACCGGGTCAACAAGCCAGCTGACATCGGCAAGCGGCGGGATCAGCACGCCGAACACGGCGTCGAACAAGCCAAATTCAGGATTGAACATGAACCGAAAACTGACGCCGATCAGCGCCGGGCTCATGGCGAAAGGCAGTATCAGGAGCGTTTGCACGCCGGAGCGGAATCGGCCGCCCGGTGCAAGCAGCAACGCCAACCCGAGCGCCAGGACAGTTGTCAAGCCAACGGTCAGGACCGTGTAGACCGTCGTGACCCAGACCGAGTTCCAGAACGCGGGCTCATAGAGAAAGGCCCAGATGTAGTTCTCGAAGCCAAGATACTGCTCCAGGGAACCGGGCCTGCTGAGACGCCCGACTGTGAAGGACAGCCTGAGGCTCTCGATCAAGGGCCAGATGGCAGTGGCAAAGACCACCACGATCGCGGGCAGGACCAGGAGATATTTGAGCGTGTTGTCACGCATTGGAGATCGCTCCGAGTTGAACCACCCCGCATTCCCGCGGGATGGTTCGCCGCTTTCCTGACTGCAATCCGGCCAGGACGGAAGAGATCGCCTACTCGATGCGTCCGGCGCGACGCAGCACCCGGTTGGCCTGCTCCGCTGCATCCAGCATCAACTGACGGGTGTCCCCGCCCGCCGCTGCTTCGGCGATCGCCGCAGACAGTAAGTCGCCAACTTCAGGCCATTCCGGAATCTGAGGCATGATGTCGGATTCCTTGAGCGATTCCCAAGCCGCCATCTGGATCCCGTCATTCGCGGCATTCACCTCCGGATCGGTAAGCGACGAGATATGCGTCACAACGTTGTTGACGATCCTTTTTCCCTTCACTTCTCGCACGGTGGCGTTGGCCTTGTCCATCTCGGGATTGGAGAGCCACTTGAGAAACTCCCATGCGGCGTCCTTGTTTTCGGAATACTCGGAAATCGCGAAAGGCATCGAGATGGCGTATGTCTTGGTGGTGTCGGCGTAGGACGGCATGCCCACGAAACCGACCTGGTCCTTGGTCAGGGTCGACGTCTCCGGGTTCAGGAACGCCGAGTAAAACCACCACCAGCCGGGAATCATCGCTGAATTGCCCTGCATGAACGACTGCCGCGCATCCTGTTCGACGAAGGCGACGGAATTCGGATTTGCGACGCCGTGTTCCGTCAGGAGCCCCACATAGTCCTCGGTCGCCTTCAATGCGGCCTCCGTGGTCCATCCGGCCGACCCGTCTTCGTTGAACACGTCTTCGCCCGCGCCCCACAGGAAATTCAGCCAGATGAAAAGTGCCTGACGGTTTCCGTCGTTGTTGTAGTAGAGCGCGACCGGCGCGATGTCGTCATGTTCCCAAGTCTCGCCCATCGCAGCGACCTCTTCCCACGAAGCAGGCGGATTCGGGATCAGGTCCTTGCGATAGAAGAGGACCTGCGGGTGCGCGCGCAATGGAAAGCCAAGGGTCTGGCCCTCGAACTGCGCCGACCGGGCAAAGGCCGCCGGATAGCGGTCCATGGAAATCCCGTCCCGTGCCATCAGGTCGTCGATCTGCATCAGCCAGTGGGCATTCGGCGGGCCCCAGCTGTCGAGATAGTTGACGACGTCGAAAGCGCCGCTTGCGGCAAGGCCTTCAGCGTTGATCTTCTCCTGCAGCGAAGCAAAGGGAATGAACGTCCATTCCGTCTCGATGCCCGTCAGTTCGGTGAACTCGTCGTCGCGCAGCATCAAGCCGTCGAACTGGGGTGTCACGACGCTCAGGATGTTCAGCGTGGTTCCCTCAAAAGGCTTCCCCGACTGCAGGTTGTACGGCAAGTCTGCTGCCGCGACCGACAGCGGCGAGAGCATCATGGCCGCCGCCGCTCCCATCTTCAGCAAAGTCCGTTTGCGCATTTCTTCCTCCCAATTGAATTTCAATCCGCGACACGACCCTACGGCATCGTGAATACGTATGCAAGGAACCCCGAATGCACACTCTGCTTCGACATGTCCGTGCCGCACCTGACGGATTCGCGCTTGACCGCTTCGGGGAGACGAGCACCGTTCGTCGCTGTGCAGATCTCGTCGAACTTGCGCATCTGGGCGAACTTCCCGCCAACTGCGACGGGGACTGGTTGGTCTCTCTTGCGACAAGTCGAGAGCACGGTGCCGCCAAGATCCATTCCCGGCTGGGCGGCATTGGCAGCAGCAACGTCCAGGCACCTTCGCCGGGCCTTGGTCGAGACCGAACGTGACATGACCTGCACCTTGGAATCGGTCGTCATTGCGCCCGCTGCTACAGAAGCTGCAAGAGCGGATTCTCGATGCGCGCGGCAATGTCCTCAACAAGGGCCGCGGCGCCGGAAAGTGCAAGCCGGGATTCCTCGAATGCCAGCGACAGGCCGTATCCCGCTGCGCTCCGCGTCACGCACAATGTCACGCCACCGCCCATCGGCACGTAGCCGTTGATCCGCGTGCCGCAGAGATCGACAAGCGTCAGCACGGGGTCTTCCGGAACACCGGCACCGCCTCGGTCGGGGTTGGCGACGATCTCAATCCTTCCGTCGAGGTCCTTTATGGCGACCGACACCGAAGAGGCGTCAAACGTGGCACGCCAAGCGCCTGCCGCGAACAAGGCAAGAAGCTTGGTCCGGTCGGCTGTCCGGGAGCAGTCCAGAATCTCGTCGAAGGACGTCGACTCGACGACCGCCGAAAGCAGCGATTTCCCGCCGGCCGCAAAGGCCGCGTCAAGATCCGCGACGTGGATCGGTTCGGAAACGCCCTGCGCGCGAAGAAGGTGCAGGTCGATTCCCCGCTCGCTCGCGAGCCTGCGTGCCTTGGGCGAGGCGAGAACGCGGCCGGAGGCAACCGATTTCGGCGTTGCCCGTTCCACCGGCGCAGATATCGGCTGCTTCACAGGCTCCGGATCTGACCACTGCGCGGCCTCCACGACGGCCACATCCTCAGGCTCCGCATCGGGCACGCCGGTGCCGGCCTCTTCGACATCGCCCTCGGCTTCGACGATCATGGCGATCAGGCCGCCAACGGGCACGTCGTCCCCTTCGACCGCCTTCACGCCGCTCAGGTACCCGTCCGTCGCCGCCTCGACCTCCATCGTGGCCTTGTCCGTCTCAACCTCGAAAATTGGATCCCCCGCCTTGACCGAATCGCCGTTGCGCTTGAGCCAGGCCACGATGACGCCCGAGTCCTGGACCATGCCAAGCTGCGGCATCCTCACTTCATGGGGCATGCACCGGAACTCCCCTGACGAGCGCTCGGGCATTGGCGGCCACGCCCTCGGGCGTCGGCACGGTCAGATCCTCGAGCGCAGGGCTGAACGGCACCGGCACGTCCATCGCGCCCATCCGGATCACCGGTGCATCAAGGTGATAGAATGCCTTCTCGGAAATGCGTGCCGCGATTTCCGCCGTGATCCCGAAGTTCTGATGCCCCTCGTCGACCACGATTGCGCGCGAGGTCTTGCGAACCGATCCAAGAATTGTCCCTTCGTCCAATGGCACAAGGGTCCGCGGGTCGATCACTTCCGCGCCGATCCCGTCACCGTCCAGGATCTCGGCTGCCCTTTCGCAGACCTGCCTCATGGACGACGTGCCGATCAGGGTAACCTCGGACCCCTCGCGCAGGATCGCCGCCTCGCCAAGGGGAAGCAGGTACTCCTCCTCCGGCACCGGTGCCTTGTCCTGGTACATCAGCTTGTCCTCGAAGATCACGACCGGATTGTCGTCCCGGATCGCGGCCTTCAGCAACCCCTTCGCCTCGTAGGCCGAGGACGGCATGGCCACCTTGAGACCCGGGATGTGCGCCACCAATGCGTGAAGCGACTGCGAATGCTGTGCGGCCGAACGCCGGGTGGCACCAAGGTTGGTACGCAACACCAGCGGCACGCTCAACTTGCCCCCTGACATGTAATGGGTCTTTGCGGCCTGGTTGCAAAGCTGGTCCATGACCAGGTAGAGAAAGTCGCCGAACATCAGGTCAACGATCGGGCGCAACCCGGTCATCGCCGCACCGACGGCAATGCCCATGAAGCCAGGCTCCGCGATAGGCGTGTCGATGACGCGGTCGGTGCCGAACTCCTCAACGAGTCCGGAAAGAACCTTGAAAGGCGTGCCCGCTTCGGCCACGTCCTCGCCGATCAGGATCACCGTCTCGTCGCGCCGCATCTCTTCGGCGATTGCCTCGTTCACGGCTTGCGACAGGGTGATGCCGCGGGTCATTGACGCTCCCCGGACATGTAGGGCAAGGCATGTTCAACGCCCTTGAAGACGTGCATGTCGACCTCGACTGCATCCGGGTAGGGTGCAGCAAGCGCATATTTCACCGCCGCCGCCGCCTCGTCACCGATCTCGCTGTCGATCATGGCCAGTTCTTCCTTGGCGGCGACGCCCTCGGACTGAAGCCACTTGCCAAAGTTATCGATCGGGTCGCGATCGGCCTTCCAGCGCGCCTCCTCCTCCTTCGAGCGGTAGTAGTCGCGATTGATGTCGCCCACATGGTGCCCGTGATAGCGATAGGTTTCGAGTTCGATGAAGAACGGGCCCTCGCCCCTGCGGCAACGTTCGGCCAGTTCCGTGGCGCACTTGTTG
Source organism: Silicimonas sp. (assembly GCA_022824315.1). Taxonomy (GTDB): domain Bacteria; phylum Pseudomonadota; class Alphaproteobacteria; order Rhodobacterales; family Rhodobacteraceae; genus JAJEFO01. Next base: position 39,938 of record JAJEAC010000101.1, read on the forward strand.
ACAGCCAGCACGTCCTGGCCGTCGACTTGATGCGCCTCGATCCCGAATGCCTCCGCCCGCGCGGTCAGCGAGCCGGCCACGACCTCGTCCGTCGGCGTGTATTCGGAATACCCGTTGTTTTCGCAAGCATAGATGACGGGCAGCTTCCAGAGCGCCGCCATGTTCATGACCTCGTACCAGAGACCTTGGGCGGTTGCGCCGTCGCCGAAGAAGCAGACCGTCACGTAGTTCCTGCCCAACCGCTTGGCCGAGAGCGCTGCACCGGTGGCAATGCCGGCCGAACCGCCAACGATGGCATTGGCGCCCAGGTTGCCATGGGCCTGGTCTGCAATATGCATGGAGCCGCCCTTGCCTCGGCAATAGCCCTCTTCCTTGCCCAGAAGTTCGCAGAACATCAGCCTGAGTTCGGCGCCCTTGGCCAGGCAATGCCCGTGGCCGCGATGGGTCGAGGTGATGCGGTCTTCGTCGGTCAGCGCTTCGCAGATGCCCACCGCAACCGCCTCCTGGCCGGTGTACATATGGGTCAACCCCGGCATCTTGGCATTGAGGTACAACTGGTTGGCGTTATTCTCGAACGCCCGGATACGCACCATTTGGCGGTACATCCGAAGGTAGGCCTCGGAATTCGCGCTCTTGTCGCGTGGCATTGTCGGATCCTTCGATTTCCGGGCCATGGATCCAGGGCGATCAATAGCGATTGGAAATTGGCAGTTCTTCAGCCGGGAAGAGCGAGATCACTTCGCAGCCAGTGTCCGTGACAACGACCTCCTCCTCGATCCGGGCTGCGGAAAAACCGTCTGCGGCAGGACAGTACGTCTCCAGCGCGAACACCATGCCGGTCTTGATTTCCATCGGATTGTCCAGGCTGACCGCGCGGGAAATGATCGGGCGCTCGTGCAGCGCGAGACCCAACCCGTGACCGAACTGCAGGCCGAACGCCGAAAGCTCGTCAGGAAAGCCGTAGTCCTGCGCCGCCGGCCAGAGGCTCGCCACCTTGTCAGTGGTCACGCCCGGCTTGATCGCGTCGATCGCAAGATCGAGCCATTCGCGTGCCTTCCCGTAAGCGTCATGCTGGACCGACGTCGCCCTGCCGATGTTGAACGTCCGGTAGTAGCAGGTCCGGTATCCCTGGTAGGATTGCAGGATGTCAAAGAACGCCTGGTCGCCGGGGCGAAAGTACCGGTCGGTGAAGTTGTGCGGGTGCGGGTTGCAGCGTTCTCCGCTGATCGCGTTGATCGCCTCGACATCGTCCGAACCCATCTCGTAGAGCATCTTGTTGGACAGGGCCACGATGTCGTTTTCGCGAACGCCCGGTTTCAGCTCCTCGTAGATCATGTGGTAGACGCCATCGACCATGCTTGCGGCTTGCGTCAAGAGCTGGATCTCGTCCCAGTTCTTGATTTCGCGCGCACTCAGCATGACCTGCTGGCCATCGACGATCTTGAGTCCGGCGTCCTGCAGCGCGTGGAACATCGCCGTTTCGGCATAGTCAACGCCAACGGGCATGTCGGCCATGCCGGCATCGCGGATGAGGCCGGCGATTTCCTCGGCATAGTGCTTCATCAGCCCGAATGACGGCGGGATGGTCCCGCGCATGCCGACTACTCCTGCGCGACAATGATCCGGCTCGAGCCAGTCGGAGTACTTCCGATGGTGCACCGCGGCCGAGCCGAAGTCCCAGACATAGGGCGAGTCGTCACCGGTCAGAAGCGCGAAGCGGCACATCTTGTCCCGTTCCCATTCGCCGATCTTGGTGCCCGAAACGTAGCGTATGTTGTTGACGTCAAAGAGCAGGAGCGTCCCGCATTCGGATGCCTTCAGCGCCTCGCGGGTTCGGCTCAGGCGGTATCGGCGCAGGCGATCGTGATCGACGCGGCGCTCGAAATCGACAGACGTGTGGCCCCAGGCCGGCAAGCGACCCTCCCAGTTCCAGTTCGGCTGCAGATCCTGGGGAGACAGGACATTGGGGGTCAGTGCCGTGCTGTGTACGTTCATGTCAGAATCCTCTCTTGAGGCGACCCCTGCGGACCGCTTGCGTTTTGATTTTCTGCTGGCGCCAACCTATCCCAATCGTCGGCCAGGCATTGCACGATTCTTATCCACATCGGACATTCTTCGACCTTTTTTGGACATGCAGTTGCCTCGCGATCCAGTCCGCTGATGCCGGGCGATACCTGTAGGGACGATTGTTGACCACATGCGTGCCATCCTCGACCATGTTCAGCACCACGGGACCGGACACCGCATTGGCCAGTCTCTCGGCATGATCCGGCGGGATCACCCGATCCAGGGCGCCCCCAACAATGTAGGTCGGGCACTCGATCCGATGTGCGACTTCGGTGAGACTCATCCGCCGCGCAACGCCTGCTGCCGCATGCTCATCGGATGAATGGCTGCGGACGATGAAGGCCGCGCGAGTCAGATCGGGTGCATGCATGAAGGCTTCGGAAAAGTCGAAAGGTCCGGTCAGCGCAATGCAGGCCCGCACGCGCCGCTCGAAGGCCGCGGCACGGGGAGCATAGTAGCCACCGAGGCTGACTCCCCAGAGTCCGACGCTCTCTGCATCGACGTCGGCCCTCTCTTCGAGCCAGTCAATGACCGAAGAGACCGGGGCTTCGTAGTCAGGCCGGATGGGGAGCTCGTATTCCGCTTCGCCCTGGCCTGGGCCGTCGAATGCCAGCGTTGCAACGCCCCTGTCGAGAAACACGGCCTCGTTCGTGTGCATCTCCTCCTTCGCGCTGTCGAGCCCCATGCACATGACGACGACGGGTGGCCTTTCCACGCCCCGCGGCTTGCGGAGGACGCCAGCCAGCCGGGCATCCTCGTACGGGATCGCCACCCGCTCGCCGGGTGGATCCATGTTCGGCAACGCCCGGCCATGGGCCCTGATCGCAAGGTCGTGCGCCTCCCGCATCCGGTCCGGATCGTGAACGAACAGGAACTTTCCGAAATGATAGCATACGGCTGCGGTGGCGAAATGCTCGCCCGCACTGCGCAACCGCCCTTCCGCTTCGGCTGCCGCCGCGAGCCCATCATGGACTTTCCCGCGCGCGACCCATGCCGGACACCATTCGTCCCAGTGTGCGATCGATCCAGTCACGTCCTGGAAATCGGCAAGCGGCACGCCGTTCGTCACCATCCGGTGCGACCAATGCGCCGCGGCCGCAACGATTCGCGGATCCCTCTCGTCACGACCGCCGCTCACCATGCCTCACCCCTTGCTCACGAGCACCGCCCCGGCCAACACCAGGAAAATGCCAAGGAGTCGCGACCAGGAAATCTCGCGCACGGCCAAGCCGAACGCGCCATAGTGGTCGATGATGGTCGAGCCGACAAGCTGTCCGGCAACGATGCACACGAAGAACACGAGGGCACCTGTCACCGGCGCGAGGACCACGCCGGATCCGACGAAGACCGCGCCAACCACGCCGCCAAGGTAAGCCCACCATGGCACTGCAGCGAGCGTCGCCGGCATGACACGCCCTGCGCCCGACACCACGAGCAAGAGAAGGCTGCAGAAAAACGCCACCAAGATTGAAATGGACGTCGCCGCAAGGGCGCTGCCCACATGTCGCGCAATGATTGCGTTCAGGGGCGGCTGGACAGTGATCATCGCTCCGACCGCTACGGCGGCAAGCATGAAGCCAAGCAATTGCATCCTACGCGGTCCTCTCGGCCTTCGAGCGGGCAAGTTCTGCCAAGTGCGGGTACTTTTCGGTGAGGAGCGAGCCGTGATAGTAGGTCTTCCCGAACGGCTCGGTGCCCTGGATCCGGTCCAGCCACGCCGAAACGGCTGGAATGTCGTCCCAGCTCGACCTGAGATTGATGTCATCCATCCGGACGATCACCGGCATGATGGCGATGTCCGCCAAGCTTATCCGATCGCCCATGATCCAAGGTCCGCGGCTTCCATCCAGCCACTGTCCGAGCCGCTCCACTCCTCGGCGAAGCCGCCCCAGTGCCTCGTCCATGTCCGCTTCGGGAAATCCGGTTCGCCCCATGCGCATCAGGAACTCGCGGCGCAGCGGCTTGCTGTCGCACAGCGCCTGGAACTCCTCTTCAGACATCGCCTGGAAATGCGGCAGGAACGCGAGATTGTACGACGGAACCCGCACTGCGGGCGTCGGAACTTCGTCGATGAAACGCATCATGGCTCGAAGCCGGGCGACATCCAGGGGATCCGCAGGGCGCATCGGTGAAACGTCCGGGAAGACGTCCTCAAGGTATTCGAGGATCACCGCGCTGTCGATTACCGGCACGCCGTCGTGAACCAGTGCAGGCACCACGCCATTGGGATTTATCGCGAGATACTCCGGCTGCAGCTGATCGCCGGAGAACAGATCGAGCTTGCGTTCTTCAAACGCCACTGCCTTCGCGTGCAAGGCGTACCTTACCCGCTGGCTGCAGGTCGATTGGGGTGCGTTGTACAGGATGAAGCCAGCCATTTCAGTCCCAGTTCAAAATTCTTGGAAGTTTCCGATGTCTTGCCAGCGTGCCTACGATGCCGAGCGGAAAGAACATCAGGCATAGCATCATGATCAGGCCGGTGGCCAGGATGTTGATCTCGGATGCGCCGAGGGTTGCCACGAAGAACTCGTTGAAAGCCACGATCAGCACCGCGCCGATCACGGGGCCGGCGATGGTCCCCTTTCCGCCCAAGATGCACATCAGCACCATGTTCACGCTGACAAGAATGATCAGGAAAATGTTCGGCCGAATGTAGGTGAGGTATTCGCCCCAGACCGCGCCCGCCATGCCCACGAAGAAAGCCGAGATCGCGAAGGCCATGACCTTGTAGAACCGCGTGTCAATGCCTGCGCTCTCGCTCTTGATCTCGTCCTTCGAGATCGCCCTCAGCCCCAGCCCGAACTTCGAGTGCTTGATCCGGTACGAGGCCCAGACCGCGAAGGCCGCCATCACGATGAATGCGTAGTAGTAGGGCAGCTTCGCCCATTCCACCGGAAGGCTGTTCGCCTTCAGCGCCACACCGGCCGCGCCGCCCACGAACTCCCAGTTTTCAAAGAATATCCGGAAGATCATGACCAGGGCCAGGGAAGAGATGATGAATGACGGCCCCCGCACGCGGAGCGTGATCAGGCCGATAAGGTATCCCAGCGCGCCCGCGACCAGCCCTGCGACCGGCGCGAGGATGATCGTGGATATCTCGAAACGGGCGAAGGCCATGCCCGCGAAGTACCCGCCGACCGCAAAGAACACGTTGTGGCCCAGCGAGATGTAGCCGGCGAACCCGCCAAGGACGTTCCAGCCCGAGGCCATCACGACATAGGAAGCCGTGAACAGGACCAGGTGGATCAGATAGTTGTAGTTGCCGACAAACTGCAGCGCGGGCAGCGACAGCAGGGCCGCCATGATGGCTATCGGAAACCACGCGGCACGGGTCTTGTCCGCCGCCTGCGCCAGGGTCTCGTTATACGCGCGGCGTTGTTCGAGGATGTCTTCTGCGTCGATGGTCGGCATCAGGCAAGCTCCGGTTTCTCGCCAAAGAGGCCCTGCGGCCGCACCAGAAGCACGACGAAGAGTGCGACGAAGAAAGTCAAAGTCGACCATGTCGCACCGAAGAAGAAGCCGACATAGGCCGCGATCACCGACAGGATGAAGGCCGCCAGCACGGTTCCGAGGATCGAGCCCATGCCGCCCAGAACAACAAGAGACATCAGGATCGCGATCCACTCCCAATGCTTGGCCGGAAAGAAGGAGAATACGAAGCTGACGAGTGCGCCGGCCGCACCGGCAAGCCCGATGCCGATGGCAAAGCTCACGAGGCCCACGAGGTTGACATTGACGCCGAGAAGCTCGGCCGCGTCGCGGTTTTGGGTCGTCGCGCGGATCGCATTGCCGAAAGCCGAATATTTCAGGAAGAGCGCGAGCGCGGAAATGATCGTGAGGGACACGATCCCGGAATAGAGCTGTCCCTTGGGAATGAAGACGCTTCCGATGAAGAAGGCATCCGTTGCGTAGTCAGGCGAGGTGACGCGCTGCGTGTTGGTGAATGCCGCGCCAAGCGCCCCTTCAACGACCATCGCCAAGGCAAAGGTCAGGAGTACCGTCATCTCCGAGTATTTCGCCGATCGTGCCTCGCGCTCGAACACAAGCTTGTACAGCAACACTCCCGTTGCCGCCAGGATGACCAGCGCGACCGGCAAGGTGATCATGGGATCCACGCCGCCAAGCCGAAACGCCCAGTAGGCAATGTAGGCCCCGACCATGACAAGCGATGGATGCGCGAGGTTCACGATCCGCATGACGCCGAAGACCAGCGAAAGCCCTGAACCCATCAGCGCGTAGACGCCGCCAAGGGCAAGACCCAGCACCAGGATCTGAACCATGTCCGCCATGATCAAGCCGCCTTCTTGCCGCCAAGATAGAGTTCCTGGATCCTCGGATCGTTCAGGATTTCCTTTCCGGGTCCTTCGAAGAGCGTCCGGCCCAGGTCAAGCACGACACCCCAGTCCGCATGCTTGAGCCCCATCAGCGCGTTCTGCTCCACGAGCAGGATCGTGATCCCCTCGTCGGTCATGACGCGCATGATGTCGAATATCTCGGCCACGATCTTTGGCGCGAGACCAAGCGACGGCTCGTCCAGCATCACGATTTCTGGCTTGAGGATCATTGTCCGTGCCATGGAAAGCGTCTGCTGCTGACCTCCGGACAGAGTGCCGGCATGCTGGTCGCGACGTTCCTTCAGGATGGGGAACCTCTCCTCGATCTCGTCGATCCGGCGTTCAAGCTCGGCCTTGTCGCGCATCGAGTAACCGCCCATGCGGAGGTTTTCCCGCACTGTCATTTTTGGGAACAATGCGCGCTCCTGCGGCACGAAACTGATGCCCTTGCGCAGAATCTGGTCCGGCCGAAGGCCCTTCACGCTCTCGCCCTTGAACGTGACGTCGCCCTCCCGGACCCTGAGCATCCCCACGATGGCTTTCAGGAGCGTCGACTTGCCGGCGCCGTTCGGCCCGATGATGCAGTGCACCTTGCCTGGTTCCACCTTGACCGACGCACCGTTCAGGATTGCCGGGCCGTCGCCGTAGCCGGCCACGACATTCGAGACCTGGAGCAGGGCGCTCATGCGGCCGCCTCCTGCGCGCCGCCCAGATAGGCTTCAAGCACCGCCGGGTCGTTGCGGACCTCGTCGGGCGTGCCGCTGGCAATCACGCTGCCCTGCGCCATGACCACGACGCGGTGGGACAGGCGCATGATGAGATCCATGTTGTGCTCGACGATCAGAACCGTCAGGCCGTTCCTGTTCAGTTCGCGGATATGGCCGATGATCTCCTCCAGAAGGGTCGGGTTCACGCCTCCCGCAGGTTCGTCAAGCAATATGATCTTCGGGTCGCTCATCAGGAGCGCCGCAAGATCCATGAGCTTCTTCTGACCGTAACTCAGGTTCGCACCGTCCTCATGCGCCAGCCGGGCAATCCCGAGAAAGTCCAGGAGTCCCATGGCCTTTTCTATCTCCTCCGGACTCATCGCCGGTTTGAAGAAGTCGCGCCAGCCGTTGATCCTTGACTGGCAAATGACGTTCTCGAGGACCGTCATGTCGGCAAGGTTGCGCGAGATCTGGAAGGTCCGACTGAGGCCACGCGCAGTGATCTTGTGCGGTCGCAGCTCGTCGATTCGTTCGCCGTCGAGCCAGACCTCGCCCCTCGTGGGCGTCATCGTCCTGCTGATGCAGTTGAACGCGGTCGTCTTGCCGGCGCCATTCGGTCCGATCAAGGCGGTGATGCTGCCCCTTTCCACGCCGAAAGAGCATTCATCGACGGCCTTGATGCCGCCGAAATGCTTGCAGAGGTTTCGAATGTCCAGCATGCGGGGCTTTCGGCCGGCGAATGGCCGGGCGCATCAAGCGCCCGGCCACGCATTGTCACCAGCCCTCTTTGGGATAGTTGAGCGGTGAGGTCTTGAACTCGTTCGTCGGGTAGACGAACTGGAGTTCCCCGCCATTCCATTGCGCCACCATGAACGGCTTGTCGACCGGAAGACCGACGGAATCCCAGTGGAACGCGCCCAGGATGGTGCGGACGGGATCGCTGGACGTACGCGCTGCCAGCCATGCGCCCATCTTGTCGTTGTCGGCCGCGCCCGCGCCAAGGATTGCCTGCTCGATGCCCTGGCACACCGCGAAAGGAATCGCCGCGTCTTCGTCCGGGGCAAATCCGTTGCGCGAGGTGAACTCGGCCACGAAATCGGCATTGCTGAACGGCTCGCCTGCGAGTTCCCCCACATACGGCGCATCCGGGTGCCACGACGTGTGCATGAGAATCGCTTCCGAGGCCTCCTGGGTGCCCTCGTAGAACTCAACCTGCGTGCCCTGGCTGTAGTAGACCATCTTCGGTTCTGCGCGAACGGTCTTCAAGGCACGGGTCAACTGCACGGCCTCTTCTGCGCTTGCGCTCAGCGCGATGATCAGTTCGGCACCGGACCGCTTGATGGAGTTTGCGAGGTTCAGCCAGTCATTGAAGCCTTCCTCCGGCCACTTTTCGGTGTAGACGACCTCGATTCCGGCGTTGGCCAGATACCCCGGCGCGAGGTCGGCAACTTCGCCGCCGGTCGCCGGATCCATCACCTTCAGACCCAGGAATCCGGTCTCGACGGCGTTCGCGAAGAAGTCGTCCGCCGACACGACAGCAGCGGTCTTGGGACGATCCGACTCGTCGACCAGGTCACTGATGAGACCTTGCAGCGACGAACCGACATACTCGGCCGCGTTCGGCTGGAAATAGAAGATGTTCTCGTGTCCCTGGGTATAGATTCGCAGTGCGCCACCGGCCGGAACCGGATGCACCAGGCCGTTCTTGGCAAGAATGTTCGCGACCGGGAACGTCAGGCGCGACGAGAACGTGCCGAATACAGCATCGACGCCGTCGACGTTGATGAACCGTTCGTACTGCGCGATGGCGGTTGCCGGATCCGACCGGTTGTCCGACATGATCAGTTCGAGCTGCTCGCCATTGATGCCGCCACGTTCGTTGATCATGTCAACGCAAAGCTGGTAGCCTTGCTCGTGCTTTGCGCCAGCGATCGAGAACGCGCCCGTCAATGGCAGGGACGTGCCGATCTTGATTTCGGCTACGGCCGCCGACGCGACCAGAGCTGCAACAGCTGAGCTCGCAAGCAAGTTTCCTGGTTTCATTGGGTTTACCTCCCTTTCAAGTTTGTCGTTGCCGGCGTCACGCACATCGAACGCCAACTCGGGTTCACCCCTCACTCAGCCGCCTGGGGCAGTTCCAGTCCGGTGGGATAGGGGCTGTCTTCGCTCTCGAGCTCGATGCCTGCGGCCAGCGCGACCGTCTCGAGAAGCGCAGAAAAGTCCTGTTCCAGATAGGCCGCCGGATCGTCCTTGAGCGCCGCCGCCCCGAAATGGGCCTGCAGCGCTTCGCGGGTTGCCGCCGTCACCGGCATCGGCACGTTGAGTTCACGCCCGGATGCCAGGCCGAGGTCGAGATCCTTGCGGAGGAGCACCGGCGTGAACGTCGTCGTCCAGTCCAGGTTGACGAGAGCGTTGGTCTTGTAGCGCGTGAAGATCGACCCCATGACCGAGTTGTTCATGAAATCGAGGAACGCCCGGCGCGGCACTCCGGCCTTCTGCGCGAGGATTGTGATTTCAGCCAGGTTTTGGGTCACCACACCCAGCATCACGTTGTGTGCAATCTTGCAGAACCGCGCCAGTTCGCCCTCGCCGACATAGGAAACGCCATTGGCTGCAATGGTGGCGATGATGTCTTCGACCCGATCAAATGCTGCCCGTGGTCCCGAAGCAACGGCGCTCAGCTTGCCCGCCTTCACGCATTTGCCGTTCCCGCTGACGGGCGAGCAAACGAAATCCGCCCCCCGTTCCGCAAGCCGCAAACGAATCTCCGCCGATTCCTCGACACCGATCGAGGAGCAATCGAGGAATATCCTTGGCACGCTGTCCCCGGCAAGTACGCCATTCTCGCCAAAGCAGAGGGCCTCGACGTCCTTGCCCGTCGAGACCATGGTTGCCAGCACATCGACGCCAGCCAGATCCGGCGGGCTGTCGACAAGCGTCGCGCCCTTCTCCTCCAGCGGTTCCGCCTTCGAACGCGTTCTGTTCCAGACCTTGACGTCATAGCCGGCGTTCACCAGCCGCTCCGCCATCGGGAAGCCCATGCGTCCCATGCCGATCCAACCAATGGTGGGTCTTGTCATCCTGTTCTCCCGTTAAGCGACCATCGAGCCGGCATCTCCGGCGTCACGGATCCAGGTCATCTCGATTCGGACCCCTGCGTCCTTGATCAGGTTGAAGACCGGGCATCGCGCCTCGGTTTCCTCAACGACGTTCGTCAGCCGCGCTTGACTTTCCCGGGTGCGCACGCTCGCCTCGACCTTGACCGTCTGAAAATGAGGCACGACCCCGCGCATTCCGGAACGTCCGCGGATGTCGATGGTGAATGCCGCGTCGAATTCGATGCCTTCGTATTCAAGACCCATCTCACGGGCCGTGCGGCCGAATGTGACCGCCTCGCACGCGCACAGCGATGCCAGGACGCCGGCAAGGGGTGTGGGACCGTTGTCGGATCCGCCGTGCGCGGCCGGCTCGTCGAAGGTGAACTCGCCCAGTTCTCCGAAATTCACGACAGTGGCGAGTGACCCGTCGTTGGACGCCGACAATGCCTTGCGGCGGATGATCGGCTTCGACGAATCCCTCTTGTCAACGACGCTTGCCATTCAGCGGAGCCCTGTCCGTTCGTGTCTCGCTTGGCGAGATCAATGATCTGCGCAAACGATTGCATGATCGTAACGCCCTATTTTCCAAGGGTCAAGATTTTCCCGCAACCGTTTGCATCAGGGCCGAAGAAACGTATAATCCTCTGCAATGAAACGGGCGAGACGATGAAGAAAAGCGTTACGATCAAGGATGTTGCGAGAGAGACCGGCGTACATGTCGCAACGGTCTCGCGGGCGTTGTCGCCGAACGCTCGCGCTCTGCTGTCGGCGGAAGTCGTGGCGAAGATCCGCGAAACGGCCAATGCCATGGGATATCGGCCGAATCGCATTGCTGCCGGTCTCAGGACCCGCCGGACCATGACCGTGGGTGTCATGATCCCCGACATCACCAACACCCTTTTTCCACCGATCGTGCGCGGAATGGAAGCTGCACTGGAGCCCGCCGGATACGCCTCGATCCTCGTCAACACGGACAATGATCCCGATCGCGAAGCGCGCCTGTTCGACGTGCTGCTGCAACGGGGCGTGGACGGCATCATAGATGCGGCAGTGACCCATATGGACCCGCACCTGGAGCGCATCTCCCGGGAAGTTCCCATTGTCACGGCGAACAGAATGGTGGAGGGCTCCGGGATTCCCTCGGTCATCAACGATGACGCGGGCGGTATCCGAATGATGCTGCAGAAACTCCACGCTGCCGGACACCGGAACATCGGCCACATCGCCGGGCCGGAGGATTTGTCGACCGGCATTCAGCGACGAGAGGCGTTTCAGGCGGCGGCGAATGGCCTCGGCCTCAAGGTGCCGGGCACCGCCATGATCGTGGCCGAGCGCTACAACGAGGACGAGGGCAGCCGCTGTGCCATGTCCGCATTGGAAAACTCTCCGGACGTGACCGCCCTGCTCTGTGCCAATGATCGCCTGGCGATCGGCGCCATCGACGCGCTCGCTTCGCTGGGATTGAAATGCCCCGAGGACATCTCGGTGACCGGGTTCAATGACATCCCGTTTCTCGACATGATTCCGCCGGGGCTCACCACGGTGCAGATCCTGCAATTCGATGTCGGGCGCATTGCCGCGGAAATCCTTCTGAAGCGCATGACCGAGCCCGACGCGCGCGTGCCCGAAACGACGATCATGCCGGTGTCGATCATCGAGCGAAACAGCATCGCGCCGCCCAGATCCGGGCGCGGCCGAAAGACTCGTGCCTCCAGGCAGTCGCGCCAAAAGAAGCTGGAGTGACGAAATGAAGCGGCCGAATCCTCAACGAATCATCGCGGTTGAAGAGCATTTCATGCACGCGGCGCTTACGGAGCATTTCGTGGCAGCCGCGCGTCAGCAGCCCAAGCCCCTCCTTGCCCGGCTCTACGATTTCGCTGGCATCCGGATTGAAGAGATGGACGAGGCAGGAATCGACATGCAGGTTCTGTCGCACCAGTCTCCGGGCAGCCAGCGCCTTGCGGATGACGTCGCAACAGCGGCCTGCCGCTCCGTGAACGACGCGCTCGCAGCCGTGATCGCCGAGGCGCCAGACCGTTTCCAAGGATTTGCGATGATTCCGACGATGCTCCCCGATGCCGCGGCGGACGAGCTTCAGAGAGCGGTCGAGGAACTTGGGCTCAAGGGCGCGATGATCCATGGGATGAGTCGCGGCGAGATGATCGATGGCGAAGCCTACTGGCCGATCTTCGCCCGCGCCGAGAAGCTGGACGTTCCGGTCTACCTCCACCCTGCCCTGCCCGACAAGACGGTCACGGCCCGCTACTACGCGCCCTATGACGGATCCCACCCGATGTTCACGCGCGCCGCGTGGGGCTTCGGAGTGGAGGCCGGAACCCAAGCCATCCGGCTGATCCTCTCAGGCGTTCTTGACCGGCACCCGAATCTCAAGTTCATTCTCGGACATCTGGGCGAGGCCCTGCCATTCTGGATGCCGCGGATCGACGAAAGTCTCCGCCGAACCGGAGGAGCGCCGGTCGACTTCCACGCCGCCTTCCGTCGAAACTTCTGGATCACCACCAGCGGGTTCTTCGCCGACGACGCGCTCCTGCTCTGTCTCAAGATGATCGAGCCCGAACGTATCCTCTTCGCGGTCGACTGGCCCTACGCGGACAACAGGAAAGGGGTCAACTGGATGCGTGAGGCACCCGTGGATGACACGACCCGGAACGCGATATTCTCGGGCAACGCGAAACGGCTCCTGGGGCTTTGATCTGTACCCGCTAGCTCCGTGATTCCGTTCCCGGTTGGCAGCGATGCGCATCGTCGGTCCCAGACCTCGCGGCAAGGCATCTCGTCGATGACCGCCTCACCCTTCGTGTCGGCCACCGCCCCAGCGAATCTCGCGTCCGATCCCATGGCCGCCCCTGGCCAAAACGCCGCGATGGCCGATGCATCATGCCTTGACCCCGTTCCTCACGTGACGCGCAGGTTCTCCTTCCAGGAGCACGCGGGCGACATTGTCCCAAGCCTCTGAAAAAAGTCCTGCCCATGCCTGCCGGGTAACGCCGGCGATGTGCGGCGTCAGGATCAGACGCTGCGCGGTTGCGTCGCCAACGGTCAGAAGCGGGTTGTCGGATGCAGGCGGCTCGGTCGAATAGACGTCAACCACTGCCCCGCCGATCCGGCCAGCCTCAAGCGCTTCCGCCAGCGCCGCCTCGTCCACGATCCCGCCTCGCGCAACGTTCACGAGAACTGCGTCCGGCTTCATCAAGCCAATTTCCGCGGCGCCAATCAGCCCTCGGGTTCCGTCTTGCAGCGGCACGTGCAGCGTGACGATGTCGGCTCGGGCAAGCAAATCACCGAGCTCGACGCTGTCCCCGCTGTCAATCGCAGGATCACAGAAAATCACATTTGCGCCCAGTTCCGAACATTGCCTCGCCGTCGCCCGGCCAATGATCCCGAAACCCACCACTCCAACCGTGAGACCCGCAAACTGGTTGAGGCCGCACCGAATCATCCTGCCACGGATGTCCATGTACTCTCCCGCACGGATTGCCGCCGTGCTCTCGGGCAGCCGCCGCAGGAGCGTCGAAACAGTGGCAACCACGAATTCCGCCACAGCCAATGCCGAACGTCCTGGAACGCCTGCAACCGCAATCCCAAGCCCTGCCAGCGCTGCACCATCCACGCGGTCGATGCCGGCCCCGGTTACCTGAACGAGGCGAATCGCCGATCCGGCGAACAATCCGGTCTGAAGCGCCGGCCCGACCGCCGGAAGGACCAAGGCCTTGGCTGATCGCATTGCCTCGCCAAGCTCCGGACTCTCCGGCTCCATGGCCCGAATGTCGAGTGCCTCGGGCAGGATCACGCCGACCCTGGCAAAGTCATCGAGCGGACGCAGGCAGATTACGTCAGGCACTGTCCCAACTCTCGAGCTCTCGCGTCCCGGGACGAATGTCAGCAACCGGGAAAACGCAAAAGAGCGTCAGCGTCACGTCACCGGCGTTCACCGTCTGGTGCCGCTCGCCCGGGGGGACAAGCGCGGTGTCACCGGGCGCAAGCGCGTGATCACCACCATCGGTCTTGAGCACGCCCTCGCCTTCAAGGACATGAATGACCTCCTCGAACCCGTCGTGTACATGCGGACCTCTTGTGGTCGTCCCCGGGGCGATCTCGACAAGCCGAACCGTCAGGGAGGTGGCGCCCGTGGTTGCCGAAGCCACCTCGGTTGCATTCCGGCCCGGCAGGCCCAGCGCCTGGCCTTCGTTCCGACGCACGATCCTGGCCATCAATCCTGCGCGCGCCCAAGCTGCGCAAGCAGTTGGGTCGCCTCCTTCGCGACATGGCTGGCAATGGCATCCATCATCTCGTGCCCTCTCTCCTCGGTTGCCGGAGACGGATCGCCGTACCAGCCCGAGGGCGCGATCTGGCGAATGTCGGTCAGCACGGGCTGAAACGCACGGGTGCGGCGAAGCCGGTCCATACGGTGTCCCTGTCGACGCGCCGAGCCGCCGGTGACACGACCGAGGTGGACCAGGTCCGGCCGGACCGCGAGGACGGCAAGAGTCTCGATCTCTCCTGCGTGGGTCAGGCCGTTGCATACATCTCCGTAGAGCTCCTCTGCCACGTAGCAGGCCTGCACGGTGGCAACGCGCATGCCCACCCGGCGGTGGAGTTCGTCCGCGGCGATGGCCAGCGAGGGAATGTTGCCTTCGTGCCAGTTGACGATCATCAGATCCTTGGCACCGTGGCTCGCGGCACTTTCACAGATCTCGACGACGACCCGTTGGTAGGTCGCCGGCGTGAAGGTCACCGTGGCCTCGTAGGGCATGTGCATCGGCGTCACGCCAACGGGTGGTGCAGGCAGGACGAGCCCGTCCATGAGTGCCGCAACCAGCTCGCAGATTCTGGTTGCGGCCAACGTGTCAGTGCTTGCGGGCAAGTGTGCCGAGTGCTGCTCAACCGAACCGCAGGGGAAGAGAACGAGCGGGCTCCTCTTCAATTGCGCCTTGATCTCCGGTTGGGTCAGGTCGGCGAAAATGCGGGTCGGCAGGCTCATGTCCGGCTCGCCCGCGCGCGCGCCATGACTTCGGAGAGCTTCACGGCGGCACCGTTTCGTTCGATGGAGGCAAGCGCCGCGTAGACGCAGGCGACCGCCTCGTTGCCATTTGCCGCCGACAGGACCGAAGTCCGGCCTGTACGGCAGCTCTCGGCAAACATGTCGAGCTCTGACGTGAACATGTTGGTGGCAGGCTCGTCGAGCACCTCACGCTTGCCGAATCCGTCACTGCCGCGCTGGATGTAGAGGGTGGAAGTTTCGCGGATCGCTTCGGGCGCGTCCCATGTGCCGAAGTCGATCTCGTAATGGATGAGGCCACTGGAACCGAAGGCGCGAACGGAGAAAACGCCCGGCGAGGTCCAGCAGGTGCCGACATAGGCAATGGCACCGTCCGCAAAGCGCAAGAGCGTCATCGACTGGTCGTCGACCTCCGCGCCGACGGGACTGAGCCTGGATGCAATGGAGGACGCCTCGACGATTTCTGCGCCAAGGTAGTTCACGACGTCGAACATGTGAATTGCGAGCTGGGACAGCGGCCCGCCGGGCGCACGGTCGCGGTACCAGCGCCAGGTGTCGGGGGTGAGTTCCAGTGCGCGTTCATTCGAGAAGTTGGCCTCGATGAAGCCGACCTTGCCAAGCTCACCGGCATCGATGCGCCGCTTGATTTCCTGCACCCCGCCCAGGAGACGGGCGGAATGGCCCACCGTGACTGTGATGCCGTAACGGTCCTGCAACGCGTCGATGGCAAGGCCGTCCTCGAGGTTATGGGCGATCGGCTTTTCCGTGTAAACGTGCTTGCCCGCCTTCGCGACCTGCAACGCAACCGGGTAGTGCTGTTCGTTCGGGACGGTCAGTATCATGCCGTCGATGTCGTCGCGGGCGAGGATTTCGTCCAACGTTCCCGCCGAAGGTACGCCCGTGTCGGCCTCGAACTTGATGCGATTTTCCTCGGACCGGCTGTAGCCCGAGACGATTTCAATCTTGTCAGAGAGATTCGAGGCGCGAGCGAGCACTCGTGCCCACCTGCCAAGCCCGACGATTCCAGCCCTGACCATTGTTCACCCCATACGTTGCTTCAGCCAGCCAATGACGTGGTCGATGGCTTCGACCTGGACGTCGTCGAGTTCATATTCTCCGCCATCGCCACGGACCGGAAAGACATAGCCGTGGAAGTCGTGATCGTAGGAGACCCACTCGACATCCTTGCCGGCCTCTTCCATGAGCTCATAGGTCGTCCGGAAGATGCCCTGCAGATGATCGTCGTCCCGGCCCATGACGAGAAAGGGCGTCTTGATCGTCGAAATCCGCAGCGAGGCCGTTTCCATGTCGATTCGGCGACGGACCTTGTCGACATCGGCCATCTGCATTTCCTCGATGTTGCGCAGTCCGGTGTCCTCGTTCACGAACGCCGTGTCATCGGGGCGAAGCGCGAGGAACTCGTGTGCCGCGGGTTCGCTGGCGACAGCGGCAGCAAGCCCGTGGTACTCGGACGCGATCTTCAGCGCCATCTCCCCGCCATGGCTCATGCCAATGACGCCGATCCTCTCCCCGTCCACCCAAGGAAGCGTCTTCAGGTAGTCCGCGATCGCGATTTCATCTTCGTATTCCAAGGGCGAGCGGTTGAACATTTCCCGTCCCTGCCGCATGTCGCGAACCATCTTGCCGCCGTTGTTGTAGCCGAGCTCGACTTCTGTCCTGTACCGCAGCCAGGCACAAGCCATGCCTGCATCCGTGAGCCTGTCCATGGTATAGGCGCGGTTTCGAACGGCATCGCGGATCCAGCGCATCCCCTCACCCCCGTTTCCCGCAGCCATGAGCACCATGGGGAAGGGACCATCGCCTTCGGGCTTTCGCACACCGATCGGGGCATAGAGCCCGTCCCAGACCTCGACATACATCAGATGCACAGACTCGCCGTTCACCAATTCGATCACGTGGACATGTTCAGGATCCGTCGTCATGGGCTCTTCCAAGATGCAACCTCCTGCGGCGCGAGCACGCACGCCGCCATGCGACCGTCGTCACGTGCGGTAAGTTCGACTTCGCCAACATCCTCGAACTCGATCTCGACCTTGGTGCCATCAAGGTTGAGCCGACGCATGGCCGCACGCATGGCCTCCGGCACTTGTTCGGAGCGAACGGCCATCGAGAGCAGCCCTGCCGCTTCCTCAGTGTCAAAAGCGAGCTCGGCAGCAAACTCCGTCGTTCGTTCAACACCGACCAGATGTTCGAACATCCCCGGCGCATCTTCGAGCCAGCGGACGACATCGTCGACCTCCCATCCGCAGGCGGATGTTGCCAATTCGCATCGGGTATGGAAACGGCATCCTTGAGGTGGTCGTGCGGGATCGGGCACGGTGCCCTCAAGACCACGGATTTCGACATTGGCTTCCGCTTCCATATCGGGTTTCGCTGCCATCAATTCTCTCGTGTAGGGATGATGGGGCGAATCGAAGATTGCCTGCGTCTCGCCCGCCTCGGCAACCTTGCCGAGATACATGACGACGAGCCGGTCCGCCATGTGACGAACCACTGAAAGGTCATGCGTGACAAAGAGATAGGCAAGGTTCCTTTCCTTCTGCAGGTCGTTCAGAAGATTCAGGATCTGCGCCTGCACGGAGACATCGAGGGCGCTGGTGGGCTCGTCCAGCACGATGACTTCAGGATTCAGCGCAAGTGCCCGCGCGATCGAGATGCGCTGACGCTGCCCGCCCGAGAACTGGTGGGGGTAGCGATAGAGATGCTGCCGGCCGAGTCCGACCTGATCGAGAAGCTCCACCACGCGCTCGACCAGATCGGAGCTGGCAGCTTCGTTGTAGACCTTGAGCGGGCGCCCCACCAAATCGATCACGAGATGACGAGGGTTCAGTGACGCGTAGCTGTCCTGAAAGACCATTTGGCAGTTGCGGCGGAAGGTCCGCGCGGCCTTGCCTTCAAGCCGGTCGATGCGGCACATCGCGCCGTCCATGCTGTAATGGACTCCACCATCGGTCGGATCGGCAAGGGCGGCTATCACGCGACCAAGCGTGGTCTTTCCGCAGCCGGATTCCCCGACGAGGCCAACGGTTTGCCCGCGTCGGATGTCGAATGACACGCCGTCGACAGCCCGTACATGGCCGACGACCCTTTGCAGCGCACCTTCGCGAATCGGATAATGCTTCTTGACCTCGCGAATGGAGAGGATGAGATCGTCAGCCTGCGGTTCAGCGGCGGCCCTCATGCGGTCACCCGGTCATAGGTTGGCCGCTCACCCGATGGTGCCGGATGGTCGATGAAGCAGGCAACCGAGTGGCCGGGAGCGACTACCTGCAGAGCAGGGTCGTTGCTGCGGCACGCACCGGCTTCATGAGGGCAACGTCCCAAAAAGCGGCAGGCGGAAGGCGGATCGACGAGTTCCGGCACCGTTCCCCGAATGGCCGCAAGCTTGCCGCGCGGCGTGTCTGCGCTGGGCGCCGCCGCCATCAGGCCGCGGGTGTAGGGATGGCGAGGGTTCGCGAAGATTTCTGCGGTTGCCCCGATTTCGACGATTCGGCCCGCGTACATCACCGCAACTCGGTCGCTGATGCGCCGCACGAGCGACAGGTCATGGCTGATGTAGAGCACGGAGGTCTTGCGGCGCTGCTGAAGGTCGCGAATCAACTCGAGGATTCGTGCCTCCACCGTCACGTCCAGCGCGGTAGTGGGCTCGTCCGCAATCAAGAGATCGGGGTTGCATGCCAGCGCTTGCGCAATCATCACCCGCTGCCGCATGCCGCCCGAAAGCTCGTGCGGATAGCGGGCCATGAGCTTCACGGGATTCGGCACCTGCGTCTCGGCCAGCGCGCTCGCCACCATCTTGGCGAGAGCCGCCTCGACCTGCCTTCTTTGCGCCCGCGCACCTGGCAGTGCGAGAAGCCACCCGTCTCCGAAACGCGGACTTTGCGATGCAAATCGCCGGATGGCGCCAGCCGTGTCCGCAGGGAGACCGGCAAGCGCGATGAGCTCCTCCGTTCGGTGTTGAAAAAAGACCTCTGCAATCTGTGCACCGATGGGGAGCGTCGGATTGAGCGCCTTTCCCGGATCCTGGAAGATCATCGCGATGCGATCGCCGCGTATCCTGCGCATGTCTTCGGACGAGATGCCGAGCAGATCAACCGAACTGTCCCGGCCGGCCTGCCGTCCAGTGCTGCCGCAAGCTCCGCAGCCCACGCCTGCGCAGGCTGCGCAGACAGCATGGCCATTGAACATGACCGAACCTCCAGCCTGAATGCCGGGCGGCACCGGCAGCAGGCGAAGAAAGGATCGCCCCGTGACGCTCTTGCCGCAGCCCGTCTCGCCGACGAGACCGAGAGTCTCTCCATCTCGGATGTCGAAGCTGACGCCGTCGACCGCGTGGACGATGCCGCGCTTCGTCTGGAAATACACCTTCAGGTCGCGAACCGATGCAACCGGGGCGGCACCATGCTGCGCATCGAGCATCACCGCCCCTCGGTCCGTGGATCGAGTGCGTCGCGAAGGCCGTCTCCGACGAGATTGAAGGCAAGCGCCCAAAGGAAGATCATGAGGCCGGGAAAGGTGGACGCCCACCACCGGCCCGACGCGATCCCCGCCTGACCTTCGGAAACCAGCACGCCCCATTCGGCAATCCCGGCCTCCGACAGCCCGATGAAGGACAACGTCGCGCCAATCAGCACGACGTTGCCCATGTCAAGCGTCGCCTGCACCGTTACCGGCGTTACCGCATTTGGCAGAATGTCACGAAGATATATGTTGAGCTTCGTGTCGCCGATCACCCGGGCGGCATCGACAAAGTCATGCTGCTTGATCTGCAGCACCTGCGCCCGCATGATGCGCGCGTACTTCACCCACAGCACCACCGCGAGCGCGAGGATGATGTTGCCGAAGGACGGACCGAGCACCGCCGCGATGGCAAGCGCGAAAATCAGTTCCGGAATCGACAGGAACACGTCCACAAGCCGCATCAGCACCTCATCGACCCATCCGCCGACCAGCCCGGCGATGGATCCGACGATCGTGCCGACGATCATCGTTGAGCCAACGACCATGAGGCTCAGCTGCAGCGACGTACGGCTTCCCCAGATGACGCCGTAGAGCACGTCGCCACCCTCGTTGGTGGTTCCGAGCGGGTGACCTGGCGTTCCCGGCGGCTTTCTGACCGCACCCCAGTCGCGGGGCATCTGGTAGGGATCGGGCGAGTTCGGCTCCAAGATCCAAGGTGCGAAGATCGCCATGACGAGCATCAAGGCAATGACGACAAGGCCGATAACCGTTGCCGGGTTCGAAGCCATCCCCTGCAGCACGCCGAAAAGGCGCCGCATGCGCACGCGAAAGGCGGTGTCCGCTGTCATGGCTCCGGCGGCGATGCGGGTTTGCTGAACGTCGGTCATGTCATTTCCCCAATGTCACCCGACGATCAAGGTTCGCATAGACCAGGTCGACAATGAGGTTCACCACCAGGAAGAGGACGGAGGTAAAGAGCACATAGGTCATCAACGTCGCCTGGTCGCCCCTCAGAACCGAATCCGCCATCCACCGGCCGAGACCCGGCCATCGGTATATGATCTCGACCGTGATGGTGCCCTGCAGCAGGAATCCGAAGGTCAGGCCGATAACCGTCACCGTCGGCACCAGCGCGTTGCGCCGGGCATGCCGCTTCAACACGATACGTTCGGCAAGTCCTTTTGCGCGGGCGGCGTCGACATAATCCTGCTGCAATTCCTCGACCAGCGCCGAGCGCATCATTCGTGCGACGATTGCAGTCGCTCCGTAGCCAAGCGTGATCGATGGCAGGACAAGATGCCAGATCGCATCCCAAAGGGCAGTCGGGCTGCCGGCCAGGATCGCATCAATGGTATAGAGCCCAGTGGGATGGGCAATGGACGCGAAAATCGCCGCGTCGCTGCGCCCGATGGGCGCGATGCCGATATGCGCCCAGAAAATGATCAAAAGAAGGATTCCAAACCAGAACTGCGGCAGGCTCGCACCGCTCACGGCCACGATCCGCGTCAGGTGGTCTGGCAGCCGGTTCCGCCGCGCACCGGCATACGTGCCAAGCGCAATTCCGAGGAACAGCGCCACCAGCCCTGAGGCAAAGGCGAGCTCCATTGTTGCGGCGAGCTTCAGGGGGAAGACGTCCGCAACCGGTGCCGCGGCAACGCCCGACCATCCGAAATCGCCCATGGCAATGCCACGGATCCAGTAAATGTACTGGACCCAGACGGGCTTGTCCAAGTTGAAGCGCGCCTCGATCTCGGCGACTTCATCTGGCGTCATTTCGTGGCTGAGGTAGATCCCGACGGGCGAAC
This sequence comes from Silicimonas sp., assembly GCA_022824315.1. Classification (GTDB taxonomy): domain Bacteria; phylum Pseudomonadota; class Alphaproteobacteria; order Rhodobacterales; family Rhodobacteraceae; genus JAJEFO01. The sequence continues at coordinate 61,451 of JAJEAC010000101.1, forward strand.
CGCCGATTCGTGTCAGCGTAAAGACCACGATGGACACGCCGATGATGAGAACGGGCAGGACCATCAGGCGGCGCAGGATATAGTCGCGAAGCTGCATCTGCCGACCTCATTTCAAACGGGCCCGCGAACGGGCCCGTTCGTTTGTCAGGATATTCTCGGACTCACTTGTCAAAGAATGCGAATTTCAGGCTCGGACGCGGCCACAAAGGCTGCATGGCAAAGCCCATCAGCCAGTCGCGATGCGCCGACACGACGCCTTCCTGCGCACCGATGAGCCACATGGGATCCTCGTAGAGCATCGTCTGCAACTCGCTGTAGAGCGCTGCGCGCTTGGCCGGATCCAGTTCAACCGCTGCCTGGTCAATGAGGCTCGCGACCCGTTCGGCGTCCCTGTAGCCGTTGGCAAATCCGTGAACCTCGCCCCACTCGCCGTCCGGATGCTGGTAGGCCTGCATGTAGAAATTCGGGTCGGCCGCCGGATCCGCGTTCTTCGCCCACATCGCGTATTCGAGCGGGTTCTGGGCGTGGGCGTCGTCGAAGACCGACTCGGCCACCGCCAGCACGTTGATGCGGAACTTCGGGTTGAGCCTCTCAATTGAATCCTTCAGCACCAGGCACATCAGCGCGAAGAGGTTGCCTTCTTCGGTGATGACCGAAACTGTGAAGCCCTCGTCCCAGACGCCGGCCTCACGGAACAGGCGTTCGGCTTCGGCGTAGTTCTGCCTGGAATATACCGGTGCATTCGGATCGTGCCCGAAGATGCCGATGGGCGTATAGTGCGCGTTGAACGCGCCAAAGCCTGCCAGCGGACCATTGAGGAACGCCTCGTAGTCGAATGCATGGTTGAATGCCTGGCGAATGCGCGGATCATGGAAGAAGTCGACCGGGATCGTGTCTTCCGATGGCAACGCACCTTCGGGGATGTTGAGGTTGAAGCCGATATGGAGCGGCTCGAGAAGCAACCCGCCCGAATAGACGGTCACGCCCTCAACGCCTTCGAGATCGGCGATGAAGGAGGGATCGGTTTCGATGGTGTCGAATTCCCCTGCCCGCAGACCCAGCACCCGGACATCCGGGTCGCCCCCGATCTCGATCCGGACGTCAAGCTTGGCATTTTCGCCCCAGTAGTCGTCGTTGACTTCAAGCTGGATGTTCTCGTTCCGGTTCCATGCCACGAACTTGTACGGTCCGGTCCCGACCATGTTGCCCGCCATGAAGGGGTTTGGCGTGCCAGCCTCGACTCCGCCATTCGCTTCCACCGCGTCTTGACTGACGATCGACGCCACCATGGAGACGACAGCCGAGTTGAGGAAACTGGCAGACGGCTCGGAAAGCGTCGCGCGGAAGGTCATGTCGTCAACCACTTCTGTCGATGCGACCACATCGGACAATGCGCCGGCATTGCCCTCTGGCAGGTCCATGGTCATAGCCCGGTCCCAGGAGTACTTCACGTCATCAGCGGTGAATGCCGTGCCGTCGTGGAAAGTCACGCCTTCGCGCAGCATGAAGGTATAGGTCATCCCGTCACTCGAAATGCCTCCGTTCTCAACGCTGGGAACCGCGACCGCTAAAGACGGAATCAGTTCAGGACTCGCCGGCCCAATATCCAGCAGCCGGTCGTAAACCTGCAGAATCACCGTTTCGCCCCCTTCACCCGGCTCCACCTGAGCTGGGTCAAGCGTTGTCGGCTCGTCATCGGCTGCGTGAACCAGCAGCCCCGGGTTGTTCACCTGGGCTGTCGCCGCGAGCGGTACGGCAAGTGCAAGTGCCAATGCTGCAATCCCGGCCTGAAGGCCATTGCGCCATCCCGTTGTCGTCATGTCATCCTCCCGATTGTCACTGTAATCGTTGAATTCCGAGCACCTCCCAGATTCATTGCAACCATTGTGAAATCCAGATTGTGCAATCGTTTGCCGAAAAAAGGTAGCGTAGCGCAGGCTTCCTGTCTACACTCTTCTCACTCGAATGCGTTGCATGATAACGAACTGATTCTAATGATAAAATCCATGAGCGAGCTTGAACGCAAACCCGGAGAGGATCCTTTCATCGTGGCTCGTGGGGGATTTTACCGCCGTTGGCTGTCAATGATCGACGACATCGAGGAACTTGAACGCATCGTCGCCACACTTGAGGGAACGACCGAGGACAAGTGGGTTCCGGTCTGGCGCGAAGCTGGTGCAAGGCATGAGGCCGAGGGAGATATCCTGGAAGCCGAGGGAGCCCTGAAAGCCGCCAAACATCGGTATTTATTGGCAAAAACCTACTTCGCCATCGGCCGCTTTCCGGGCGAGATTTCGCCGCTCAAGGCTGAAGTCAGCGCCGATTGCGCACGGGCCTACCGCAAGGCCTGCTCCCATCTGGACCCTCCCATGAGAGTTCTGGATATCGTTTGCGCAGGAAGGTGCTTCCGCGCTCATTTCAGGGTGCCAAGATCCGATTCGCCCGTTCCCGCCGTGCTGATCATGTGCGGCGCGGATGTCTTCAAGGAAGACCGGGGCTGGGCGGCGGAACTGGCGCTGGAGGCCGGCCTCGCGTCCTTGGTGATGGACGCGCCCGGCACGGGCGAGAACCCTTTCCCGTGGGAGCCTGAATCAGTCAAGGCCTGGGTCGCGGCCGTTGATGCACTGATGGCGCGCCCGGAAGTCGACCAGAACCGTATCGGGGCCTTCGGGATCAGCAGAGGCGGCTATTCGGTCATGCAGCTTGCAGGGACGGCGCCAGAAAAGGTCAAGGCGGTGGCCGCCGTTGCCGGCCACCCGTTCGGCTACGAACTGTCCGAAGAGGAGATGGCCGCGATTGCCGCCGCACGAAACCGTCGCTCAACCCATCGTTTCGGCCCGCCCGACGGACCACCGTCCTTTCCGACCTGGTCGGTCGATAAGGAACGGGAGATCTTCGCAGGCTGGTCCCTGTCTTCGCTGGGCCTTGTCGAGAGGATCGACATGCCGGTGCTGATGATCAATGGCGACAATGATCATCTCGCACCGATCGGCAATATTCACTTCATGCTGGAGAGCGGACCTGTAGGCACCCGCAGCGCAAGGATCTATAAGGGCTCAGGCCACTGCGCGTTTGAACATCAGGCGGAATGGGGACCTGCCTCTTTCCAGTGGCTCAGGCGCAAGCTGTCGGACGAATGACCGCTGTGCTGGCACCCGCAATGCAGCGCCAGACAGGCCGAACCCACTTTCGCTCCCGATCCAGCAATGGGAGAGCTCAGCCCTTCAGACATCCATGATTCTGGACAGGTCCTCACCGAGATCCTTCAGCATAACCATGGCTGCGTTACGCCCTGGATAGCCGGTGATGGAGCCTCCGGGATGGGTCGTTCCTCCGGTCTGGTAGAGCCCAGGAATCGGCATCCGGTGCTGTGCCCAGCCCGGGACAGGGCGCTGCTCTCCAGCAAAGCTGATCGACCGATCACCACCGTGGGCTGCCCCCCGTATCATGTGCGGATTCAGCGCCTCGATGTCCACGGGAGACTTGGTTATTCGGGCAAGGATCTTGTCATCGGTAAAGCCGGGGCAAAATCGCCGTACGACTTCGATGAGGCGTTCGGCAAGAGCTTCCTTGCTCGCTTCCCAGCCAGACGGTCCGGCGTCCGGAAGGTCATGGACCACGTGTGTGAGAAACTTGACGGTGTGATGACCATCCGGAGCGCGGCTTGGATCCACGAGCGTCGGCGTCGCCACCAGCAGCCACGCCACGTCGTCCGACAGTCGACCGTCATAGATGTCGCGACCGGATTGCACGAGATCCTCGATCCAGCCGGCATATCCCGCCGAGACAGCGCTTCGCGGCCCGTGCCGGGTTTCGAATACGGGAGGCGCGGAAGTTGCAAGATAGGTGGCAAAGAACGGCACGCCGACGTTGTAGGTATCCACGCCAAAGAGGAAATCTTCGCCCCAAGCGTCCTTATGCGCCATGTCTACGAGGTGCTTGACATGGATTGTAGACACCACCCCCTTGCTGCCCCGAAAGTCCCGCCCATCTCGCGTTCGAACCCCGACGCATCGGTTTCCGTCCAGAATCAAGCTCTCAACCCAAGCTTCGTAATGAAACTCGGCCCCGTGGCTGGAAAGGAACCCCACCAACGCATCTGTCAGACGGCCTGATCCCCCTTTCGGAATCGACCAGCTCTTTGCCTGCCGGGGCGCCGTAATTTGATACGGGAGAAGCCCTGTGCCCGCCTGATCGATCGGGACCGCCGTCTGAAACGCCATCCATCCCATGAATGCCCGCACGTGCGGGCTCTTGAATTCGCGCAGAATCACGTCTCGCGCGCTCATGGCCATGCGCCGCATCCAGATTCCGCCGCGCGGATGGTCGCGAAGCAGGTCCTTCATCGAGGGAGCCATACCTATCGGACCGGACCGTGCCGCTCCGAGAAGCGGGCGAAGCTCGTCGAACTCGCCGATCAATCGCGCGTAGCTTTCAGCATCTTCCTGCGAATACCTGGCAATTTCCGCAACGGTCGCATCCAGATCGAGCCACATCGTGACCTGCTCGCCATCGGGCATCGCGACATGGGCTACGGGATCCGGGTGAAGGTACGAAAGTCCGTACTTGCCGACCAAACCGAGCTCATCGAGCCGGATGAGCGGGTTCTGCAGAATCAACGTGTGTCCTGTCGAGCAGGTGTCGATCCCGTATCCCGGTCCCAGAATGTCTTCGGTGGCGCAACCCCCTCCTGGAATCGGACGCGCATCAAGAACAACGCATGAATATCCGGCCTTTGCCAGATAGCAGGCGGTCACAAGGCTGTTGTGGCCCGCACCCGCAATCACGAAATCCGCTGCCGTCATGCCATGTCTTCCCAAGTTTCACTGATGCGCTCAACGCGTGCAGGCGAAGGTACTCTCGGCACCCTGGAATGGAAAGCGATGACGGCGGGTTTCAGGAAGCTGCACCAATGTCACGGGCGAAAAGCCATTAATACCGCTGCGCCACTTCTACCATGCACTGCGTGTGATCACTTGATTTATTCCGCAACGAGCGCAACGTCCGCGCCCGCCGCCTGGAAACGGCCCAAGTTGCCGTAGAGCGCACGCAGCATGATGCCGCGTGCGCCGTTCATGTCCCGGTCGACGACGTTGCTGCCGTCGGAGACCGTCTTCGCGCCGCCGAGCTTCCGGTCGACAATGCCGTCCCATGAGCGCGTCCTGCTGGTGCAGGCCTCGTCGGCGATG
>JAJEAC010000057.1 GCA_022824315.1 Silicimonas sp.
TCACGGGCGACCCGGCATCTCTCTCAACATCGCCTTGACCACGGCGGCCGCGTTGCCCGCCGCGAGGTCGAGGAATGTCTCCATCTGGTTCGCGCCTGACCCGCCGCCAGCAAGGTCGGCGAGACTGCGCACCGCGACGAACGGCACGTCGTTGGCATAGGCGACATGGGCAACGGCGGCGCTCTCCATGTCCAGGAGCCGCGCATCAAATGTCTCGAAGACCCACGTCCGGAATGCCGCATTGTCGACGAAGGCCCCTCCCGAGACCCCGGAGCCGCCGACCGCAATGCGTGGAGGCCTGTCGAGACAGCGGCCATCCGCCGTGCAACGCGCAAGCGTCACACTGTCCGCTGCGCTGCGCGCGGCCTCCAGCAACGCCTCGTCCACCGGGAACCAGAAGCGAGTCTCGGGGCCGTCGGCTCCGGCACGAAGCACCGTGACCGAGCGGGGGAACATCATGCCGAAGTTCCCGTACGGATACTCGAAGAACGGCATGGTCGCCCAGCCGCCGTCGACTTCGCGCGCGAACAGCATTTCCAGGTACTGCCCCCAACGCTCCGTGACCGCCACGTCACCGATGCCCAGCGAAGGGTCGACGCCGCCTGCGATGCCGGAAAACACGATCCTGTCGATGGAAAATCGGTCCAACGCAAGCTGCGCGGTCATCGCGGCGTTGACGACACTGATCCCGCTCAGGAACAGCACGACCCTATGTCCTTCCAGCGAACCGGTAGTGAAGTGCACGCCGTTCGCAGAAAGCTCCGACCTGTCCCGCAGGTCACCCTTGAGAATCTCCAGCTCCGGCGCGAAGGCAGATATCACGGCGATGCGCTGAGCCCCGTCCCGGACGTCTTGCGCCTTTGCCAGATCCGGCACGCTCGCCGCGATCAGCAGGGCGGATGACAGGCTGGCGAACAGGGTCCGCGCCGCACGCGCCATGAATGCAAGAAAGAACATTGGGCGACGTTCAACTTGCAACGCCATCTGTCAAGGCCGAATCTGCAATTCTGCAAACCACATGCAAAACCTGCCGATTGCCGCGGCAAGGCATCCACGTGGCGGGGCTTTCTCCAGTTCAAATGCAGCGGAACCGTCGCAGACAGTCGTCGAGACATCTCGCCGTGATGCCGCGACAGCGCCCGGCAGCAACCCCTACAGCCTGGCACCGGCTGTTGCCCGCCTGCAAGTGAAAGGCATCCCGGGCCTCGACGCCCTCCCGGCGCCGTTTCAGGCAATCGACCGGAAAGGCCGCAGCCTGCCGCTCATTCGGCTTGCCTCTGATTGGAACGGGCTCAGGCAACTCGGTTCGCAGGTGATCGCGGTCGACGGCAGGACGCCACGGAGTTCCGTCGAGAGAGCCGTGAGGCGCTTGCCGCCGCACATCGTTGCCGCCGTCGCAGCCGGGCGCACCCGACGCTCGGCCAAGCCGGGTTCGATGACCGGTCGAACGAGATCACGGCGATGCCGGACATTCTCGACCCCGGCCACAACTGGATGGATGCACAAGGCTTCCCGCCGGTCTCGCGCCAGGTCAGCGATCCTCGAACCCAAGGGACCTGAGGTACTCGCGGTTGTAGCGCGCATCCTCGATCGGCGACGTCGCGCCGGCAGGGTCACAGTCCTGTTCGACCGTGCACCAGCCATCGAAACCGTGCTCCAGAAGAATGTCCCTGACACGCGGGAAATCCACATCGCCGTTGCCCAACGTGCAGAAGATTCCCTGGCCACAGGCGTCATAGAATCCAATCCGGCGTGCAATCACCCTGGACTTTACGGCAGGATCTATGTCCTTGAAGTGCACGTAACTGATGCGCGCCATATGCCGTTCCATGAAGGCCACCGGATCAAAACCCGCATACGAATGGTGCCCGGTATCGAAGCAGATCTTCAGAATGCTCTCGTCAACCTCGTTCAGCAGCCTCTCGAGTTCGGGCTCGAAATCCATGAACCCCGCGGCATGGGCGTGAATTCCAACTGTCAGACCGTATTCTTCGGCTCCAATCTTCGACACGGCAACAATCCTGTCGCGATAGGCCCCCCACTCCGCCCTGTCCATCTGTTCGGCCTCGTCGACACGACCGGCCGTGGCCGCGCGGCGTTCCGAAATCGAGTCGATCAGGACCAGGTGCCTTGCCCCGTGAGCCACGAGCGCCTTGCAGGTCCGGACCGAGCCGTCCAGCACGTCCTCCCACTGGGCCGGATCATGAAACGGACGAAACACGACGCCGCCGATCAGCGTCTGACCGAACTCGTCCAGGACCTCCGAGAGCTCCGCCGGATCCTCGGGCATGTACCCAACGGGACCAAGCTCGATGCCCGTGTATCCGGCGTCCCTGTTTTCCTCCAGAACCTGGCGCCATGGCGGGTTCCGTGGATCATCGGCGAATTCCACGCCCCAGCTGCACGGCGCATTGCCGATCTGGATCATCTGCTTGTCTCCGTCCCTAGAAGTCTTTGACGTTCTTCCAGCATCTCTCGGCATGCGAGGCATGGACCGCCGCGATCACGCGGTTCACCTGAAGCCCCTCCCTGAAATCCGGCCAAAGGGATTCGCCCTGCGCAATCGCGGTGAGAAAGTCCTTGGCCTCGATAATGACCTGGTCCTGGAATCCGGTTCCGTGCCCGGGCCCTTGGCAGAATGGAAGATAGTCCGGATGGTCGGGCCCCGTCAGTATCTTGCGGAATCCTCGCTCCGAGTCCGGACCCTCCGCTGCATACAGCCAAAGCGCGTTCTGGTCCTCGCCGTCAAAGCGGATCGCACCTCGCGTACCGTCGATCTGGTAGGCGTAGCCCATCTTGCGGCCCGTCGCCACGCGGCTGACGAATATGCTGCCCGCCACGCCGCTCTCGAAACGCACCATCACCAGTGCCTGGTCGTCATTGGTGACGCTCTGCCCGGAACGTTCGGCGTGAACCGTTTCGACCAGGCCGACAACTTCGGCAATTGGCCCCATCAGCCTGTGTGCGGCGTTGATGATGTGAGGGGAAAGATCTCCCATGGTGCCGTTTGCGAGACCCTGGGTTCGCCAAGTGGCCGGGGCCTCCGGGTCGGCGAGGAAATCCTCGGCATGTTCGGCCCGAAAGCACGTCACGTCGCCGATCCGGCCGTTCAGCAGAAGCTCGCGCGCAAATTGCGAGGCCGGCGTGCGAATGTAGTTGAAGCCCATCATGTTGACGGCGCCCGACGCTTCGGCCGCTGCCACCATCGCGCGGCTGTCCGCAAGAGAGGCGCCGAGCGGCTTTTCGCAGAGCACCGGCTTGCCAAGCGCAAGCGCCGCGCAGGCAATGTCCCTGTGCAGGCTTTGGGGCGTGGCAATGATGACGGCCTCGACGCGGTCGTCGTCAACCAGGTCGCGCCAATCCGCCACGGCGCGCCTGAATCCGTACTGCTTCCGGTAACGCTCGGCGGCCTCGGGCGATGAGGCGGCAACCATCTCCAGCCGTGGTCGAAAAGCGGTGTCAAAGATCGCTCCCACTGCAGAAAACGCCACGGAATGGGCCTTGCCCATATAACCCCCGCCAACGATTCCTATGCCGAGCTCGGGCATGTCCAGGCCCTCTCGTTGCCTGTTGCAACCGGTTGCAAATCCCTTATCTTTTCTGTTCTTTCGCGCAAGCGGTCAACATCAGACTTGCTGGGAGGTCGGGGATGGCTGAAAGAACGGTGACGTTGACAGTGGCGCAGGCCATCGTGCGTTTTCTTGAAAGCCAGTTCATCGAGATCGACGGCGCCGAACACCGGCTTTGCGGAGGCGGATTCGGCATCTTCGGCCACGGCAATGTCACCTGCCTCGGCGAGGCGCTCGCCGACGTCAAGGACACGTTGCCGCTCTATCGCGGCCAGAACGAGCAAGGCATGGGGTTCGCCGCGGCGGGCTACGCAAAGGCATGGTTGCGACGGCGTTTCATGTTCTGCACCGCATCGGCCGGACCCGGCACCGCGAACCTCCTTACCAGTGCCGCCTTGGCCCATGCCAACCGGTTGCCCGTCCTGATGCTCTGCGGAGACACGTACCTGACGCGGCTGCCTGACCCCGTGCTGCAACAGGTCGAGCACTTCGGCAATCCCGCCTTCGGCCTGAATGACGCCTTCAAGGCGGTGAGCCGGTACTGGGACCGGATCACGCATCCTGCGCAGGTCATCCAGTCGCTGCCGGCGGCTGTCGGCACGATGCTTGACCCGGCGGATTGCGGCCCCGCCTTCATCGCCCTGCCGCAGGACACCCAGGGGTGGACATACGACTATCCCGTTCAGCTCTTCGAAAGGCGTGTGCACCACATTCGGTCGCAGCCCGCCGACTCTTCCGAGATCGTCAATGCGGCCGCGCTTCTCCAGTCCTCGAAGCGCCCGATGATCATCGCGGGTGGCGGCATTCAGTATGGCGACGCCGTTGCCGAACTCACGGCGTTTGCCGAAGCCGCACGGATCCCCGTCGTGGAAACGATCGCCGGGCGCGCCAATCTCTTGAACGACCACCCGCTGAACATCGGGCCGATCGGCGTTACCGGATCCGGCAGCGCAAATTTCATCGCCGAGAGAGCCGACCTTGTACTGGCCGTCGGCACCCGGCTTCAGGACTTCACCACTGGGTCCTGGACCGCATTTTCAAAGGACGCCAAGTTCGTCGGCTTGAACGTGGCCCGGCACGATGCCGCCAAGCATCTGGCCGCAACCGTGATCGGCGACTGCAAGCGGACCCTTCCCGAACTTCAGTCCGCCGCAGAATATGTTGCGCCGGGCGAATGGACCTCGCAGGCACAGGCTGAACGGGCCAAATGGAACGACTACGTCATGAACAATACGCGTGTCGGAAACCGGCCAAACTCCTACGCGCAGGCCATCGGCGTCGTGAACGAGCTCTGCCACGAGCGCGACAGAATCGTGGCGGCGGCAGGTGGCCTGCCCGCCGAGGTGGCCGCGAACTGGAAGACACTGTCCACTGGCACCGTTGATGTCGAGTTCGGCTTTTCCTGCATGGGCTACGAGATCGCCGGCGCCTGGGGCGCACGCATTGCCCAGATGGAGCGCGAACCCGAGCGCGACACGGTCAGTTTCTGTGGTGACGGATCGTATCTCTTGATGAACTCGGACATCTTCTCGTCGGTCCTGACGGAAAGGAAACTGATAGTCCTTGTCCTCGATAACGGCGGCTTCGCGGTCATCAACAAGCTTCAGAACAATGTCGGGCAGGAGAGTTTCAACAACCTTTTTGCGGACACGCCGACCGCCACCAACCTGGTTGAAGTCGATTTCGAGGCCCATGCGCGCGCCATGGGAGCCGAAGCGGAGACGGTCGAACACGCCAAGGATCTCGGCGAGGCATTCAGGCGGGCGCAGGCCAGCGACGGGACCTATGTCATCGTGATGAAGGTGGACGCCTACGAGGGCTGGACCACGGAAGGCCACACGTGGTGGGAAATCGGCACCCCCCATGTCACCGAAAACGCCAACGTCCGCGAGAAGCATCTCGAGGTCGAGGCGGCTCGTGCCCGCCAGCGAAAGGGCGTCTGATGGCGGGTCTGTTGGACGGGATCCGTCAGAACAACTTCATCATCGTGGGGCGCGCCGGCATCGACTTCTTCACCGACGCAGGCGTACGGCTGGAAGATGCCGCGCGCATGACGGTCGATCTCGGGGGTAGTTCGGCGAATATAGGCGCAGGAATCTGCAAGCTCGGCGGCAAGGCCGCTCTCGTGACGCGGACGTCTGACGACTCGATCGGAAGCTACTGCATCAATCGACTGAGGCATTACGGGGTTGACACGACCCATGTCGCCAAGGTCGGCGGGGAATTCCGCAACTCGCTTGCGGTCTACGAGAGCGTGGTTGAAGGCCACCGGAACGTCATCTACAGAAACGGCGCAGCGGACTTCCAGATGGACGAAAGCGATGTCGAAGCCGTGGAATACGAGCGCTTCGGCGCACTCATCACGGCGGGCACGGTGTTTGCGGCGGAGCCGTCACGGTCCGCCACGTTCCGGGCGTTCGAGCTTGCGAGGGAGGCCGGGCTGCCGATCATATTCGACGTCGACTACCGCCCCTATTCCTGGCCGTCTCCCGAGGTCGCCGCCGACGTGCTGAGCCGCGCGGCCGCAGGATGCGACATGATCGTCGGAAATGACGAGGAATTCGGATTCGTGGCAGGAGACTACGCCAAGGGATTGGACAAGGCCCGGCAACTTTCGGAGACTTCCGCTGACATCGTGATCTACAAGATGGGCCAAGAAGGCGCGATCACTTTCGCGGGCGGCAAGGAAATCCGCACGGGAATCTATCCGGTCGACGCGCTGAAGCCCACAGGTGCCGGAGACAGCTTCATGGCTGGCCTCATGACCTCGCTGGCCGACGGGCATGATCTGAAGCCCGCGATTCTGAGGGGCTCCGCCTGCGCATCTATCACGGTCTCTCGCCCCGGATGCGCACCGGCCCTGCCCGACACCCCGACGCTTGAAGCATTCCTGGCCGATCATCCCGGCCCGACTGAAGGATAACAACCATGCACATCGCCCCTTACGACAACCAGAACAGGCCCGTCGTCGATGCCGACAACTCGACGGTGCCGCTCAACTACTTCAACATCGTCAAGCTGAAGGCGGGAGACGCGTTCGAATACGCAGTTCCGGGATACGAGACCTGCATCGTTCCCGCGACGGGCACCGTCGACGTCAACATCGAGGGCGCCAGGTTCGACGCCCTTGGCGGGCGCGTCGAAGATGTCTGGGACGGCGAACCCGAGGGAGTCTACGTGCCCACCGGCGCAAGGGCGGAAATGGTCTGCAAATCGGACAGCGCCGAGGTCTTTGTCGCCGGTGCGAAGTTCGATGACGTGCTCGAGCCGTTTGCCGTGCGTTCAAACGAGCTCGACCTCGTGCAATACGGCTCCGACGACACAAAGACGCATCGAAAGATCAAGCACATCCTGGGCCAGAAGCAGCACGGCAAGGTAGGCCGGCTGCTGGTCAGCGAACTCTTCACCGTGGGCACCGGCGGCTGGTCGGGATTCCCGAGCCACAAGCACGACACCGACCGCCTGCCCGACGAGACGCGCCACGACGAAACCTACAACTTCCGGTTCCGTCCGAAGCATGGTTCCGGCGTGCAGATGCTTCAGCGCGAAGACGGCAGGCCCGGGGACGCCTATCACATCGTCGACGGCTCCACGATCTGCCTTGACCGCGGGTACCACCCTTGCTGCGTGCTGCCGGGATACGAAATGTACTATTTCACCATCCTCGGCGGGCTCAGCCAGCGATCGCTCATACAGTTTTTTCAACCGTCGCATGCCGACCAGATCGAAACGATCCCCGGCATCAAGGACATGATCGCAAAGTTCAAATGACGCTGGCGACGCTTTCCGATGTGCTGCAGCCGGCGCTCGCCGGAAATTACGCGGTCGCTGGCCTCGTGACGTTGGGCTGGGAAGATACACGGGCGTATGTCGAGGCCGCGGAGGCCGAGAACTGCCCCGTCATTCTGCAGGCCGGACCGTCCTGCCGGGCACATACGCCGCTGCCGGTTCTTGGGCGGATGTTTCGTCACCTTGCGAATGAATCGGACGTACCGGTGGTCGCGCATCTCGACCACGGGTACACCATGGACGAATGCAAGGCGGCACTGGATGCGGGCTTCACCTCCCTGATGTTCGACGGTTCCCGCAAACCGCTGGCACAGAATATTGACGAGACGGCAGGGGTTGCTGAACTTGCGCATCGCGCCGGCATCTCCTGCGAGGGCGAAATCGGCTTCGTGGGATATGACCGGGGAGAGGCTTCCGCAGGCACCGATCCTGAAGAGGCGGCGCTGTTTGCCCGCGATACCGGCGTCGACGCGATGGCGGTCTCCGTTGGCAACGTGCATCTGCAGCAGGAGCAGTCCGGCCGGCTTGACGAGGCCCGCATCGCGGCGATCGAGGCATTGACGGACCTTCCCCTTGTGATCCACGGAGGCTCGGGTGTCCCGTCCGCGCAGCGCCGACGCCTCGCTCGCGATTCCGCCATCTGCAAGTTCAACATCGGCACCGAGTTGCGCATGGCCTTCGGGCGGGCGCTTCGAGAGTCCGTGAACCGCGATCCTGACCGGTTCGACAGGGTTCAGATACTCAAGGATGTTGAAGCGCCACTTGTCGCGGCAACACGCAGGGTGCTGGCAAGTCTCAAGGCGGGTTGACCGGAATTGGCGTACCTGCCGAATTGACATGTCATTGAATTGAGTCAACTTGTCCAGGATCGCGGGTCCGAAGGGTCCGACCCACTGATACGACCAACTTGCTGAAAGGGAACACATGTTGAAAGGAATCGACCCCCGGCTGAACGCCGATGTCCTCTACGCGTTGCGGGCCATGGGTCATGGCGATGTCCTGATCATCGCGGACACGAATTTTCCCGCGGAGTCGATCGCGCGCGACACGGCATTGGGTGACCTCCTGCGCATGGACAACCTGACGGCGGCCGAAGCGGCCGAGGCCGTGCTGTCGGTTCTGCCTCTCGACACCTTCGTCGACGACTTCGCCGGGCGCATGGAGGTGGTCGATGCACCGGACGAGGTGCCGCCCGTGCAGGAGGAGGTGCAGGCCGCAATCGACTCCTCGGAAGGAAGGCACCGCGCGCTGATCGGCATCGAACGCTTCGCCTTCTACGACCTTGCCCGTGAAGCCTATGCCGTGATCCAGACAGGAGAGCGGCGCTTCTACGGATGCTTCATGTTCCGCAAGGGCGTGATTCCCCCAGACGCGTGATGAACCGTTGAGCGGGGAAATCGTGATCCTTGGCGTGTTCGTCGCCGACACGTCCTATCGCGCCGAACGAATGCCCCGGATCGGCGAAACGATCCTTGGCAACAGCTTCGTCCTGGGCCCGGGCGGAAAGGGCTCGAACCAGGCGGTCGCGGCGGCGAGAGCGGGCGGCGACGCACATTTCGTGACCCGGCTTGGCAAGGATGCCTTCGCCGACATTGCGCTTGAAACCTGGAGAAGCGCGGGGGTCACACCGGTCGTCACCCAACACGAAGACAGCTACACGGGCGCAGCCTTCATTTTTGTCGACGACAAGACCGGCGACAACGCGATCATCGTTTCCCCGGGAGCCGCGCGGGCAATTTCCGTGGAGGACATCGAGGCGCGCAGAAACCTGATCGAAGGCGCCGACATCCTCGTCACCCAGCTTGAACAGCCGATCGACGCGGCATTCAGGGCGCTTGAGATAGCACGAGGCGCCGAGGTCCGCACCTTACTCAATCCGGCTCCGGCTGCGGACTTGCCGCCCGGAATGCTCGCGCTCTGCGATTTCGTGACACCGAACGAATCCGAAGCGGAGGGGCTCACCGGCATCCCTGTTACCTCCATTGAGGATGCCGACCGCGCGGCTGAAGCGTTTCTCGCTGCCGGAGCGGGTGCCGCCATCATCACGCTTGGGGAACTTGGTGCGTTCTACAAGGACGCGTCCGAATCGGTCCACGTGCCTGCAATCATTGCCGGTGAAGTTGTCGAAACCACCGGGGCCGGCGACGCATTCAGCGGCGGGTTTGCAACCGCACTTGCCGAGGGGCAGGCACCCGTCGATGCCGTTCGTTTCGCGTGCGCGGCGGCGGGCATCTCGGTCACGCGTCCCGGCACCGCACCGTCAATGCCGTCACGACGGGAAATCGACCAGTTGCTGGCCAGCGGCAAAGAAGGTGCTTAGCCTCCTGACGAGTCCGAAACGTCGACGGTGACTGTCGGCGCCGGTTTGCAGTACTGCGGCATATGCATGTATCGACGGATGCTCGGGATTTGCCTGATTTTCCGAAAGGTGCTGTCGCGAAGTTCCGTATGTTCGCAGGTGGCGTGCAGACCCTAATCTGTCCTCGTGTCGCCATTCCTGGAACTGTCATGACCTCACGCTACTTCGCCCCGACCGGCGGGCACCCACCACAGGAACAACTGCTGACGGACCGCGCCATGTTCACGGAGGCGTACGCAGTCATTCCCAAGGGCACCATGCAGGACATCGTCACGAGTTGCCTGCCCTTCTGGACGGGCACACGACTTTGGGTTCTGTCGCGTCCGCTCAGCGGGTTTGCCGAGACCTTCTCCCAATACATCATGGAGGTTGCCCCGGGCGGTGGATCCGAAAGGCCGGACACCGACTCCAGTGCCGAGGGTGTCATCTTCGTCGTTGACGGCACGGCCAGGATTGCCGTCGAAGGAAATGTACATGCGCTCAAGCCTGGAAGCTATGTCTACCTGCCGCCCCAAACGGGCTGGACGCTCAGGAATGAAGGCGACACTGCATGCCGCTTTCACTGGATTCGCAAGGCGTACGAACGCGTCGACGGTCTTTCCAACCCTGACGTCATCGTCACGAACGAGCAGGACATCGCGCCGACACCGATGCCCGGAACGGACGGAAAGTGGACCACCACGCGGTTCGTCGATCCGGGAGACATGCGCCATGACATGCACGTCAATATCGTGACTCTTGAACCCGGCGCCGTGATTCCCTTCGCCGAAACCCACGTCATGGAACACGGGCTCTACGTGCTGGAAGGCAAGGCAGTCTACCGGCTCAACCAGGATTGGGTCGAAGTGGAGGCTGGAGACTACATGTGGCTCCGCGCATTCTGCCCGCAGGCATGCTACGCTGGCGGTCCCGGTCGCTTCCGCTACCTTCTCTACAAGGACGTCAACCGCCACATGGCGCTCAGGCCTGTCGCCGGCGCACCCGACATGTGAGCACGCGGGGTGGTTCGCATCCTTGTCGTGGAGCCTGTCCCGATCACTGCCGCCGACATCTGCGCCCCCAGATCTTTCCGACATTCTTGCGTTCGCCCATTCGATTCGAATTCGCGCCAACTGCCCGGCTTCCCGAGGCAAGGGCACACACAGAATGAAGCGACGGCGAGAAAGATCAGGTTCCGGTCTTCAGTCTGATCTTGTTGCAAACTCTCGAAACACATCCGGCCGATGCCCAAAGGCAAGGCCCGCCCGAATGGAGCGGGCTTCTGCCTTTCTCCCATGCCGGATTGGACGTGACCGCCCAGAACGACCTAGCCTTGACCGTGGCCGCTCATGCCGCCGGAGACTTCTTCGGTAGCCTCGTCGGCAAGGGACTCCGGCAGGACCAGGTTCAGCACAATGGCGATCAAGGCCGCAGGCAGGATGCCCGATGCAGCAAGTATGCGCAGCGTGTCTGGCAGGTGCTGCAACGCGTTGGCCGACCCCGGTGCAACGTTCAGCACTTCGAGTTGCAGGCCGAGACCAACTGAAAGAGCAATTGCGAAGATCACCATGTTGCGGCGGTTCCAGACCACGTCGGATAGCATTGAGACACCCGCCGCGACGACCATCCCGAACATCACGATGACGCCGCCACCGAGCACCTCGATGGGCACCGTGCGGATCACGCCGCCAACCTTGGGGATCAGGCCGCAGATGACCAGGAAGATCGCGCCTATCGTCACGACCTGGCGACTCATGACGCCTGTCATCGCAATCAGGCCGACATTTTGGCTGAACGAGGTGTTCGGCAGGCCGCCGAAGATCCCCGCGATCGCCGTGCCGAAGCCGTCGGCAAAGGTCGCACCCTGGATTTCCTTGTCGGTCGCCTGACGGCCCGCGCCACCCTTGGTGATGCCGGAGACATCGCCGACGGTTTCGACCGCCGAGACAAAGGCCATCAGGCAAAAGCCGATGATCGCCGCGGCCGAGAACTCGAATCCGTATTTGAACGGCTGCGGCAAGGCAAAGGCTGCAGAATTCGCCCATGAGCCGGCAATGTCGCCCAAGGGAAGCTTGCCGACCCCGATGCAGTAGCAATAACCGGCCAAGATGCCGATCAGCACGGCAGAGACAGAGAGCATGCCGCGCGCGAAGAACTTCAGCCCGAGCGTGACGGCAACCACGATCAGCGCCGGCATCCAACTCGACAGCGATCCGTAGCTTGCAGCGCCCGACGCCTTGGCCGGAACGCCGCCCGCGGCGTACTCGATGCCCACCTTCACGAGCGCGAGACCGATCATCATCACGACGAGGCCAGTGACCAACGGCGGAAGTGCGAAACGGATCCTGCCGATCACGGTGCCCAGAAGCGCATGGAAGAGGCCGCCGACGAGCACGCCGCCGAACAAGGCGGCAAGCCCGTCGACGCCCTTTCCGGCAACAAGGGGGATCATGATCGGAATGAAGGCGAACGACGTGCCCTGCACGATCGGCAATGCCGCTCCCACCGGTCCGATCGTCACGGTCTGCAGCAGCGTTGCAATGCCCGCGAACAGCATGGACATCTGGATCAGGTACAGGAGTTCCGGAAAGTCCGGGCTGTTCGAGCCAAATCCGAAGCCGGCCGCACCGGCCACGATGATCGCCGGCGTGACGTTCGAGACGAACATCGCCAGCACATGCTGAATCCCCAGAGGAACGGCGCGATGCAGCGCCGGAGCGTAGTTTGGGTCACGGAGTTGCTCCGGTGTCCCGATCGTTGCATTGGCCACGAGTGTTACCCCCCTGTCATGATGCCTTTGCCAACCCCGCACCGGCGCCGTCCTCTCCTGGCTCGACTTGATACGGGGGATCGAACCAGCGCTCCTCGAGGTTCGGAGTGTTCCCAATCCGATCAACGACCGCAAAGAGCCCTGGCTCATGCAGGGGCGTCAGGACCCCGTGCCATGTTCCGCGGTGGAAATTCACGCCTTGACCGGGCGCGGCGATGAAGGCGCACGGCGTACCCGGCGCGCCGCTCTCATCCGGCGCGACCACGACCAGAAACGGGTGACCGGACATCGACACGAAGGCCTGGCTGCCCTCCGGATGCCGCTCGACAAGGGCGATTTCCGCTGGCCATGCAACAGGCTCTCCCTGGAAGACGCTGATGCCTGCACGCCCATCCGTTCCGAAGTCGAGGCGGGCGCGGTCGTGGAACCGGCCGCAGCGGCCGCGATTGATGATCCTGTCGGGAACGCCTTTGGCTTCGAGAACATCGCCGAACGGCGCGAAGGCTTCCGACGTGAGGGGACGTGCCAGAAGCGTTCTGTTCATGCGCCGAGCCTCTCCTGGAGCCTGATTTCCGCGATCCGTTCGACCTGCCGGCAGGCTTCCGCGAACTCGGCGTCCCGGTCGCTGTCGATCCGGCGGCGGAATGCCTCCATGATCGACGCCTTGGTGTTGTCACGCACGGCGATAATGAACGGAAATCCGAACTTGGAAGTGTATGCGTCGTTCAATTTCGTGAACGCCGCTCGCTCCTTGTCGGTCAGCGCATCGAGACCGGCCGAGGCCTGCTCGGCGGTCGACTCGTCCGTCAGCCGCCTGGCTTGGGCCAGCTTGCCTGCAAGGTCTGGATGCGCAGCCAGAACGTCAAGGCGCCTTTCTTTGGGCGCAGTGCGAAAGATTCGAACCAGCGCGGCATGAACGCCGACAGCACTGTCATGCATCGGCCCGAGTTCGAGCGCATGTGCATCCTCGGCGATCCAGGGCGAATGCTCGAAAACTCCGCCGAATTCGGCCACGAAGGTCTCCCGGTCCATTTCCGAGGGCCGCACCTTGTGCACCGGGGGATGTTCCGTCGCCCAATGCTCGGCGATCTGGAGCCGCGTCGCGAACCAGACGCCGTCGTGGCTCCGGAAATGCTCCAGCACCCGGCGCAGCGCGGCCGCACGGCTCGGGCGACCGATCAATCGGCAATGAAGCCCGACCGACAGCATCTTCGGAACGCCGGCCCGCCCCTCCTCGTAGAGCGCGTCGAATGCGTCCTTCACCATCGTCTCGAAATCGTTGCCGGATGCAAACCCGGCCTGAATCGCGAACCGCATGTCGTTGCAGTCCAGCGTGTAAGGCACGATCAACTGGTCCTTTCCGCCCGCGCGGATCCAGTACGGAAGATCGTCGGCGTAGCTGTCGGCGATGTAGGCGAACTCACCTTCCTCCGCCGCCAGGTCGACCGTGTTCATGGAGCAGCGCCCGGTGTACCAGCCACGCGGGGGGTCTCCCGTCACCTCGGCATGAAGCCGGATCGCCTCGCGGACCTGCGCACGTTCCTCCTCAACGGGCATGTCCTTGTGCTCGATCCATTTCAGCCCATGGCTCGCGATCTCCCAGCCGGCCGCCTGCATCGCCGCGACCTGCTCGGGCGCCCGGGCAAGCGCCGTCGCCACGCCGTAGATCGTGATCGGTACGTCCTTCAAAATCCTGTGGACCCGCCAGAACCCGGCGCGGGCGCCGTATTCGTAGATCGATTCCATGTTCCAGTGGCGTTGCCCCGGCCAAGGCTGGGCGCCGGTGACTTCCGAGAGGAATGCTTCCGAGGCCGAGTCGCCGTGGAGGATGCAGTTTTCGCCGCCCTCTTCGTAGTTCAGGACGATTTGCACGGCGATCTTCGCCCCGTCCGGCCAGTTGGCGTTGGGCGGCGATGCACCGTAGCCGGTCATGTCACGGGGATAGCGCGTCACGGATGGCCTCCATCTCCAAGGTTGAACACTTGTAAACCAAGACAATTGAGTTGCATTTCAAAATTTACTTGAAAGAGCCTTCTGACAGGTGCGCTTTGCGACGCGGTGGTGTCCGGGGCTATAAGGCATTGAATTTCGGAGGGACTGACATGGCGGGATACCTCACCACGCATGTGCTCGATACGGCATGTGGCCGCCCGGCCGAGGGGCTGAAAGTAGAACTGTATAGGATCGAGGGCGACGAGCGCGCGCACCTCAAGACACTCGTGACGAACAGAGACGGACGGACGGACGAGCAGATCCTGCCCGAGGACAGCTTCGTGCCTGGCGTCTACGAACTCGTCTTCCACGCAGGAGACTATCTCGCCACCGCCGAAGCGTCGGCCCGAAGCCCACAATTCCTCGATGTCGTTCCAGTCAGGTTCTGCATGTCCGAGGCATCGCATTACCATGTGCCGCTGCTTCTCTCGCCCTTCGGCTACTCGACCTACCGCGGCAGTTGAACCCGCTTCTCGGCATTGCGGACTATTGCGCTGACCCGTTCGATCATGAACTCCATGAAGAGCCGTGTTTTCGGATCCTGCCGCCTGCGGTGAGTGAACAGGCACGCCATCTGGATCGGTTCGGGCGGCGTCTTTGTCGCCACAGGAACAAGACGTCCGGCCTTCAGGTGCTCGGCCACTTCGAAGACCGGCTTCAACGCGACGCCGTGCCCGGCGAGCGCCCAGTCCGTCAGCACGTCACCGTCATCCGACTCATAACGTCCGGACACCCTGAACCGCTTGGGACCCTCTGAAGTTGTCAGGCGCCACTGGAATTCGGTTGCGCCGGGAAACCGCAGGTTGAGGCACTCGTGCCCTTCGGCAATGAGTTCATCCCCGTCAGACGGATGGCCGCGCTCCTTGAGATATCTGGGAGAAGCGCAGAGGACTCGTTCCACATCGGCGAACTTGCGGATGCGAAGATTGCTGTCCTCGGGCATGCCAAGGAAGAAGGCAAGATCGAGACCCTCCGTCGTCAGGTCGACCTTGCGATCGGTCAAGCGCAACCGGACGCTCACCTCCGGGTACAGTTTCAGGAATTCCGGGACTTGCGGCGCAACAAGACGACGTCCGACACCGAGCGGTGCAGCGACATAAAGCGACCCCTTCGGGTTCTCCGTGATGTTGACCACCTGGGCTTCGGCATTCTCGACCGACTCAAGAACCGCGCAGGCTCCGCTGTAGAACGCCCGACCCTGCTCCGTCGGCGTCAGGCTTCGCGTCGTGCGCTGAAAGAGGCGGACGCTCAGATGTTCTTCCAGCTGCGAAATGCGCGAGGACGTGACCGCAGGCGAAATCCTGAGATCGCGCCCGGCGGCGGACATGCTGCCTAGTTCGTAGACGCGCACGAAGGTCCGGATGTTGTCGAAATAGGACATTGTTCTGGTTTTTTTGATGCAGCTTGGTATCTTACCTCAATACCAGAACAATGTCCGCCCGCCTAGTCTGCCCCGGAATCGAGATCAAGGGAGGCACGCCATGTACGACCTCGCCGCCATCTGGGACTGGGTGGCCTTCGCGGTCCGCTGGCTCCACGTCATCACGGCGATCGCCTGGATCGGCTCATCATTCTATTTCATCGCGCTCGATCTCGGGCTGAAGAAGGCGCCCAACCTGCCTACGGGCGTGCATGGCGAGGAATGGCAGGTGCACGGGGGCGGCTTCTACCACATCCGGAAATACCTCGTCGCGCCAGAGAACATGCCGGAACACCTGGTCTGGTTCAAATGGGAGAGCTACTCAACGTGGCTGTCGGGCGCTGTACTCCTCATGATCATCTACTGGCTCGGCGGAGAGCTGTACCTGCTCGACCCGACCAAGGCCGACCTGACGCTCTGGCAAGGCATCCTGATCTCGGCTGCGTCGATCGGCGTGGGCTGGCTTCTATACGACTTTCTTTGCAAGTCCAGGCTCGGCGACCATCCGACGGCGATGATGCTGGCTCTCTTCATTATTATCGTCGCGATGAGCTGGGGCCTCAACCAACTCTTCACGGGCCGTGCCGCGCTTATACATCTCGGAGCATTCACCGCGACGATCATGACTGCGAACGTCTTCTTCATCATCATTCCGAACCAGAAGATTGTCGTGGAGGATCTGAAGGCAGGCCGCACGCCCGATCCGCGATACGGAAAGATCGCAAAGCTCAGGTCAACGCATAACAACTACCTGACCCTGCCGGTCATCTTCCTCATGCTCTCGATACACTATCCGCTTGCCTTCGCGACGGAATACAGCTGGATCATCGCAAGCCTGGTGTTCCTGACCGGCGTCACGATCCGGCACTACTTCAACACGATGCACGCGACGGGATCGGGGCCGCATTGGACCTGGGCAGTCACCGCCATTCTCTTCGTCATCATGGCCTGGCTTTCGGTGGCGCCGATGCTCGACAGCCTGGAAGAGGCCGAAGCGCGCAGGCTCACGCCACTTGAGAGGCAATTCGCTTCGGCCGACGGGTTCGGCGATGCCTTCGACGTCGTGCTTGGCAACTGCTCGATGTGCCACGCGCGCGAGCCGGTATGGGAGGGCATGCACTGGCCCCCTAACGGCGTGGTCCTGGAAACGGAATCCGATGTCGCGCGTCACGCGAGGCAGATATTTCTCCAAGCGGGCGTGACCCATGCCATGCCGCCACCGAACGCGGTGTCAACCATGGACGCGGGCAGCCGCGCAACAATCGTTGCCTGGTACCGCAACGCGACACGCAGCAGGAACTAGAGTTCGCGCTGCGGCTCCGCACTGATGGATACGGGCCCTTCGCGACCAGCCGCATCGCGGACTCAGCGCGCATTGGCCACCGCCCAATCCCGCAGATTGTCTGCGAGCGCGTCTGATTGGCGGGCACCCAGGAGGAGCAAGGTCATGCAAGACCAGCAGGCGCCTGGTGGGGGAATTGCGAACAGGAATCAAACGGCCGCCATGCGGGGCTGCATTTCTATCCCGACATCAGCAAAACCGACCTCATCGCTGTCTCCATCCCGTCTGGATTCGTCCATCTCGGCGAACAACAGACGGGTTTGCGGATCTTCCTGATCTTTCACTCCTGATCCCTAGCCGGATCGATTCAATTCAAGCCGGGCGTCAACGATACCCACGGTGTCGTCCACGTTTGCATTCTCGAGACCGAATGTCCTGCCGATTGCCTGAACGAGCTTGTCCACACGTTCGATATGCGTAGCTCCCGCAAATGCGGCCCGTGCAGCCGAGGACGGCTTCAGGAGACTTTCCGCTGCCCTTGCGTATTTCTCGAACGGTACATGATCCTCCGTGCTGGCACCAAGCCGCGCCGCCACGGAATCCACCCAGGCATAGATCTCACGGGACAGTTCGATGTCGGAATGCACCGCCTCCTTGATCGACCGCGGCGCTTCAGGCGTTATTGCCCTGTAGTTTCCGGTCAGAAGCATCGACCACTTCGCGAACGGCACAAAGAGAGAGTCGTGCACGCGCAGCTTCACCGGCACGTCCTGCCCGTCCAACCGGACGGAAGCGATGTCTTCAGCCAGCCGGTTCAGGATCGCGTTGTGCGCCTCTGACGCGAATGTCGCTGCCTTGAAGTTCGTGGGCAACCCAACATGAAGAAAATTCAGGCTCTCCTCGGGGGGCCGGAACGCCTGTGGATCCGGACTGCACAGGGTCACGCTGTCAGGATTGAATGCGTCCCAAACCTTGGGCTCGGTGTAGCAGTGCCTCAGCGCTTCCGTGTCGAGCCCGGGAATGCGCCGCAGGTAGGCAAGTGGCGGCATGTTCATGATCGACAGACACGGCTTCCCGGCTTCGGCAATCTTGTCCATCAACCCCCAGACCGGCGGTGCACGAAACTGCGGCTCCTGCATGGCCAGCCCCACAAGATCGTATTCGCCCGGGTCCACTTCATCCGGAGTCTTCGCATCCAGACTCCCGGGCTGCTCACCCGACCGAATCAGGCGCGGTTCGCCTTCACCCTTCAGGGTGATCCTGACGATCGTTCCCGCCGAATTGATCAGTTCCGCCTCTTCCGGAAGGCAGACGAGCGTAACGTCATGGCCGGCCATCAGCAGCTTCGTTGACAGAAGCGACCCGTAGGACGCGCCAAGAATTACGATTCGACAAGCCACATTGATCTCCTTTCCTGCCCGTTCGGGGTAATAACCATACGGTCGCACTCAAGTTCAACCACATCGTACATTTGAACGCTCCGTTCACCCTTGGGCCAGCCGCCATAGAGCTTCATGTTCAGGTCAGTCCGGCGCGGCGCTTGTGTTCAACGTGCGTTTTCGCCGAGCCACGAGCCCAATGCCAGCCGCGGCCCCTTGAATTCTGCGCGTGGAGCCCTTGGAGCGCGTTTGCGGCAGCACGTCTGGACGTTCGTTCCTGGGCGTCGATCGCCCCGGCAATTCGCTCCGCCGGACCATGCTGCCGCGGCCGGTCGCGAACGCCGTCTTCGACCCAAGGCGGCGTCAGTCGCGTCACAATCCCTAGGCGAAATACGTACCCTAAGGCTCCGAGAACACGTCGTCGAACATCTCCCTCAAGGCGTTCTTCTGGACCTTGCCCATCGTGTTGCGCGGCAGTTCGCCCATGAAGAAGATCGCCTTGGGTTGCTTGAACTTCGCCAGCCGGTTCTGCAGCGCCGCTTGGATGTCCTCGGCGTCGAGCCCGCTGCCAGGCTCGCGCACGACTATTGCCACAACCCCCTCGCCGAAATCCGGGTGCGGCACGCCAATGACCGCGGATTCGGCGACGCCCTCCAGTCCGTCGATCTCCCCTTCGACTTCCTTGGGATAGACGTTGTACCCGCCCGAGATCACCAGATCCTTGGCGCGCCCGACAATGGTAATGTAACCGTCGGCATCAATCCGAGCCATGTCGCCGGTGACAAAGAAACCGTCTTCGCGAAATTCTTCCGCCGTCTTCTCCGGCATCCGCCAGTATCCCTTGAACACGTTGGGACCGCGCACTTCCAAGATGCCGATCTCGCCCTGCGGCACCTCGACGCCGGACTCTGCATCGACAATGCGCAATTCGACGCCAGGCAACGGAAAGCCTACCGTGCCGGCCCGACGTTCGCCGTCGTACGGGTTCGACGTGCTCATCGTTGTTTCGCTCATGCCATAGCGTTCCAGAATGCGGTGGCCGGTACGGGCCTCGAATGCACGATGGGTTTCGGCCAGCAAAGGCGCCGATCCCGAAACGAAGAGCCGCATGTGCCCTGTCACTTCTCGCGTGAAACGCGCATCGCCCAGAAGTCGGCTGTAATGGGTTGGCACGCCCATCATCGCAGTGGCCCGCGGCAATTGCGCCAACACGGTGTCAACGTCGAACTTCGGAAGAAAGATCATCCGTCCGCCGACACGCAACAGAACGTTGATCGCCACGAACAACCCGTGCGCGTGAAAGATCGGCAGGACATGGACCAAGGTGTCCGCGGCAGTAAAGCGCCAGGTCTCAACAAGTGCGTCGGCGTTCGACAAAAGGTTGTCATGGCTCAGCATCGCACCTTTCGAGCGCCCGGTCGTGCCCGAGGTGTAGAGGATCACGGCCAGATCGTCGCTGCGGCGGGCGACAGTTGCGAAATCCTCGGATGCTTCGGCGGCACGCCCGACCAGCGTGCCGGTCGCCGCCCCGTCGAGCGTCATCAGCGTGATGCTCTTGGCGTCCGCCACAGGTCGCAGCGCTGACTCGGCGGCGGGGGCACAGACCGCAACGCGCGGCTCTGCGTCACCGAGAAAGTAGTCGAGCTCGGCGGTTGTGTACGCGGTGTTGAGCGGCAGAAACAGCGCGCCGGTGCG
>JAJEAC010000192.1 GCA_022824315.1 Silicimonas sp.
CAACAATGCGGGACAAAGCACCAGTTCGCGGCAACTATTCTGATGGCTGCATTCCGCACTTCGCGACTTCAGCAAAAAACGCCGGTGGCGAGGATCGGACCCGCCGGCACGTGCGAACCGATGATACTCGACGCGGGTGAGGGGCTGTTCAAGATACTCCAAGACCGGGCTTGCTCTGCGCCGCCACATGGCGCCCGAGGAGTTGCGAATGCTTCACTATCGATCGAGTGGAAAGATCGGACGCGGCACCTTGCCGTAGGGCAGCCTGGCGAGGTCTGGTGTACAGAGCGCGCCGCTATCGCAGACGATAATGCGAGCAGAGATCGGCCCAAAGGCGGCGCGGAAATGCTGCATGGACTTCAATGCGATCACGGATTTTGACAAAGGTTCGATCCCAAATGCGCGGAATTGTTCAAGGTCGAGCATCTGCGTTGCGTTACTGACAATCAGGATTTCGATGCCTGCCACGTCGAGGACCACCGTCGGTCCCCAACTCCGTTGAAGACCGCCGAGGATCGGTCCAGTCCCCGTGTAGTCGCCGCCGCTGAGCAGCTTGAGCGTACCAGTCACCATAAGGGGCCCGCCGCCACGGTCGGGATCCGTCTTCCCTCCAATGGACAGGGTGACATTGTCGCCCACACGGCGAGCATTGAGAGATCCAACGGCCTCGGGATCGACCAGCGGTCCGAAGCATGCATTAGCGACATCGGCAGCAAGCAGAGCGGCAAGCAGCGATGTTGCATCGCCATATGCCCCGCCGCCGGGATTGTCGGCATAGTCGGCAACGACAATCGGGCCGTCTGCGCCCTTGTGAGCGGTACATCGCGCGGCGGCGGCCTCGACGCTGAGATAGTCATTAAGGACCTCGAACCGGCGATCCCAGATGTCGTCGGCGATTTCGTTGGCAAGCGTTTCATGCGGCTCAGGATCGCCCTGGTAGGTGACGAGAACCGTCGGGCCGACCTCCGCGATATCCGCGTTGCCGAAGCCCGCATTGATGCTGACGGCAAAGGCATCGGGGTGCCGTTGGTGCGCACGAGCGCGCCTGTTGCGTTCGATCATCGGGCCGGTGTCGGTGCGTCCGCCATTGACCTCCTCAAGCATCGGGCGATGTACCCGCAGCGTTCGCGGAGCGATTTCACCTGCCATGGTCCGGTGCAGTATCTCTCCTGCCAACAGGCCGCAGTCGCGCATGTCGACATGAGGATAGGTCTTGTAGGAAACGATGATATTGGCGAGATTCGCCATCTCCTGGCTCACATTGGCATGAGGATCGAGCGTGATCGCAATCGGGACCTGCGCGCCGATGACCTCCCTGAGGCGCTTGAGGAAAGTCCCTTCGCCGTCTTGGGTACCCTCGATCACCATGGCGCCATGCAGTGACAGCAAAATGCCGTCGAAAGGCTGCGCAAGAGCAAGAGCAATGACCGGTGCTTCCAAGGCCAAAAATGTTCCGGGTGTGACAAGCCCACCGGGTGGCGCGGACGTGCTGACCGCGTGGGTCAGAACCCATCCTTTGTCTCGCGCGACATCGAGGAACCCGGCAAGATCGGTATTTGCCTGCCCACGTTCGCGGATGGCCTCTGCGCCCAGCAGGAAATACCGACTTTTGAACGCGTCGAGGTCTGTCGGGCGGATCGAAAATGTATTGGTTTCGTGACTGATCTCAGCCGTCAGGACGCGGAAGCTCATCGGCGTTTCAATCCATCGGGTTGTGGCAGGCAATCATGTGGCCATTCCCCAGATCGGTCAGCGGCGGGCGTTCGCGCATGCACAGATCATTCGCTGCTGGGCAACGCGCGGCGAAGGCGCATCCGGGGATCTTTGCAAATGGGCTTGGTATCTCGCCGCCCAGCATTGTGACCACCTTGCGCCGCGTCGGATCTGGCTCGAAATTACTGTCGAGAAGCGCATGGGCGTAGTGATGGCGCGGCCGCGCGCCGGCGCCCGGCAAAATCTCCACCAACCGGCCAAGATACATCACGACAACACGATCGCAGAAGTAGCGCACGAGGCTGAGATCGTGGCTGATGAAGAGATATGTCAGGCCGAGCTCTTCTTTCAGAGACTCCAAGAGGTCGATGATCTGAGCCTGGATGGAGACGTCCAGCGACGCGGTCGGCTCATCAAGCACGAGAAAGGACGGGCGCAACGCGAGCGCTCGCGCGATCCCGACCCGCTGTTTTTGACCACCCGACAATTGATGCGGGAAACTCGCCATCATGCGAGGACTAAGACCGACCATCGAGATCAGTTCATCCACCGTCGCCTTCGCCTCGGATGCCGATTTGGCTTCGCCTTGGACCTGAAAGGGTTCAAGCAAGGCACGGCGGATCGTATAGCGCGGGTCGATGGCGGAATAGGGGTCTTGAAACACCATCTGCATCCGACGGCGCAGCCTGCGCATCTCAGCCTGGGACTGGGTCGAAAGGTCCTTGCCGTCGAAAGTTACTGTACCCTTAGTCGCCTCCAGCAAGCGTAAGACCAGCCGTGCCAGGGTGGACTTGCCGCATCCACTCTCGCCGACCACGCCGGTCACTTTACCGCGCGGCACATCGAGAGAGACGTTGTTGACCGCGCGCATTGTGCGTCGCGGTTTCAAGAAGCCTCCTCCAGAAGAAAACTCGCGGGTCAGGTCTGTGATCTGTACGAGATTGTCGCCAGACGCGTCCAGAGCATTCATCGGTCAAACCTCGCTGAAATGGCAGGCCGCAAGGCCCGATGATTTTCGTTCGAGCGCTGGCACTTGGGCGCGGCAAAGTTCCCGTGCGTCGCCACAGCGTGGGTTGAAGCGACAGCCATCGGGATAATCAATGATGCTTGGAACGGTGCCGGGAATACCCTTGAGGCTGCCCGGTTCCTGACCAAGGCGCGGAATGCAGCGGATCAGTTCGCGGGTATAGGGATGTTTTGGCTCGGCGAAGATCTCGCCAATGGCATTCATTTCCGCGACCCGACCGGAATAGAGGACGACGACCCTGTCACAGGCTTGCGCCACCACGCCCATGTCATGGGTGATCAGCATCAACGCCAGACCGCGGTCGCGGACCAACTCCACCATGATCTGTATGATCTGCGCCTGGATGGTGACATCGAGCGCCGTGGTGGGTTCGTCGGCGACGATCAGGTCGGGGTCCGCGGCGAGCGCCATGGCAATGACGATCCGTTGCTTCATGCCGCCTGACAGCTGATGCGGATAGGCACGATGGATCGCTGCTGGCTCCGGAATACGCAGTTGGGCAATCAAATCGAGGCTTCGCGCCTTTGCAGCCTCGGCACTCAGCCCCAGATGAAGCTTCGAGACCTGATCGATCTGCGCCCCGATCAGGATGATCGGGTCCAATGACGTCATCGGATTTTGACTTATGAGAGCGATCCGCTTGCCTCGCAGGCGGCGAAACTCGATCTCGGGAAGGCCGATCAACTCGCACCCGTCAAAAACGATGGATCCCTTCGTGATGGCGCCGCCGATACGAGGCAGCAGACCCATGACACACATGGCGGTGAGCGATTTGCCCGAGCCGGATTCACCCACCAGGCCGAGGATTTCGCCCTTGTCGATGGTGAACGTGATGCCGTCAAGCGGGTTGAGCTTTCCGATGGAGACCGAGATGCTCTGGACCGAAAGAAGCGCCATGTCACACGCTCCTCAAGCGGTTACGAATATCGAGCGCCTCGATCAGCGCGTCGCCGAAAAGGTTGATCGAGATAACCGTCATGGCGATGGCCAGGCCTGGAAAAATGATGATCCAGGGCGCGATGAAGATCTGTGCCGTACCGCTGGACATCATGGCACCCCAGCTGGGTGTGGGGGGTTGCGCGCCAAGGCCGAAGAACCCGAGCGTCGCTTCTAGGATGATCGCATCCCCTGTCGCTAGCATGCCCGCCACGATCACAGGCGCCAGCGCATTGGGTAACAGATGGCGAAAGATGATGTGAAAATGCCCCGCGCCCAGATTGGTTGTGGCCTCGACAAAGGTTTCGTTCTTCAGCGCCATGATCTGCGCGCGCGTCAGCCGCGTGAACTGGGCCAGGTAGGCAATCGAAACGGCCACCATCACGCTTCCTACACCAGGACCGATGATTGCGATCAGGATCAGCGCGATCAGAATTTCGGGAAAGGACCAAGTCAGATCGACGACCGCCGTCACCGTGCGGTCAAACCAGCCGCCAAAATAGGCCGCCATCGCGCCAAGCGACAGTCCGGCTACGACCGAGATGGAAATGGCGGTGACCGCGACCGTGAGCGACGTCCGCGCGCCGTAGATGATGCGTGACATCAGATCACGCCCGAACTCGTCTGTGCCCATCCAGTGGGCCGCGCTCGGTTCGGCGTTGGAGCCGGGCAAGTTCTGGATGTCATAGGCATAGGGCGCAATCAGCGGTGCAAACAGTGCACAGGCGACGACAAGCAGCAAAACGGCAGCGGAAGCGCCTCCGCGCGGTGAACGGATGGCGGTCTTGATGGGTTCGAAGGCGGCCATCATTTGATCCCTTCGCGGACGCGGGGGTCCATTGCGGCTTGAATGATGTCGCCTAGAAGCGTGCCCAGCATGACGGCGATTGCCAGCATCAAAAGCGCGCCCTGGACAACCGGATAATCACGCTGGTTCAGCGAGGTGATCAGCAGCGAGCCAAGGCCCGGCCGTGCAAAGACGAATTCAACGGTCACGGCACCGCCGAGAATCCAGCCTATCCGCAACGACAGGATGGTAACCACCGGAAGCAATGCGTGGCGCAGCACATGACGCAGTTCGATTTGCCAGGGCGGGACGCCCTTGGCATGAAGCATCATGACGAAATCCTTGCGCGCGGTCTCCATCATGGCGACGCGCGTGACACGGGCAACAAGCGCAACACCGCCCAGACCAATCGTGAGGACAGGCAGGATCAGCGCATCCCAACTTCGGGCACCCGAAACAGGAAACCATCCCAGCTGGACGGCAAACAGCATGATGAGAAGCAGCCCCAGCCAGAAGCTCGGGACCGTCGACCCCAGCAGGATCAGGGTCATTGTCGTGCGGTCGATCCAGCTGCCCTTGTAGATGGCGGCTAGTGCGCCAGTGGCAATGCCGACAACCGTCGAGAACAGCAGGGCAAGCGCCCCGAGCGACAATGAATGCGGAATGTTCTGGGCAATCAGGTCTGCAACCGGGCGGCGCAGAATGATGGCGTCACCCAGGTCGCCGGTCAGGGCATTGCCCAGCCAGATCGCATATTGCTGATAGAGCGGTTTATCGAGGCCGTACTTGGCCGCAAGCGCCGCCTTTTGCTCCGGCGACGAGTTGATCTGGACGAGATTGTCAATCGGATCGCCGGGTACGAGGTGGACGATCATGAAGATCACGACCGAGACCGCAAGAAACACCGGAATGAGCAGCAGGAGCCGCTTGAGGAAAAAGCTGACCATTCCGGGGTCTCATCAGTTGGCTACACGGGTCGACACGGTTCAGTTGACCGTGATGTCGACGACCGTCTGGCTTTGGAGGCGCGTACCTCGAACAGCTTCGGGCACCGTTATGGAATCCTTGCCGTAGGCGTAGATCTGAACCGGTTGGTAGATCGGCGCAAAGACGAACTGACTCAGCACATATTCATGATAGGTCGTGAAATTGGCGACCCGCTCTTCCCAGGTTCGCGAGCCCTTCATGGCAGCTACATTCATTTCCTCAGCGGTGGGGTCGTTCCACATTGAAACGTTGGGATAGCCCAGGCGCTGACCCGAGAAAAACCAGTCGATGATATCAGCGTTTGCCCATGAATAGGAGCGGACGGCAAGTTGATGCTCGGTGCCCTTCCGATATTGGTCATTGATGGTAGCACTGTCGAAGACTGTGATGTCCGCACCGATGCCGACGGCCTTCAACTGGGCCTGAACCACTTCGGTCACGCGTTTGAACACGGTGCCATTCTGGGTCCACAAGGCAACCTGCAGTCTGGTCCCGTCCTTTTCCCGTACACCATCAGAACCCAGGACCCACCCGGCTTCATCCAGCAGAGAATTTGACCGATCCGGGTCATATGAGATCTTGAGTGCAGAATCGACGTTTGCCGCCAGCAGCGAGTCAATCAGGAACGTATTCGCAACCGAACCGACACCGCCGAACAGATTGTCCAGTATTTCCTTCTGGTTGACAGCGAACGCCGCGGCCTCACGCACCTTGATATCGGTAAACGGTTCGACGGTTGTGTTGATGGGGATGTAGAACAACCCGGTACCCGGCATCGTGCCGACTTGTACTAACGCCTCGCTTTCGAGACGCGGCAGGAATTCGGTCGGCACGCTGTAAAGCAGGTCCACACCACCGGTGCTCAGCTCGAGAAAGGCGGTCGAATCCTCAGGTATCTCGCGGAACGTCAGCGTCTTGATATGCGGAGCCCCCTGGTTCTCTGACAGATCGGACGCCCAGGCGTAATCCTCATTGGCTGTCAGCATCGTCTCCTGACCAACCGTAAAGCTTTCTAGCTTATAGGGGCCGGATCCGACGGCAGCGGTAACGCCGAAATCATCGCCTAATTCGTCAAAGGCCTTGGGCGAAGGAATACTCATGAAGCCCGACGCCATGTTCGACAACAGGTTCGGGTCGGGGTTTTTCATGACGAATTCGACCGTCAGATCATCGATCACTTGGACGCTTTCAATGGCGTCGGTCATGAAGGCGTTCTCCGTGTCTGCAAACTGCGGAATCCACCAGACGATGGTTTCGGCGTTGAACGGTTCGCCATCGTGGAACGTGACGCCGGGACGCAGTTTGAACGTCCAGGACATGCCATCGGCGGTCGATTCCCACTCTGTGGCGAGTTGACCATGGAAGCTCTGGTCGGCATCTTGAATGACCATTCGGTCAAAGATCAGTGTAATGGCATCGTTGAGTTTCGTGCCGGTGATCGGGTTGTAACTGGGTGTGCCGACGTTCTGCGCGGAGACGACGAATGTCGCTTCCTGAGCGGTGGCGGCTACCGCAAGGCCGAACATGCTGGCAGAAACCAGCATAGAGCTTGCAAGAAGTCGTGTCTTTGAGATGAGGCGCATAGCAGAGTTCCTTATTGTTGTTGTTGTGATAATGGTCTGCGTCAGGCCGAGTTGCTCCCTGACTGAGATGTGCGATTGATCGGTCTTCCGACGTAGCCGGTAAACCGACTGTACAGTTGAGTGACAGCTTCCATTCTGGCTTCGACCTTGGGGCCAAGCTCCAGAAACACTCCGTTGACCAAGAGGTTGGCCAAACTTGCCATCTGGGCGGTGGACTCCCAGAATTGGTTGAATTCGGTGGGAACGACAAACATCTCGTCGACGAGATCGCGGCCCCAATCGCAGAACGGATCGGTTATCAACGTGACTGGAATCCCGGCACTCTTGGCTTCGAGAGCCAGATCGAGCGACTGCCTTGAGTAGCGGCGCGCCTCGAAAATCACGATGCAGGACTTGCTTGGGTCCGACACCAACACCTCGGCGAAACTGCCGGCTGCAAGGTCAAGCATTCGGACACCGTCACGCAGATATTGCAACTGATTGACCAATATCTGCGCCATACCGCGTTCTGTCTGGAACCCGACTGCGTAGACATCGGGCGTGGTCGCCAATCGCTTCACGACGCGCGCCCATTCCGGCGTCCGGGCCAACTCGTAGATCGCGACAAGCGCCGCGACTTCAAGTTCAAGGCCGGCGGCAAGTTGATCTTCGCCAGCGGACGCCCGCTTGCGCAGATCATGAAGCCGATCGGCCACCAGCCATGGCTGGTGGCCGATATCCTGCTTCAGGTGGTCCTTGAGGTCCTTGAAGCTCTTGTAGCCGATGGTCCGGCAAAAGCGGCCAACGGTTGGCTCACTGACATCTACTTTTTCTGCCAGGCTCGCCGCCGTTTCAAACGGCAGCTTGGACAATTCCGACAGCATAAAATTGGCTAGAATCCGATCTGCCTTCGAAGCAGTAGCCAAGCTGGCCTTCAGTCGCTCTCGAACGGATGTGCTCAATCCCGAGGTCCCCCTAGGCACATCTTATGTAAGTTTCATTTCATTTGTCAATGTATTGCATTTTTATTGCAGAATTCTGACTCATGTTCTGGTACCGGTCGCTGATCAGTTGCTAGGTGGCGGTGATTTCCCGCAACGTTCCGGGCCCGGTGGCAATCTTTCCAACCGGCCGAGGACCGCTTGACCGGCTGAAATCGAAAGGCCGGTAAGCTCAATGTACGACTTTGCCATTATCGGCGCAGGTATCGCGGGCACATCGCTGGCTTTTGAACTGGCCCAAATTGGAAATGTCGTGCTGATCGAGGCAGAGGCCCAGCCAGGCTACCACAGCACGGGGCGCTCGGCCGCGCTGTACACACCCAATTATGGAAACACCGTCGTACGCGCGATCAGTGCCTTTAGCGGGCCGTTCTTTCGTGACCCTCCGGTCGGCTTTACAGAATACCCCCTGCTCACACAACGCGGATTGCTAACGATTGCAGTGCAGGGCCAGGAAGAAGGCCTCGATGCGCTTGTGTCATCTGCGGCGGATCAAACGCCTGTTCACGAAGTGTCGCCGTCGGAAGCTCTGAAACTGGTGCCGCTGCTCCGCCCAGATGTTGTGTCAGCCGCCGCTTTTGAACCGGGCGTCAAGGATATCGATGTGGATGCGCTCCAACGAGGCAATTTGCGTCGCTTCAAAGCCCTGAAAGGGCGTCTTCTTTGCGGTGCGCGAGTGCGGGAGTTGGCACGCGGGTCGGGCAGATGGCACATAGTGGTCGCTGGTGAATGCCTCGAGGCCGCTGTTGTCATCAACGCGGCCGGTGCCTGGGCTGACCAGATCGGAGAACTGGCCGGTACAAAGTCGATCGGAATGGTCCCTAAACGTCGCTGCGCTATAGTGGTGGATGCTCCGGCAGGCGTTGAGATCTCTGCATTGCCCGCAGTCGACATGGCCGGATCGGAGGCCTATTTTAAACCGGAAGCCGGGCGCATCATGGCTTCGATAGGCGACGAGACGCCAACCGAGCCCCAAGATGCACAACCCGAAGAACTCGACATCGCGCTTGCCGCCGATTGGCTTCAACGCCACACCACCATCGACCTGCGCCGAATAAAGCACAGTTGGGCGGGCCTGCGGTCATTCGTGTCCGATGGTGCCCCGGTCGTGGGATTCGATGCCGCAGTAGATGATTTCTTCTGGCTCGCCGGGCAGGGAGGGTTTGGGATCATGATGGCTCCGGCTCTGGCGCAGGCTTCCAGTTCCCTAATCCGAGACAACCGCCTGCCGGACGATCTCGAACGGCGCGGCGTATCCCAAAACGTCATCTCGCCAGCACGCTTTTCGGTGGCGCAGTCTGGATCAGCCATCGAGTCACCCTCCGACTGATCAACTCGAAGCTACCGCTCCCCGCCCTTCGAGATGTCATTGCAAACGGAAGGCTGCTTGCCATGAGCCGCGAACCGGGTCATCCGCCAAATTGCGAAGCTTCCCCATCGACCAAAGTTCTCTCTCAGGAAGCTACCGCGAAACGGTCGCTGTACTGGCAAGAGTCCTCAGTGGGTCGCTACTGGATGCATCAATGGCGGCTTTCTGCGGGCTTCAGCTATTGGTGAGATATGCAGCATCGGTTAAGGTGGGCTCGGAGCAGGCGTTTACTTTTTTTTTGCGTATGACCGGTTTGGGAAGGCGAATGGCAAGCGCCATCCGCCTTGTCTTTAAATGTCGATCTTCTCGGCAATGCTCAGTGCATCTTCGAGCTCGACACCGAGATACCGCACCCAATGCCGACAATCCGGTCATGCCGAGCGAGGCGTGACGGAGCGTTGAATCAAAGGGGTTCAGGGCCGCTTTCGCTCGGCATTACTCCCGCAGCGATTCCGGGCAGAGTACGGCTCTCACTCAACAGACGGAGAGCATGCAATGCCTGCAACATCCAAGTGCCGCCCCCTTGCGGAGACCCTTCTGGCCGAGTTCGACGGCCTCTCCCGTTCCTTTGCCGACGAGCTTCGGAGTCA
>JAJEAC010000006.1 GCA_022824315.1 Silicimonas sp.
AGGCAGCCCGCTATTCCATTACATAGCCAAGCGCACGATAGCCGACTCGTCGCTTGGCTGCCATTTTCGACAGGACGGGCACGGATCTGTCTACATAATCGACCACCAAGACGTCCTTCTTCCCATCATGTTGTCGATGCAGCCTGCCAACATATTGCGCCAACGTGCCTTTCCACGCGATTGGCATTGTCAGGAACAGGGTATCGAGCCGGGCGTCATCAAAGCCCTCTCCAATATAGCGACCTATCGCGAGGATCAGCCGCTCCTCCCCGTCGTCGACCTTCAACGCGACATGCGCAGCTTTCCGGTCTTTCGCGGACATGCCTCCACGGAGCACAACGACGTTTCTTGCAAACCGGGAGAACCGTTGCTGAAGGTATTCAACGTGATCTTTGCGTTCGGTCAGCACGATCGGTGATCTTCTTGCCTCCAGTGACTGCAGAACATCATCGAAGATCAAGTCGTTTCGACTGCTGTCCGCCGCCAGAGCGGCGTAAATCGCGGGCATGGACGGGCGTTCAGTCATGGCCAAGTCCTCAGGCAAATTAAACGCTGTGTAACGCTCTCGGGCACGATGCAGAATGCCGCTTCGCACAGAGTGCGATCTTGCATCCACACGATGCCGTACAGGCCCGCACTGCATGAATATAATGGGGTGATGCCCATCCTTTCTGACGACTGTGGCCGACAATCCAGTGACATAACGCGCCTTAGATCTTCGGGCGACAAGTTCAAAACTCGCAGCGGATATGTGATGACATTCATCGACGATCAGATTTCCGTAATCGGCAACGATGTCGTCTACCTCGCCCTTGCGGACGAGACTCTGAATCAGCGCGACATCGATCACGCCGGTCGGCTTGCGTTTTCCGGCCCCAATGGTCCCGATCTGCTTCGGGTCGATGTCGAGAAAGGAGCCCAGCCGCTCAACCCATTGGCTCAGGATTTCCCGGCGATGGACAAGGACCAGGGCATTGCAGGCGCGATGCCCGATAAGGGCGGAGGCCACGACGGTCTTGCCGAATGCGGTCGTGGCGGCAAGTACGCCGTTGTCGTGCTTGGCCAGTGCATCGAACGCGATCGATTGCTGTTGGCGGAGTTTGCCACGGAAACGAACCGTCTCCGGCAATGGGGTTCCGCTAACACGCAGGTCGTCCACATCCACACTTGCACCGTGTTCGGACAGGAACCCGATGGCTTCGTCGAAACAGCCGCGGGGCAAGGCAATGTGTAGGGGATGCAACTCGGCGCAGGAAACGATTCGAGGTTTGCCAAATGTCGGGAACCGCATCGCCTGTGCACGATAGAATTCGGGGTTCGGGAATGCGGCCAAGCGCATCAGCCGGGCAACTGCGGCAGAGGGAAGTTCCGCTCGGTCCACATAGACCTGGTCAGCGACCGTCACCTTGACCTTTTGCGGAAGGGTAACGTCAAGGCGATGTGACGCCGCGTTGCGGCGCGAAGGACGCATTTTCCAGGGCTCGTCTGCATATTCGTCATCCACAGGCGTTCGTACGCCGAGCACCCGCCCGGACAATTCCGCAGATTGGGCGAGATCGGAAACAGCTTCGGCAGACAATCTTGGCAAGGATGACAAGAAGGCCCACTGGTCATCGTATGGACTCATCTCTGTGTCTACAAAGACGCTGTTTCCAAACTTGCGCGCCTTATGCTGGAGCGGCAGCGCGATCAGGTTCCCTAAGCCGCCAAGCGACATGGTATCCTGGCTCGGGAAGAGGCGGTCATAGGAGGCGAATTCAATTTCCGGTCGCCTCTCCATTGCTTCCGTGATCAAGGCCGATCCAAACTGGCGCGCAATCCGAGCTGACACCGGCTCCGAAAAGAAGACCCAGACATGGCCCCCATTCCCTGATCTTGATCGCTCCAGCCCTGCAGGCACGGCCTTTGCCCGACAGGTCTCGATCAATGCACTGGCGTCATCCGCCCACGACGCCTTGTCGAAATCGACCGCCAGAAACCAGCATGTGTCGTCCTGCAGCAACGGATAGACGCCAGCGACAAAATTTCCGTCCTCGCCGCCACGCAAGTGCCTTTCAATGTTGCCTGCGTCCGGTGGAACGAATTTCTGATGAGGGCACTCTCGACATTTGACCTTCGGCTTGCCGCAAATGCCCTTGACCCACTCATTGAAACAGGCGGGCGAATATCCGGACCGGCCACTCCGGCTACTTTCCCACCGCACGGGAAACACGTCGGGCCGACCGGCGAAAAGGCGGCAGAACAATTCAATTTTCTCACGCGATGACGAGTTGTTCGTGACAGGAGCACTATCGGGGGCGGGTCCGTTTGGCACTGGAGCGCGTTCAGAGGCCAGCCGAACCTCAAGAGCTTCCAGTTCACGCTGAAGCTGGCTCCTTTCGGTGTCCAGACTGGCTAAACGCTCTCGGACTCGTAGCAAGTCCGCAGTTGTCTTGTCTCGGTTCTCCAACATTTCTGGCCAGTCATGCCTAACAGAAGGCCCCCTGTCATCTGTCGCTTGGCAACCGTTCGTCCAGGATCGCCTCGATCCGCGCGAGCGAGCCGGTGTTCGCCTGAACCTGATCCCGGACGGAACCGATCTCCGCGTAGAGAACGCCGGCCACGGCGACCCCCAGCGCGGTCAGTCCGCCGATAATCCACATGATCGTGGCCCGGTCGAAGCCACGGTCGGCGACAGGCCGAACCGCGTTGAAGCGCTTTTCCAGCCATGCCAGCTGCTCCGGCGTGAAGCCGTGTTTCGCCGTTTCAGCCATTGATCCGACCACCATCGATCATGTCCGGCTTGTAGCGTCACTGGCCCGTTCATGCAAGCAGGGCATAGATCACGGGCGCGTCGTTGCGGCAATGCAGGCCGAAGAATCCCGCCGCGCCGCGTGAGCGCCTTGATGCAAATCGATGATGCAGCATTCACCGTTCTTGACAGGTTTCGGCACTGGTTCGCGACAGGACCCTCCTGATCGGGAAGGTCGCCCTGCGGGGCTTGAGGACGCGCTCCGACCTGGACATATCCGGTTTGGCGTCAATGATCCCGGACTCGAGTCAGACGTCATGCGTTCGCGGTCCTCGCTTTGCGGCGTACACATTGATCCGGTTCCTGAGAGCTGCATCCCGGAATGATGACTGACATCGCAGCCAATGTCCGGTTTCATCCGAAGGTGGAACTGCCTGTCGGCACCAGGCTTCAGGAACCGCTTCAAGTCCGGAAAATTCCGAGTTGCGTTTCGGGCAATGGACATTTTGCACGAAACGGATACCGAGACGCCAATTGCGTCATCGCCAACAGAGAGATCCGGATGGCAGCGAAAGTCAACCTCGGAAGGCTGTCCGAACAGGCATTCAAGGAATTGAAGCACGACCTCGCGGTCCGTCCCGTCTTCCACCAGATCGAGGAACGGATCGAGGCGCACATCTTCGTCTCGTTCATCGCCTACTGCCTGCTGGTGACCTTGAAGAACATCGCCCGCCGGCGCGCCGACGGTCTGACCCCGCGCGCCATCATGGAGGCGTTCGGCACAATCCAGATGGTGGATGTGCACCTGCCCACCACCGATGGCCGCGACCTTGTCCTGTCGCGCTACACCAAACCCAGGAAGGAGCACGAGCTTCTGCTGCACCAGCTCGGCATGACCCTGCCCGCCCAGAGCGCGAATCTCTTCGTGACGGCATTGCGCCCGCGGCCCGGCGGGCGTCGTGTAGTGCCGACCTTTGGGGGTCGGGTTCAGGAATATCAATGGGTTAGGGACCTCAAGACCCGCGAGTTGCGGAAGTCGGGTTAGGAAACGGGCAGATTTGGCGTTGCGGACCTGCTGGTGATCACGTGAAGTAAACCAGAGGGAGGGAGAGGCAGACTTTGCTGCGCATTATGTGTCGAAGTTAGGAGCCGTGCCGTCTTGGGCCTGAGCCTCTTCGAATTGCTGCGCCGGGCACGGGCATTGGTTGGACTGGCAAGGCATCGCCAGGCTTGCAACCTTGATCGCCCCGCACCGCCGATGACGCGGTCTCCGTGCAAGATTCGTGTGCCTTGTCATCACGGCATCGCGAAGTCTTGCGCCATCACGGCGAGAGGGATAAAGCCTCGCTGACATTAACCCATTGTCAATCGGCTTGCCACAAATCGGGAGTGAGAAATGAGCAACAAGCAGGCACTTACGCACGCCTATGAAGGTATCTCGAAATCAGCAGAGGACTTTGCTCGGCTGGGCATGAAACCCGGCAACGTTCCCGAGGCCTGGGAAGACGGGATGCGCACCGATCCTGTTCAGACGAATTACGAATGGTGGTATTTCGACGCCCATCTGGACGACGGCTCGACCCTCGTTGTCGTTTTCTTCCCTAAGCCCATGGCTCCGATGCGAAAGGGGCTGGCACCGATGATCAACATCGAGTTCGACCGCCCCGACGGCTCTTCCTACAAGCGTGACATCAAGTTCAAGGCGGACGAATTCTTTGCCGCAAAGGACAGATGCGACGTGAAGATCGCCCGCAACCATTTCCGCGGCGACCTCGAGCGCTACGAAATTCACGTGAAGGACGAGCGCATCGACGTAACGCTGGACGTGACACGCACCACGGAGAGCTGGCGCGCCGATACCGGGCACCAGTTCTTCGGCGAGGAAAGGGACGTCTTCGGCGCTTGGCTCGTGCCGGTGCCGCAGGGCCGGGTCAAGGCAAGGATCGCGCTCGACGGCAAGGAGGAGGTGCTTGAAGGATCGTGCTATCACGATCACAACTGGGGCAATGTCAA
>JAJEAC010000201.1 GCA_022824315.1 Silicimonas sp.
CCGAGCGACTTGGAGATTTTCTCGCCCTCGTTGGTCCACCAGCCATGGGCGAAAACCCGTTTCGGCGGCGCCAGCCCGGCAGCCATGAGGAAAGCCGGCCAATAGACAGCATGGAACCGCACAATGTCCTTGCCGACCATATGGAAACCAGGCCAGTAACGCTGGAAAGACGCCGACCCCGTCTCGGGATAGCCGACAGCGGTAATGTAGTTGGTCAGCGCGTCCAGCCAGACATACATGACATGGGCGTCGTCACCGGGAACCGGGATGCCCCAGTCGAATGTCGTGCGTGAGACCGAGAGGTCCTGAAGGCCGCCACGGACGAAGCTGACGACCTCGTTGCGCCGGCTTTGAGGCCCCACGAAG
Organism: Silicimonas sp.; assembly: GCA_022824315.1. GTDB lineage: Bacteria > Pseudomonadota > Alphaproteobacteria > Rhodobacterales > Rhodobacteraceae > JAJEFO01. The sequence continues at coordinate 367 of JAJEAC010000201.1, forward strand.
TCCGGATTGGCTTCGTAAAAGGCCAGCAGGCGGTCTTGCCAGGCCGAAAGGCGGAAGAAATAGCTTGGCTCCTCCACCCATTCGCACTCGGCTCCCGTGGTGGCGATCCGGGCGCCGTCGTCGCGCCGTGTGACTTCGGCCTCCGTGAAGAACGCCTCGTCGCGCACCGAATACCAGCCGGCATACGTTCCCGGATAGATGTCGCCTGACGCCACAAGCGCTTGCCAGATGGCTTGGCTCGCAAGCTTGTGGCGATGTTCGGTGGTGCGGATGAAGTCGTCATGCGATGTGCGCAGTGTCTCCGCCAGGTCACGAAAATTCCCGGACATCCGATCGGTGAAGGGTTGCGGCGCCTCTCCCGCAGCCGAGGCGGCCTTCTCGACCTTCTGCCCATGCTCATCCGTGCCGGTCAGGAACCGGACATCGTAGCCGTCCAGCCGCTTGAAGCGCGCGAGCGCATCGCAAGCCAGCGTCGTGTACGCATGGCCGATATGCGGCGCATCGTTGACATAGTAAATCGGCGTCGTGATGTAGAACGGCGTGCCGTCACTCATGGGGGGTGGACATCCGGGTCCCGGAACACGACCGGGTTGTCCCACTAATAATTGGGTGAATCAAGCGCCGACGCCCTGCCCTCTGCCGGCGACCGTTCTGGCGAGCCCGCCAAATATCTCGAACACCACCTGGCGGCGATCGAGAGAAAGGGCGGTGCTGCGCTCCAGCAGGCGGGCAATGCCGGCCTCGGCCTCGAGCCATGCGGCGTCGGGTCCGGCGGTCCGCAGGCGTTCGGCGAGGCTCGCGGAGAGGATTCGTCCAAACGCCTGAAAATGGGCAGGTTCGCGGCTCTCCGTGACTGCGCCGGCAACGCTGTCCAGCACTCCGCGGTCGATAACCGGAAGCGAGTCGAGCAAGGCATCGATTGCCTCCTTGAGCGCACGTCCACCGAGCTGCTCGAGTTCCAGAGCCGCACCGGGACTGCCGCCGGAAACAGCATAAAGGCGCTCGTACGCCTCCGCATCCAGTTGGGGCGCAAGTCCGCGAATCACCTCGTCGAATTCTCGCCGGGCAAGGGGCGTCAATCTCAGCATGCGGCAACGGGAACGCACGGTCGCCAGTAACAGGGACGGTCGATGCGCAACCAGCAAAATCAACACGTTGGGAGGTGGTTCCTCCAGCAATTTAAGGGCAGCGTTTTGCGCGTTCGGGTTCATGGAATCCGCCCCGTCGACGATCAGAACGCGCCAGGCTGCTTCCCCCGGCGTGAGATGCAGGAATCGAAACGCATCGCGTATCGCATCCACGCGGATCTCGCCGCGTGCACCGGCCGGTTCGACCACCCGCAAGTCCGAGTGGCCGCCCGACGCAACGCGGCGGAAGACCGGATCGTCGGCTGGCAGATACAGCGGCGCCGTCTCCGTCTCCGGCAACAGAAATCCCGCTTGTCCGGCAAGGGCACAGCGGGCGAACCTGAATGCGAGGGTCGCCTTTCCGATGCCGCGCGGGCCAGCCAGAATCCAGGCGTGATGCAGCCGGCCGGCGGCAAAACCGGCTGCAAGCATCCGGCCGGCGGCAGAATGGCCGACCAGCCTTTCCTGCATTCTGGGCTCCGATAGCGCCTCGCCGGTCATGACAGGCCGAAATGTCCCGCCACGATGCGCCAGACAGCGGCTGCGACGCTGTCCGTGTCCCGTCCGGCATCGATGATCTTCACGCGCTGTGGTTCACGCCTCGCGATTTCAAGAAATCCTGCGCGTACACGGAGATGCAGGTCGTCGCTCATGGCTTCGTAACGGCTCTGTTGGCGTATTTGCGCTCTCGCCCGCCCGGTTTCCACCGGAATGTCCAGCAATAGTGTCAGGTCGGGCTGCAGGTCATCGATGGCGAGCCGGCGCAGCGCGGTCTCGTCATCCAGGGAGACGCCCTGCCCGTAACATTGGTACGCGACCGTGGAGTCGAAGAATCGATCGCACAGGACCCAAGTCCCGCCAGCCATCGCCGGTCGGATGAATTTCTCGACATGCTCCCGCCGCGCGGCGAAGTGCAGCATCGCTTCCGCCAGCGGGTCCCAGTCTGCCTCTCCCGAAACGAGCAACGTGCGGATGGCTTCCGCTCCGGCCGTGCCGCCCGGCTCGCGGGTGCAGAGGACCGGAATACCGAGCCCGTCCAGATCATCGGCAAGCCGGGCGATCTGGGTGGATTTGCCGGCCCCGTCGCCGCCCTCGAAGGTTATCAGCCTGCCCGTCACGCCGCAGAGTCGAAACCGAAAATCATGGCGCGCATCCTCTCGAAAATGCGGCCGAAGAAGCCGATCCGCTCGACACTCACTCCGGCGTAAAGCGGATGCGCGACCGGCTGGATACCGGGAGCCTCCAGATGCAGGGTTGCAAGTTCCTGACCCTCCGCAACCGGAGCGACAACCGGTCCCTTCCACCGGACGAAGGCCTTGAGGCCGCCGCGCGCCTGGCGTTTGATCGACAGCACTACATCACGGTCCGGCACCAGAGGCACATGATCGATGCTGCCGAGCCACACGGCCGCCGTCTCGACCGTCTCACCCTTCTTAAGCAGGGGGTAAGCTGCGAATTCCCGAAACCCCCACTCAATCAGCCGTTCCGACTCCCTGGCCCGTGCTCCCGAGCTCTTCAGCCCGTTCAGAACCAAATAAAGCCGCCGCCCGTTCCGTTCTGCGGAAGCCGTCAAGCCGTATCCTGAAACATTCGTATGTCCGGTTTTCAATCCGTCAGCGCCAGGAACCCGGCTGAGCAACGGATTTCTGTTTCGTTGCTCGATTCCGTTGAACTTGAACTCCTTCTCCGCAAACATTTCGTAATAAACTGGAAAGTCCGTCACGAGAATCTGCGCAAGGTGTGCCAGGTCGCGTGCCGAGATCAGATGTTCCGGGTGCGGCCAACCGGTCGCATTTCGGAAGCTGCTGCTGGACAGGCCCAGTTCCCGCGCGCGCGCCGTCATCGCCTCTGCGAATGCTTCCTCGCTGCCGGAAATTCCCTCGGCAAGGACGATGGAGGCGTCGTTGCCGGACTGCACGATGACGCCGCGCAGCAGATCGGCAATCGATACGCGTGTGTTGACGCGCACGAACGTCTTGGAGCCACCCATCTTCCAGGCCTTGTGACTGACCGGAAAAGTGTGGTCCATCGAAAGTACGCCGGCTTTCAATCGCTCGAAAACCATCAGCACGGTCATGAGTTTGCTCATGGACGCCGGCGGCAGGGGCTCGTCCGCATTCTTCTCGAGCAGCACGGTCCCGGTCGTCCCGTCAATCAATATTGCGTTGGGGGCGATCGTCGTATCGGCCCGGGCGGTTTCGCCGAGGAGCGCGAGCCCCAGCATGGCGGAAATGAAGAACCGCATGAAATTGTCCCCTACCCGGTCGAACGGACCACGAAGGCGTCTCGCGGCCCCCGCGCCTGCACACGGGACTGCAACGCATCCGCCGACCGCCTGGTCGCTTCGGGCCCGATGCGGACACGGTGCAGGACCCTGCCATTCTTTGCCGTGCTGGTGTGAACCATCACCCTGTCGAAGTGCCGTCTCAGCCTTGTCACCATGGTCTCGGCATTCTTGCGGCTGCG
>JAJEAC010000046.1 GCA_022824315.1 Silicimonas sp.
GGCTCCGCGCCGGGTTGGCGGTAGCGGTAAACACCGCCGGCGCTGCCGGCATAGGCAGCCGTGCCCGAGACCGGGAGTGCAGGCGGGACGCGCGCATCAAGCTCCGGCCCGTCAATGAAGGGGACGATCTCGGCGTCCGCCGGGTTGAGGCGCCGCGTCGTCCTGGCACCGTCGAAGCGCATCCAGAATCCGGCCGACAGGTAGTCGGTCGGGTCGTCGTTGTCCCAGCTTACAAGGGCGTATGCGAGCGAGACGCCGTCTCGGTCGGTCTTTCCCATGGTCCAGCGTCGGCCCGAGTGGTTGGGCATGAAGGGGAACCAGGACCACGAATGCCATTCGTCGCGAAGGCTCGAGAAGTGTTCCGTGCGGCCGTCCGCGCGCGCAACCGCAATGCGCAGCACCTCGCCGTCGAAGCTCGTCGGACGGGTGGAGGCCCGTTCTTCGCCGCTGGAGCAGGCGCCGAGCGGGAGCACGAGGGCGAGGCAGGCGAGACGGGCAGCGATCTCCATGAAATCCGGTCTCCTTAGGGAAGCGACAGGAACTGCGGGGGCATGTGACTGACTGGTTTCGTCTCCACCCCGCCTGGTTCATTCAAATTTGCCGCGACCAACCCTGGTTTCGAAACGTTCATGTCAATTGACCCGGCAGATTCTGTTGCTTCCGGAAATATGGCCCTTCTTCAATACAAGCACAATTGCAGACCAGAAGACAGGATTGCAATCCACCTGGAGGAAAATGTTCAAGAGGTGGCCAAATTGGGATGCGGCGATGGACCTCCTGCAGGTCGGCATCGAACGGTCGGTTATCGCTCTCTGGCTCGGGCATGAACGGGCCGAAACCACCCAGATCTATGTAGAGGCGACGCTCGCCATGAAGGGGCAGGCGCTTGAGAAGACGTCGCCACGAACAGCCGATCCGGGGAGGTGCCAGCCGCCCGACAGTCTGCTCGCTTTCCTGAGCAGTCTCTGAAGGGTACCGGATTATGTCGGGCAAAGTGAGCGCAAGCCGTCTGATTCCCACACGGATTCAGCGGCTTGCCGTGATCGCAACCTGCAACCCGAAATAGTGTGCGCCAGACAAACTGGTGTGAGCGTAGCGGCTGAGAGTCCCGCAGGAAGGAAAGGCTGACGTGCAGCGAATCTAGCTGTTGAACTTGCGGGTGGAAGTCCCTCCGGCGCAATTCTCAGTTTGACGCCGTAGCATGTCCCACTGGTACCGGGGCGACCCTGTATCAGCGAGCTGGGAAGTAAGAAGCCGTCGTAGGCCAAATGCAGGATTGCCTTTGGTCTGGTCAGCCAGGACGGCGAGCAAACCGGAGGGCCGTAGCGAAAGCGAACGATTGCTTGAAGCGACGAAATTTCCTTCCCGCATGAAGCTGATTTGTGGGGTGAACGGGGACGCCAAGGGTCTGTTACCAACCTGATGGCCGGAGCCGATGCGGAAGAACTGAGGTGCACGCATCGGGACCCCCGACGTAGAGACGGCGGCAATTCGGGAAAGTCCAGTGGCGAAAGATCGGTGAAAGGAACAGACAGGATGACCCATGAATGTCAAAGACCAAGCCTATAACCGCAAAGCGGGAAATGGTGCGGAGTTCCTCTCGCTGGCGGATGAGGTCGATTAAGCGACGAGGGGTGGGACAACACAACCCATCCTGAGCGAGGACCTCTGGGCTCGGGTGGCCTCAAGTCGGACGTCATGGTGGCGGTGCTCAGAAACCGTCGCAAATTGGCGTCGGATTGCGGCCTGCGGACGGAGCAAACGTATGCAGCAGGCAGGGCATGGCTGGGTCAGCCTTAACCTTTCTGCGGCTTGCGGAAGGCTCTATCTCAACTTGGCGGTACCCGATGCTTGAAGCCGTACCCGGGAAAGCCGGACGTACGGAGTTTTAGGGGGGCGTGCAGCGACACTGGCTGCTGAACTTGCGGGTGGGAGTCCCGCCGGCGCAATTCTAAGTTTGGCGCCGTAGTCATATCCCTACGGAAGCCGCGGTGACCCGGCGTCCGGAAGCAGGGAAGTAAGAGCCTCCGTGGGCCGTGATGGCGATGGCTGGATAGGTCCGGTCGGACAGGGAGGCGAGCAACCGGTAGGGCTGTAGCGAAAGCGAACGTCCGTTTGAAGCGTCGAAAAGAAATTCCTCGCATGGAATCCGACTTGCGGGGGTATTGGTAGATGCCAAGGGCCTGTCCCCTGCCCGATGGCCAGCGCCGATGCGGAAGAACTGAGGAGCACGCATCGGATCCCCGTCGTAGAGGCGGCGGCAATCCCGGAGAATTCAGCGGCGAAAGTCCGGAAGGTGAGGAGGACAGACAGGATGTTGTGACCCTTGAATGTCAAGGACCGTGCCTATAACCGCGAGTGCGGGAAATGGCACGGAGTTCTCCTGACTGGCGGATGAGGCCGATTAAGCGGTGATGGGCGGGACAACATAACCCGACCGGAGCGAGGGCCTCTGGGCTCAGGTGGCGAAGGCGGCAGGTCATGCCGGGACCCAGAGCCCGGCGACGACCGAGGATACCACTCGAGTGAAGGGTGATGCTGTCGAGCCGAAGGGCGGCGTAAACGCGGGATATCGCGACGGGTATGGCCGGGTCAGCCTTAAGCGTTGCGGATGTCGCGGAAGGCATCGCACCGAACTCCAGCGGGGGTGCCTGATGCTTGAAGCCGGATCCGGGAAAACCGGAAGTCCGGAATTTTAGGGAGGACGCTGGAAACGTGGCCTACGGCGCGCGCGCCAATGTCCTAGCCGACCGCTGGAAACGTGGTTCTATGGTGGAACTGTGTACCGGCCTGCAATCGAAAGAGCGGGATCAGAAAAGCCTCCACCTAACGGCATGCGCGCGCCAGCAGCCTACCCGACCACGGACCCTCATCGCGAGCCGTGCGCCAGGAACCGCGAGGTGTCTGGTGACGCATCGGCAGCGGCATGTGCAGGCTGGACGATTGAGCCTCGAAAACGGTTTGATTGGATGCGCCGAGACTTTCCTTTGGGTCGAAGGCAACACCCATCAACCGAAATAGTGAGGCGAAGTGGGGCATTCCGGGGTCAAGGAACCAAGGCACGTACAGAAGCGCTCCACCGGGAATTGGGAGGCCTTCAAGTCGCCCTGCAGTCGTGCGAGGCCGCAGCGAAAAGAGGGGAAACCCTAAGCCAATGACGGGCCGCTCGAAGAGGTCAGACCCGTCCATGGCAGCATTGAGGCCAGCGAGCAAAGGGCGGCAACGCTGCGCGGAATTGGGGGAGCCAAGGGACGGGCCGGGGGAAATCCGGGAAGCCAAAACACGCGCCGTGCACAGAAGCAGGCAAGCGTGCCACATGCGGCCGACCGGATTCGGCAAGGTGCAAAGATAAACCCGGATGAGCGTCTCGTGGCGCTCCTGCACCATGCCACGGTGTCCGAACTGGCCTCATTTGCGCGATATCTGAAACTTTGCAGTGTAGTAGCGGCGTGCCCGGTCCGCATAGAGTACGCCGGCTCGCGAATTGGGCCTGTCCGGCATTGCGACTCCTGGCTTTGGGGACGTGTCGTATAACCGCTCGGGGCGGTTGGGTCGGTTTGTTCGTTTGGTGCGGTGCATGAATACAGGCGTTCTTCAGCAATCCGGCTTGCGTTTCGCGCTGGCAGGGACGCGTCGTCACGGGAATACGGCATGAACCTGGACGGCGCTTTCGAGCGCATCCTTTCATCGTTGTACGAGGTCGCCCTCGACAACACCCGTTGGTCAGAGGCCAGGGGTCTGATCGAGGAGGCCCTCGACGCCGCGGAGAACGTCCTCGCCGTCGTCGAAGAGTCCGATGACGACGTGCACCTCATTTTCGCCCACTATCTGCGCCGCGGCGATGGCCATCCGGACCCGATGCACCGGCATTTCACCGTCTACCACCCGCGCGGTGAGGCGATGCCCCGCGCCAGGCACCTGCCTCCTTGCAAAAGAGACCTGCCGTTCCTTCGGCTGAACCGCGAGAATGTCGGGTCACCACACGGGTTCCGCCATGGTTGGCTCACCGAAACGCAACGGGTATTGTGGCGCGATCAGGGTTTGCCCGTCGGCAACTAGCCAAGTGGCAATGACATATTCGTACGAAACATCCATGAATCCCTTCCTTTGGATGATTTGAACTCCTGACTTCGGGTTCATTGCGTCAGGTGAACAGTGGGCTCAAGGGTGTCGGATTCTGCGCTGACGACGGCTTTGTGCCGATTGACGTTGCGCGCAGGGACAATTCCGCCATTCTCGAAGCGGTCGCGAAGGCCTCTAGAATGCCCGTCGATCTCGACCTGCCGCAGATCCGCATGGTCACGAGGACAAGATCCCGTTGCACTTCAGGTTCCAGGCAAGGAAGACCAACGGGATGCTGCGTCGCGCGTGTAAGGTGGCTCGGTTAACTCGCTGCACCTGCACGCGATGGCGGCGGGCATCTCGCTGGTGGGGCAGCGGCCTTCTCGCACCAGCCACGACGGCATGGAGGACGGAACCAGGCGGCGTCTCTCCATTTCGGGTTCGTGCATGCCGGCGCCGCTCGTCGACGCCACTGGACCGGGTTGGAAACTGGAAGGCGTTGATCTATGGCATTGGATTGCCGATTGCAGCAAAGTCATGAATGAGGCAACGACATACCATCGGCTGAACCGCGACAATTCCAAATCGCTTGCCTTGGCCGAAGTGTTCGACAATCCTGTCGATCCTGAGCAGCTTGCCAAGTTCCTGTCCGATGGCGGGCACGAGTTGGTTTTCGCTACGTCAGGCAGGACGATTGTCGGCTTCGCCTCGGGGGCAATGCTGCTGCATCCCGACAAGGCACCGGTCTTCTTCGTGAACGAAGTCGATGTTGCACCAGATTGGCAGCACCAGGGAATCGCCACGGCGCTTTGCAGGATGTTGATCGGTGTGGCGCGAGATCGGGGATGCCAGGGCATTTGGCTTGCCACGGAGGAAGACAATGTCGCTGCGCGTGCGCTATACCGTCGGCTTGATGCACGGGAGACCGGCGCAATCGTCATCTACGACTGGGACGGCGCAATGGATGCGTGATCCACGGGACTCGGCTTCGCCGACGATCCGAACCAGGTGCCGACGAAATCCCATGTGTCGCATCTCCGTTCCAGCCTCAGCAAGGCGTGCGGTCGGTTCTGCCCAAGTTGCGGTCCGTCCTGGTCGCCTCTCTGTCGGCAGCAGGGTCGCCCGTGAATTTATCCGCTGTTCATTCACGAAACGACACACAGGTTTTTTTTAATGATTGCAGCATTTAAAGGGTTCGCATTCATCCATGCAGCTTGCATGGGGCCCAGACCGCCGCTACATGGATAAATCATGAATAAAATTGGTGTCACATGCACGCCATCATGGAAATCCGGAACCTGAACACGCAGGAACGCGCCATCATGGAAGCGCTCCTGCGCAGTCCCGACCCGGTAAGCCAGCGCGAGCTGATGTCTCGCATGCGCGAGGCGCCCAGCCAGGCCACGATGTCACGGGTCATGAGCGGCCTGATTGGCCGGGGCCTCCTCGCCAAGGAGGGGCAGACCCGCGGTGCGCGGTTCTTTCTCACGCCGGACGCGCGGCGCCTGGCGACGGATCCGCGACGTCGCAACCCGATCCCTTATGACCCTGACCGCATCGGCAACTACGTCCCGAACGAGACCCGCTGGCTGCCGGAGGGGTCGGCTGGACGGATGCAGGCGGCGGTCGACAAGGTGGGCGTGCAGCGTCCTGCCGCCTCAATCTGGTGTCGGGCAATTGCGGAACGGTTCCTGATCGACCTGTCCTGGGCCTCCTCGAACTTGGAGGGGAACACCTATGACCACCTTTCGACGGAGCTCCTGATAAAGTACGGCCAGAGCGCCTCAGGCCGGGACCTGCTGGAGACGGCCATGATCCTGAACCACAAGGCGGCTATTTCCGCCATGATCGACGGAATCGAGGAAGCTTTCCCAGATGCAGAGAGCGTGCGCCGTCGCCACGTCCTGATGATGCGGGATCTGATGGACCCGGCCGATCTGGGCGCCATCCGACGCAACGCCGTCCGGGTCTCGGCGACCTGCTACCGTCCCTCGTCCGACCATGTCCTTCTTGCTTCCGGCCTCGGCGACATCCTGGCCAAGGCCAGGCTGATCGGGAACCCGTTCGAGGCGTCTTTCCTCCTGCTTGCAGGGATCCCCTATCTGCAGGCGTTCGGTGACGGAAACAAGCGGATAGGTCGGCTCCTGTCCAACGAGCCGCTGCTACGTGCCGGCCTGCCCCCGCTCACCTTCATCGGGATTGACCAGACGCCCTACATTCTCGGACTGATCGAGTTCTACGAGACGGGGGCAACCGATCTTCTGGGGGAAGCGATCTCCCTTTCTTACGAGACGACTGTGCATGACTATGCCCAGACCATGCCCGGTCCGCGAGTCCCGCGCGCACTCGAGGTTCGGGAGCGGATGCGAATCTCGGGCGCGCTGGGACAGGTGTTCCGCGACAGGATGCCGGATGAGGAGATTCCTGGCCTGGTCGATGCGGTTTTCGACGACCTTGTTGAGGGAGACCGGTCAAGGATGGTCGAGATCCTTTCCGAGACGGCCAGTCATGCCTCGCCCGCCTCCGCCTTCCTTTACGGGGTGACGGAAAAGGACATCCAGGAAAGAAACGCCGGAAACCGACGCTTGCGCATCTGCCGGAAATGTCGCCGGACGCCATGCATATGCCGGGAGGCTTCCGTCACGCCTGAATTCTGACGCCCCCGAAAGGGCGATCTCCGCCGAAGGGCCAGCGCTCCACATCCTTGCCTCGGACCGCAAGGGGCCGCATCATGCATCCTTGGCCCTGAGTGCCGAAGGCGGACGCTGTTCAATGGGTTGGACACATGGCGCAGGAAGACCTTGCGCTGGCAAGCATCGATCACCGGCTCCGAGCAGTGGAGCGGGCCACTCAGAGCGAACGGCTGGACAAGATGGAAAGCGTGGTCGAGGCGAAGGGCGAAGCTACCGCTGGATCGCCCGTGACATCGGAGTCAACAAGAACACTGTCCTCGACATCGTCAACCGGCACCGGAAAAAAACCCATAGCGTAGGATTCTGCTTCTGGGTCAACGCCTTCGGCGGCAGGCCGCTCCTGTGCCTGAAAAAGGATCTCAACCGGTACATGACGCGAGCGCTGGAGCACGACATCCTTCCGGGGCCGCGCCGGACCTCACCGCCGGCGAGGCGGCCACGCCTGCGCTGCCGCTGGTGTTCGTCCGCGAGGGCTGGAGCCCGGCGCTGTACGCCCGCCTCGCACGCCGCGGCATCGCGGTGATTGCCAGGCACAAGGGGTTCTGGGGCAGCAATCCCTGGCCGAAGGAGGAGACCCGCACGATCCGGGCGCCGCTCAACGGCCCCGGCGCGGGCGACGCCGGCATCGCTGGGGCTGCTCGACGAACTCAACCGAACGCGCGCGGCCTTCCCCGGATCCGGCCTGCGAATGGTCTTCGAACTGCCGTCTGACGGAGCCGGACCCGGCGAAACGCGTTCATGAAAGCTGATCCGTGAAGGGCGAGAGGCCACGACCACTGAACCTACCGTCTGGCCGAATCCGCGCGACGTTTGCGGGCGGCCCGGAACCTGAACTCGCGTGGGGTCAGACCTTCGGACCTTTTCAGCGTCTTCGCCAAGTGCGCACCGTCGACAAATCCCGTTGCGTGGGCAACTTCGGTGACTGACAACATTGTCTGCGAGAGCAGTTCACGAGCCCTGTCGACCCTGATGGCCAGATAGGCCTGGCTCCCGGATTTCCCGGATGCTGCAATGAACAGTCTGTCCAGATGGCGGGTGGACAGGCCGACCATGCCGGCAATCGTGGCAAGCGGCACAGGATCCGGGACATTGGAGTTCATGACGTCGATGGCCTGCGCGACCCTGGTATCCGTGGGCCGTGAATCCGAGAACTGGGATGGCGGCGATGCAGACGGATTGCGCGTGTGGTCCAGCAGGATTCCGGCGACTGCTCTCCGGGCTAGCCGTCTCCCGAAATGGCGATCCAGGAGCAGTGCCGCCAAGTCAGCACCGACGGCCCCGCCAAGAGAGGTGATCCTGTTGCCGTCCTCGACGATCAGCTGCCCCGAACGAAATGTGACGCCGGGGAACTGCCGTCTCCATTCGGACAAGGTCGCGGCGGCGGAGCAGGCCTCGCGACCGTCAAGAAAACCGAACCGGGCCAGTGTCGCGACGCCGTTTCCGATTCCGACCAGCGGCACGTCCAGCCGGTCCGCGGACTGGATGTAGCGCTGAATGCTGTGTTCCGGCATGCCGAGCCGCTCGCGATAGTCGCCAATGATTGCTAGGTAGCTGAAATCCTCGGGCCAAAGTTGTGCGCTTTCGGTCGTCAGTGATCTTCCGCAAATCGAAACGGCCGGCTTGCCTGCCGGTGACATCAGGACGGACTGGCAGGAATCCCAGCCCAGGCGTTCGGTCGCGCATTGCAGGGTATCGGCGAGAGTCGCGACGGTGGAGAGCCGGTAGTCGGCGAGCAGCAGGACGCCGACGGTCAGGGCTCTCGGTTCGTATGCCACGGGTCATTCACCGGTTTCAGGCGCCAAGTGTCCGGATATTACCGAATCGTGTCTGCCATGCACAAGACGTCACGTGGGCAGACCTGCTATTGTGGAACCAACAGAGGACAACGGAGGACACCAACATGAAACTTGACCATCTCCAGATACTGAAGTCCGGAAGCTGGATATCGGCGTTCGCGGGGGCGGCGTTGCTGGGCGCTTCAACCGCCGCCGTTTCCCAGGAATTCGACTGGAAACAGCAGGAAGGCAGTTCCGTCAACGTCCTGCTGGTCTCGCACCAGTTTGTCGAGGCGCTGAAGCCGCTGGTGCCCGAATTCGAGGAAATGACCGGCATATCGGTCAGTCTTGACGTGCTGGCCGAACAGGCCGCGTTCGAAAAGCTGCTCGCCGATCTGTCCTCTCAGGTAGGGTCTGTCGATGTGTTCATGACATCACCTTTGAACAACTGGCAGTATGCGACCGCCAACTGGCTGGAGCCATTGGACGAGTTCATTGGCGACCCGGCCCTGACCCACCCGGATTATGATGTCGGCGATTTCTTCCAAGGTGTCCTGAACTCGAACCGTTGGACCAGGGTGCCGATGCAGGGCATCGGCGAAGGCCCGCTCTGGGCGCTCCCGATTAATTCGGAGAGCTACCTGATGGCCTATCGTCCAAGCGTTTTCAAGGAACTGGGCCTGGAAGTTCCCAAGACCTACGACGAGCTTCTGGCCATTGCCGACAAGCTCGATACGGGTTCGGCGGAATTCGGGCTGATTACGCGGTTCGACAAGTATTGGGACCTGCCCTACCTGACCTTCGGCACCATGCTTCAGTCCTATGGCGTCGAAATGATCGATGCGGACGGCAATCTGCAGATCTGTTCGGATGCCAGCGTGCAAGCCACGGATGATTTCGTGACCCTGATCAAGACCGCATCGCCCGAAGGTGCCGGTGCGTTCACGTGGTACGAGGCCCTCCAGGGGTTCGCCTCCGGCCAGTACGCGCTGTCATTGAACGAGGCGGACTTGTTCGCGCCGGTCTACCAGGACGCCGAGCAGTCGGAGGTTTCGGATGATGTCGGTTATGCCCCGACCCCGCTGGGGCCGGACGGCACGCGCAAGGCGGGGGCCTGGATCTGGTCGATGTCGATGAATGCCGCTTCGAAGAACAAGGAAGCGGCATGGCTGTTCCTGAGTTGGGTAACGTCTAAGGACACCATGATCGCCACGCACCTGGCCGGAAACATGAATCCGGTACGTGCATCCGCATGGGAAAACCACGAAGTGGCGGCGATGGTCAACAGATGGGGCGAGACGCCCGGGCAGTATAGCGACGTGACGGCGACGATGGCCGAAGTTGCCGCGGTTCGCTTTCCGCCGCATCCGGAGTTGACCCGGATGCTGGACCGTTGGGCACAGGCCGTGCAGGAGGTCTATTTCAACGGATCCGATACCAGGACTGCGCTTTGCGAGGCGCAAGATGATGTCGAAAAAATGTTCAACTGAGCATTGGTGCCACCGGCCGCGGTCGATTGACCGCGGCCGGTTCGGTCGATAGTCCCAAATCATCGCCATGGATGATCTTTCGAGCCGCAGGATGTCGGCCAGGACGACTTATCTCCTGTTGTTCCTGCCGGCGCTGGCCATGTTGGCTCTCGCTCTCTACCCGTTTGTCCAGGGCGTGTTGACGGCCTTTTCCGATCGCAAGCTGTATTACGACACAAGTAGCTTTATCGGCTTTCAGAACTTCATCGCCCTGTTCGCGGATGACGAGTTCCACGATAGCATCCTCAGGACACTGGCGTTCACCGCCGGAGTGGTCTTTGTGCAGATCCCGCTTGGTCTGGGCATCGCGCTGCTGCTGCTGAGACAAAGCTGGATTCAGCCGATCCTGCGCAGCACCCTGGTCTTGCCGCTTCTGATCCCGCCTGTCGTGGCCGGGTTGATGTGGAAGACGATGATGCAGCCGCAAAGCGGAATAGTGAACTGGCTATTGTCCAACGTCGGCATCCCGCCCCAGACATGGCTTTCGCACGTCGATACGGCGTTGCTCTCGGTCATTTTGATCGACACGTGGGTGTTCACGCCATTCGCCGCGCTGATCCTGCTGGCGGGGTTGCAGTCGATACCGCCTGAACTGGATGAGGCCGCGCGTGTGGACGGGGCGGGAGCGCTTTTGGTATTCCGCGCAATCCAGTTGCCCTGGATCGTTCCCTTCATTGTTCTGGTTGCCCTGTTCAGGGTGACGGACAGCCTGAAGAGCTTCGAGCTGTTTTACGCAACAACCCGCGGCGGACCGCTGAACGCCACACGGACGATGCATATCATGGCCTATGAGGAAGCGTTCCGGTGGTCGAGCGTGGGCAAGGCGATGGCGGTGGTCTTCGTGCTATGGCTCATGTCATACTTCATCAGCATGTTCCTGATGACCAAGTGGCAGCGGCGGTCAGGTGTTCACCATGAATACGGTTAAGTTGACCCGAAACGCCGCGCATGCGCTGGCGCAAGTCCTGTTCATCGGGTTTTTCGTGTTCCCGATCATCTGGATTTTCATGATGTCGCTCAAGAACTTCCGCGACATCATCTCGTACCCGCCGAAATTCCTCTTTTCGCCGACCCTGCAAAACTACCGTGAAACGATTCAGGGTGCGGAGGGGACGCTGCGGGCGGGTGAATTGCCGGAATACGTCAGGTTCCTGCTGAACTCGCTGATCATATCTGGTGGAGCCGTGTGCCTGGCCGTTCTCCTGGGCATTCCCGCTGCCTATGCCTTGGCACGTGGCGGACTCCCCTGGCGCAAGCACATCGCGTTCACGTTCCTTTCCTTTCGGTTTGCGCCCGAGTTGATGGTCATCCTCCCGATGTACCTGATCTATACGCAGATCGGGCTTTATGACACCTACGTGGGAATGATTCTCTCGCATCAACTCATCTGTCTCCCGCTGGTAATCTGGATCATGATGAGCTTTTTTCAGGACGTTCCCATCGAGATCGAGGAAGCCGCCCGGATCGACGGAGCGAGCATCCTGCTGACACTTAGGGCGGTGATTCTTCCGATTTCCGGACCGGGTATTGCCAGCGCGATGATCATCGCGTTCATCTTTAGCTGGAACAACCTGATCTTCGGGCTGGTCCTCGCCGGCCCGAACACGAGGCCCGTCACGATGGGGATTTTGCAGGCAATGACCTTCGATCAGATCAAGTGGGGTCTCATGGCTGCCGCCGCCATGGTCTCTGCCGTGCCGGGAATGATCGCCGCTACCTACCTGCAAAGGCACATCACGCGGGGGCTGACGATGGGAGCGGTCAGATGACAGGGCTTGACGTTCTCTCCGTTGGTGCCTGGGCGCTTTTCGACTACATCCTGCGCGCCGATCACTACCCCGCGGAAGGCGAAACGGTCGAACTGAAAATGCCGTCAAAGTTGCTGCATACACGGTTCTTTGGTGATTGCTCGGCGAATCTCGCGGCATCGGCCGCGGCGACCGGAGTCAATGTCGGCTTGGGAATGGTGGTTGGGGATGACTTCAACCGCTATGGCTATCGTGCGCACCTGCTGGAGCTTGGCGTTGACCTGTGCGGCGTTGACGTGCGCAGTGACGCTGACAGCGGGTATAATTTCAACATTTCCGACAACCGCGGTCGTGGCATGTGCTTTTCGCATCTGGGCGTGGCCGCGGACCAAAGCGACTGGGCGCCGCCGCTCCAGCAGATCGAAAACTCCAGGGTCGTCGCCGTCAGTGAGAAATTCTCGTCCTACACGCTGGCCACGATCCGCCATGCGCGGGATCAGGGGAAAACGACCGTAATCAATGGCATGGTCGGCACGGCCAACCAGGAGGCAATGAAGTTCATGCAGGCGGCGGACTATCTGTTCATTTCGGAAAAGGAATGCAAGGCCCTGCTCCGTGTTCTGGACATGTCCTCGCCCAAGGAACTGCTGAAGACCGGTCTGTCCACGCTGGTCGTGACTCGCGGGTCCGAAGGCAGCCACTGGATCACGGGTGAGGGAGAGTTTCACTGTGACGCTGTCCCTTGCGCACGAATTCAGGACACCACCGGCGCGGGTGACTGCTTCGCCGGAACTGCCATCGGGTTGATCGCGCAAGGGGCATCATTGCAGGAGTCCGCCCGAATCGCCGCCGCCGCCGCCAGTTACGTCGTGGAGAAATGGGGCTGCCAGACCAACCTGGTCGGCCGCGAAAGGGCCGAACGGCGCGCGAAGATCTATTTCGAGAAAGGTGCGTGAATTGAAAGTCATCGATACCCATATCCATTATGGCACCGATCCGAACATCGCGGCGCACACCTGTTGCCCGAACCTGATAACCGCCCGCCCCGACAGCGTGATCGACTTCCTTGACAGCCAGAATGCCAGTCATGGAGTCCTCTTCCCGCACGACCGGGTGATGAGCCCACCCTGGGACGCAGACTACGACAAGGCGAACACTCAGGTCGGCGAAGCGGCATCAATATACCCTGACCGGATCGCCGGTCTCGCCCGCATCAATCCCACGTTCGGCGCAGAGCATACCCGGAACCTGATCGACAAATACGTGGCTGAATGGGGGTGCCGCGGCTTGAAGCTGGTCGCGGGCTACGATTTTTATCGCCCGAACGACCTGTCCGTCGTCGGACCGATGCTGGACAAGTGCCGCGAACATGATTTGACTGTACTCTTCCATTCAGGTGATGCGTCGCGCGATCTTCCCTATCTTCAGGCGCAGGCGGCAAAAGCCTATCCGGATGTCCGCTTTGTCCTGGCGCATATCGGCATGCATTCGTTCCTGTGGGAAGCCATCATCGCCTGCCAGGAATACCCGAACATAACCGCGGACATGTCTCAGGCGTTTCCCTTCGACATCAAGACCTTTGTCGCCAATGTCGGGGCCGAGCGGCTGACTTACGGGTCGGACGCGCCGTACCAGTCTACCGCGATCGAGCAACTCAAGCTGCGCGAGATCGGCCTGACCGACAGCGAGCTTGAAATGGTCTTCAGGACGAATGCGCAGCGGATCTGGCGGTTCGAGGCCGACGAAACACCGCGGAAGGCTGGATAGATGGGCGGCAAGGCAAACAAGCTCGAAGCGTTGACGGGAGCGACAAAACCCATCATCGGGATGATACATGCCCTGCCGACACCAGGATCGCCGCGGGCACGCAATTGCAGTATCGAAGCCTTGATCGAGCACGGGTTGGCCGAAGCCTGGCGACTGAAACAGGGCGGAGTCGATGCGCTCTTGATCGAAAACGCAGGCGACGTCCCCTTCCGGCGTCCGGAGAACATCGGATTCGAAACGGTCAGTGCAATGTCGGTTCTGGGCCGTGCAGTGGTCGATGAGTTCGATTTGCCGGTGGGTTTCAACATTGTCGCCAATGCCGCAAAGGCATCGCTTGCCTGCGCCAAGGCAGCCGGAGCAGAATTCGTCCGGGTCAACCAGTGGGCAAATGCCTATGTCGCCAACGAGGGGTTGATCGAAGGTGCCGCAGCGGAAGCACTGCGCTATCGGGCGTGGATCGACGGCGAAGATATCGCGATCCTGGCAGATGTTCATGTCAAACACGGGTCTCACGCGATCATGGCCGACCGCAGTGTCGTCGAGCAGGCCCGCGATGTGGCGTTCTTTCAGGCCGACGTAGCCGTCGCCACCGGCTTGCGCACCGGGCATGCGACAGATGTGGAGGAAATCTCTTTGATCCGCGAAGGCGGGCAACTGCCGACCATCGCAGGCAGCGGAGTCACGCCGGAAAATGCCGCCGAGATCCTGACACACGCGGATGGGGCCATTGTCGGCGTCTCGTTCAAGGACGGCGGGACGATGTGGGACATCACCAACGTGGATCGTGTGCGACGCCTGATGGATGTCGTTCGGAAAGTACGGCTGGATACCGCGTGAGCTCAATCTCGCTATCCGGCGTCAGCAAGTTCTGGGGCGACACAGTCGGTGTCAAGGATCTTTCGCTCGACATCAAAGACAAGGAATTCCTGGTTCTTCTCGGGCCTTCGGGCTGCGGCAAGACCACCACGATGCGGATGGTGGCCGGGCTGGAGAAACCGAGCACAGGAACAATCCGTATCGGTGAACGGGATGTCACCGATCTCGACCCGCGCGAACGCGATGTCGCGATGGTATTCCAGAACTACTCGCTCTACCCACAGATGACGGTTGCGCAGAACATCGGGTTTCCCCTTCGCGCGCGCGGCGTGAAGCGCAATGAGCAACAAGAGAGAATCCACAGTGCCGCCAAGTTGGTAGAATTGTCTGATTACCTTGGCAGGAAACCTGCGGCACTGTCAGGCGGTCAGCGTCAGCGCGTGGCCCTGGCCCGGGCGATTGTCCGATCGCCGGCTGCCTTCCTGATGGATGAACCGCTATCGAACCTCGACGCGCGTCTCAGGATTTCGATGCGCGGTCTGATCAAACGCCTGCACCGGGAAGTCGGAACGTCGACGATCTATGTGACGCACGACCAGCTGGAGGCCATGACTCTCGCTGACCGTGTCGTGGTCATGCGTAATGGCGAAGTCGAGCAGATCGGGACGCCAAAGGAGATCTACAACGATCCGCGTACGGCCTTTGTGGCAGGATTTGTCGGGTCACCTTCCTGCAATCTGCTCGACGGCAAGATCGTGAACGGCGTGTTCAGCAACGAAGGAATCTCGCTGGCGGCCCACTTGAAGCCGGATCGCGCAAAGGCAACCCTGGGGATACGGCCCGAGGCGATATCCTTGGCGGACGGGGCCGAGGCCGAGCTGCACGGGACCGTATTCGCAATCGAAATGACCGGAGATGCGACACTTGTGACCGTTTCTGTTGGAGACCAACAACTCATTGCCAAGCTGGACGCAGACTGCACTCTTGAACCTGCGCACACCGTGTCACTGAAAACCGGACGACGAAGGTACTTTTTTGACGGAGAAACCGGCTTGGCGATTTGACGGAGGCGCCTTCTGAATCGAACCAGGGCCGATCATGCTTCGCGCGAACCAGCAATTCAATACGTAGCTTCTTGCGTTGGGCATCAAACAGTTCGTGGACGTCCGTCTCCCGGTCACGGATGCACAGCACCCACGGTTTGCCGCTGCCCCCGCCACTGCGGCTGCGGTGTCGGCAAAGGCGCCAAGCCAGCGGGCATTTGCAATGTCATTGCAGGTCAGATCTTCGTTCCAGAGTACCATGTCGGAGCCAAGGTGTTGGCGGCAGCACTTTGGGATTCCTCCGAAATCCTATCATGTCGAACTCGCGGACGGCGCCGTTGCGCGGAGGTTCCGGTTTGCTCGCGCCCAATGTCGTGACGTGGTTGCACTTGCCCGAGCATCCCTGCCATCCAAGGGTGACGAAAACCGCCAAGGGTGGCGACGGTCGCACAATCGGGAAGCACAAAATCTCGGGGTCAATCGACGACACCGCCAAGCGGGAACTGCCTCAAGCCACGCCGGAGCACCTTTGAATCAGACGGTGGATCACGAGACTCACTTTTCCACGACGCATTGACCCCTAGGTTTTTTGTGCTTCCGGCTGAGTGGGGTCGCCTCCGGTAGGGGCGAAAACGTACGCTAAGCCTCCGAAGCCGTCATTCTGCGTCATGGGTACTTGCCCGTGAGGAGGATGTGGGCTCATCCGAGCGGCGAGACGTGCCTGAGAAGGTCCACAGGTGTGTCGAGGCCCACCATCTCGCGCCACCGCACCGTGCGGTTCCGGCTTTTTGGGCTGGTGGACGGTCGGGCGGTCGTCCCAATTGCATTTCCATAACGATTCGGCGTCTTTGCCTTAAGGCGGCGCACTTTCCAGGGCGGCTTCGCCCCCTGTCTGGCCGGGACCGGCTTGAGGCTACGCGGCTTGGTGCTGTTTGCGGCTCCACTTCGTGACGGGCTTTCTCGATCGGCGCGGGAACGACAAACGAGCGCCCGAATCGCGAGGACCGGCTCCGCCACGCGGCTCACGGTGTCGGCGAACGCCCCTACCTGCGCGAGGTTCATTTCATCGAGGCTGCGGGCCAGCATGGCCAGCGCGTTGGCGAAGTTCGCCTGCATCTTCGGCAGGTCGCCTGCGCGCACGTCGTCGGGCGCGCCGTCTCCGCGGTTCGTGAACAGCCGCGTCATGGTGATCAGGTTGAATTTGCTGCCATAGTTCCATGTTGACGGACGGTCTCATGTTGGGGTCGGGTTGTCGCGCACGGAATTTCGTCTCAGCGGCATGGTCCGGTCTCCCGAGATCCCCTCGCTTCTGCAGGAAAGTCTCGCTGCAATTGCGACCGTCTTGGGAATGTCTAGGCGCGTCGTCCGCAAGCGGGGGCCTTGTGCCGCTTTGGATTGCCGTATTACATGGGCGGGTCGCGCGACGCGCGTGCACGCCTGAGGAGGAAGCGATGACCATGCCTGTCGTCGGGATCATCGGAAACGCACACCTTGTGGAGCGCGAGTATCCCGTTCACATGGGCGGGCGGATGAACTGCAGTGCGA
Organism: Silicimonas sp.; assembly: GCA_022824315.1. Lineage (GTDB taxonomy): Bacteria > Pseudomonadota > Alphaproteobacteria > Rhodobacterales > Rhodobacteraceae > JAJEFO01. The sequence continues at coordinate 16,979 of JAJEAC010000046.1, forward strand.
TCAAGGATGTGTCTGGCGCCATGCCGCTGATCGTGCCAGCGGATCCCGACTTGGTTTCGGTGGCAGACCTGATGTCCGTCTGCGACGGGTTCGTGTTTCCGGGCGGACGTGCGAACGTGCATCCGGCAGAATACGGAGAAGAACCGACGAGAGCTCATGGTTTCTTCGACCGTGCCCGGGACAGGATCACCTTGCCTTTGATTCGCGAATGCGTGGTTGCTGGTCAGCCGGTGCTTGCGATCTGCCGCGGATTCCAGGAGTTGAACACGGCGATGGGCGGGTCGCTCCATCCCGAGATCCGGGAGTTGCCGGGCCGCATGAATCACAGGATGCCGCCCGACGGAACCCTGGACGAGAAGTTCGAGCTTCGTCACGAGGTGACGCTGTCCGAGGGCGGCGTGTTTCATAGACTGTTTGGTGCCACGAAGGTTCTGACCAACACGCTTCATGGACAGGGCATCAAGGAAGTTGGCGAGAGAATCGTCATAGACGGGTGTGCGGACGATGGTACGGAAGAGGCCATCTACGTTGAAGGCGCACCGGGCTTTGCGCTCGGCGTGCAATGGCATCCCGAATACAAGGCGGCGGAAGATCCGGTCTCCCGGGCACTGTTCGAGGCGTTCGGCGAGGCGGTCCGGAACTGGGCTGCCGGGGAGAGGCCAGCACGGCTCAGAAGCGCATAGCGGCCAGTCGGGTCCGTCCGGCACTTTCGATATGCCGGTCCGAAGTCGCGTTACGCCGTTGCGGGTCTGGACGGCGAGCGTTCAAGCTGTCACGAATTGCATGGCTTTCTCGTCTCGGGGGACAAGATGAAACGCTCTCGCATAAACGACATCATGGCGGCCGCGGACGAGATGATGCGTTCGTTCGGCTTTACGTTGCCGCCGTTCGCCTATTGGAGTCCGGAAGAGTTTCGCGCCCGTGTGAACGGCGGTTCGGCAAGGCGCATGGCCGACGCGCGCCTCGGATGGGACATCACGGATTTCGGGCGGGGGGAATTCGACACGCTCGGACTTTTCCTGTTCACGTTGCGAAACGGGTTTCTTGCCGATCTGGAACGCGGGCGGGGCATGGTCTACGCGGAGAAGCTCCTGATCAGCCGTCGGGACCAGGTCAGCCCGATGCACACCCATGTCATCAAGTCCGAGGACATTATCAACCGGGGCGGCGCAGTTCTTGCAGTGGAGCTGTTCGGTTCCGACACGGACGGGAACTTTGACGGCGAGAAGGGTGTCACTGTCCTGACTGACGGGTTGGAACGCCGATTGCAGCCGGGCGAGATCCTGCAACTGGCTCCGGGCGAGAGTGTCACGCTGAACCCGGGCGACTGGCACGCGTTCTGGGGCGAGAACGGAGACGTTCTGATTGGCGAAGTCTCGACCGTGAACGATGACGTGACGGACAATGTCTTCCGTGAACCGATCGGGCGGTTTGCCGACATCGAGGAGGACGTCGCGCCGACGCACCTTCTCGTCAGCGACTACGACACGTGGTTTGATTGAAACCAGCGTTTTGGGCACCGCTGCGAAAGGCGTCGTGCGAAGCCCGAACGAGGACACCCAAGAAACCAGATCGGGCGCATCGCAGACTCGAGAGCGAACGAGTTTTCAAGGGCAGGTTCCCGGAAGAGAACTGCTTGGCGTCACCCTGCCGCGGCGTCACTCCGCCTTGAACGGGTGTTCCGGATGATGTATGGGGAAAGGCCCGGCAAGTGGTTGAATCCGGGGCCGGCAGGCGTGACGAACGGAGAGTTGTGACGGATGGCTTTCCAGTCTCCAATTCAGGACCCGGACCGGATCGGGCCTCACCGCCATCGCCCGGCTCCGTTCATCCGATTCCAGTGCCTGATCCGGCATCTCGCCCGTCCGGAAGCACAGAGGAGATTTGTGTTCGCCGATATTCATGACCTGCTGGCGAATCTCCGCCCGGAAGAGTTCAGCGACGTTGTCAGTCACGGGCCCGATGTGGCCCTGTCACCGTTCAGGGCAAATTACCTTTGCGGCATGGTGGAATACGCAGCAGGCCTGAAAGGTGTCCGTCCGCCATCCTGGACGGCCGATGTGGCGCCGTTGAGGGAGCCTTGGTTCGGCACTGACCTGAAGAACCTGCGCCTGCATCTCCTCACGAACTCGCCGGCGCCGTTTCGGCGGCGCAACATCTTCATTGATTCCTCCATCGGTACCCGGGTTTGAGCTTGTCCCTTACGGCACAACAAATTGACATCCTCTTCGGGAACCTGAACCAGGAACTGGCGCGATCCGGCGTGAAAGGTGAAGTCTATGTCGTGGGCGGTGCCGTCATGTGTCTGGCGCTCAACGCCCGCACCGCGACAAGGGACGTCGATGCGCTGTTCCGTCCTGCCGCTAAAGTCCGCAAGGCGGCAGAGAGCGTAGCCAGCCAATCCGGATTCGATGTTCCGCCGGACTGGCTCAACGACGCGGTGAAGGGGTTTCTGAGCCCCCGAGGCAAGTTTCGAGACTACCGGGAGATGTCACATCTGCGCGTCATGACCGCGGAGCCGGAGTATCTCCTTGCAATGAAATGCATGTCGATGCGCATAGGAGATGAATCACATGACGTGGACGACACCCGTTTCCTGTTGGACCATCTCGGGATCGAGGGTCACGATGAGGCCCTGTCCGTGATCGCAAAGTACTATCCTGTCGAGCGGCTTCCTCAGAAGACCTTCTATGCTCTTGAAGAGATCTGCGCGGAGAGTGGGGAGAACGAATTCACGTCCCGGTGACATTGAACTCTTGCCGGCTATGGACAGCTTTGGCTGCGCGGGCC
>JAJEAC010000169.1 GCA_022824315.1 Silicimonas sp.
CGACCTTCTGGAAGCCCATTGTTGAATTTCCATTCAGCCGCATCCACGGCTCCGGCGGATATTCCCAGAAAAAGGGTCGCCGACAGCGTACGGCGAAGAATTGCAAGCATCATATTTCTCCATGTTTCGCTCAAGTGTGGGCGCATACCTGAATTGCGGGAGTGCGCCATCGAGACTCGCTCATTGAAGTCGATCAATGCCGGAGATTCAATCAGCTTTGCGCCATCCGGGATCAAGCAGGTAAAACTGAGGGTCGCCGAGCGTACGCGCAAGTCGATCTTGCCTCGAATGCATCGGCTGAGCGGCGGCAAGGCCGTCCTATCTCGCGAACGGCTCGAACCGGATTCTGAAGATCAACCACAGCCCAGCTGGCGAGGCACCTCTGGGACCGATCCGCTGGAACAAGATCCTGGTCACCGAGCATGAATCTGCTCGCCCCAAGAAGTCGCACTGCAGTTCTTTACCTAGGCCCGAGGAGCACCTCCACGCTCATGGGAACTTCAAGGCGAGATCAGATGCACGAAACGCTTGAATGGAACGACTTGTCATTGCCGACGGAACTTCCCGCGCGTTTCCTTCTACGCAGAACCGTGCCGCGGCCGATTTCAGGAATCCGATCTCAAGACCGAACCCGCAGGGTTCGGGTCAGGCCGCCTTTCCGAAGTGCGTCACTCCGGCTCCAGCAGACTGCGCGACCGCACCAAGAGCATCCAGCACAACTTCGACCCCCGCCCCGTCTCCACGGACACGTTCGGAAAGAGCGCGGCGCCAGCGTCGTGCGCCCGCACGCCCTGCGAAGAGCCCGAGCATGTGCCGCGTCACGGCATGGAGGCGACCGCCGTTGCCGAGGTGACGTTCAATGTACGGGCACATGGCGCGAACCACTTCGTCGGGCGACGAGAATGGCGGTTTCTCTCCGAAAACGTCGCGATCAGCCGTGCCAAGGATACGCCATGGCGACTGGTAGGCGGCCCGTCCGACCATGATGCCGTCGACGCCCCTGTCCAGCAGGGCATGTGCCTGATCCAGGGAGGTGATTCCGCCGTTCAAGATGATCCGGAGGTCCGGAAACCGGTCCTTCATGGCGCAGACGAAGTCATGGTCCAAGGGCGGGACTTCGCGATTTTCTTTCGGGCTGAGCCCCTGTAGCCAAGCCTTGCGCGCGTGTATCGCCACGGTCGTCACGCCAACATCCCTGACGCGCTGCAGAAAATCCGGCAGCACGACGTCGGGATCCTGATCATCGACACCAATGCGGCACTTGACCGTGACTGGCATCGTGACAGCAGACCGCATGGCCGCCAAGCATTCAGCCACCAGATCAGGTCTCTTCATGAGCACGGCGCCAAACGTTCCCGATTGCACTCTTTCGGAAGGACAGCCGACGTTCAGGTTGACCTCGTCATAGCCGTCATCCGCGGCAATCCGTGCGGCTTCGGCCAATTCGAACGGATCCGAGCCGCCAAGTTGAAGTGCCAGCGGATGTTCGGCATCGTCGAAGGCAATGAGATGCCTGGCATTGCCGCGAACCAATGCGGCGGACGTCACCATTTCGGTATAGAGCAGGACACGGCGCGACATGAGCCGATGAAGATACCGGCAATGGCGATCTGTCCAATCCATCATCGGCGCAACGGAAAGTTTGGTGTGTTGGCTTGTTTTCATTTTCCCGTGTATCTTCAAACCGTTGACGGCGACTTCTGCTATGTTGGAATTTTTCCCGAAATCGCCAAATTTGCTCCTCTGCGACGTCGCATCGGACACATAGCGCACACGAAAACTGGCCACAATCACCAAGCCGTCCTCCGGTGTTCGACGCAAATGCGGATCAGACGAAAGTGCCGCTACGCGAGCGAGACGCTCCTCCGCCGCGATCGATACTGCATCGACACGTATAGTCGCCTTGGAGTAACGCCTTTACTCGAGATGCAGGTCAGAAATAGACGCCACGATCCGACCATTCGTATCATCGCTGTCCGCCAAGACGGCAACGCCGATCAAAGCGCCTGGTTCGCGGCTGAAGGCAAAGCGAAAGTCACGCAAGAAATCAACTCTCTCTCGGAATTGTCCGGTCTCCGCCGAACGCAGGATCTTCATGCGCAACCGCGGCGAATAAGGGCTCGCAAAAACCGCACCGACTTGATGCGCCCCGCCCCAAACGTAGATCAGCGCCCGAGCGCTTTCCTCGTTCAGGATCCGGCGTGCGCCTTTCCCTTCCAGCGCGGCGGCGCGGTCGCGATCTACAAAGACAAAATACAGCGCAAGGTTGCGATCATCGCCGCCCTTGATTGTCAGATCTGTTGCAGACACACCCTCGCCCACGCTCCAAGTCCAGCCCGCAGAGCTCGCGGACCGGCTCGCCTTTCCGACCGGACGCCACAACAGCGAGACTGCTCCGTCGGAGACAACATCCAACTGCCTTCCCCGCTGGGCATACTCGTTCGAAAGGAGACGAAAAAAGCCTTGCTCCGTCCAACTGCCATCGAACGGGATGGCCTCCATGGCGTTTGTCGGCGCGAATCCGAGCAAGGTGAGGCTCAAAGGGAAGAGAGCTTGGGCGAACTTGCGCATGACGTTCCTCACATCCACCAAGCGCCCGCGCCGGCATCTAGAACCCCCATCAGAATCATCGTCAAGTTCTCCATTTGCGACTCAAGTCCGAGCGGCACTTTTGAACCACGCCATGCGCAACCTCATTTCAGTTCCCGGTTGCCGACGCAGACCCCTTTGAATGCGGAGACAGTGCCGGTCATGTCAATGGTCAGTGCGAACGGTGCAACGATCCAGACTAGGGGCCCGGCAATCGTGACAGCTCTCCTCCCTAGAGCATCCCTGCGCGATTTCAATCCTCCGAACGGGTTCCTCTGTCCTTCGCCGCCACCAGCCGCCGTCCCGCTAACGGACGGTGTTCCCGCACGGTATCCGGCAGCGACACCACCGTTCAAGCGCAAGCCGTCAGAATTTTCCACGAGCCTGCGGCAGCTGTGGACAAGTATCGGAATCACATGCGAAAGTCACATGGCTCGATTCTGGCGCTGCGCTCACGGTGGAAACGTTGCAAGACGACCGTGCACGAG
>JAJEAC010000062.1 GCA_022824315.1 Silicimonas sp.
GCGGCGAGGGCGGAAATTTCGGATGCGACAAGGCCAATGCCGGAGGCAAGGGTGCGACGGCGAAGCCGGTGTCATCGTCGGGCGCCTGAAGTTCGCTCCGACGCCACAGGTCCGAGAGCTGCCGTGCGTCGGCGTGGGTGACAGGCGGCTGTTGCAGCAGGAGACCGTTCGCCGTGTCCACGCGCTCCGGCGGTTCATGCTCGGCTTGCGGCAATTGCGTGACATGCGGCTGCGTCAGCACCAATGTCGTCGGCAGCGGCGTGGCGGTGATGCCGGTGTCGTCGTCGGGCGTCCGAAGTTCGTTCCGACGCCACAGGTCCGAGAGCTGCCGTGCGTCGGGGTGGACGACCGGCGGCTGATTAAGCAAGAGACCATTCGCCGTATCCACGCGCTCCGGCGCGTCGTGCTCGACTTGCGGCAAGGGCGGGAAATGCGGCTGCGTCAAGGCCAAGGCCTTGGTCACGGGCGCCGGGGTGATGCTGACGTCGTCGGCGGGTGCCTGAAGTTTGCCTCGACGCCACCCGCCAGCGAGCTGCCGCGCGTCGGCATGGACGACCGGCGATTGTTGCCGCAAGAGGTCGATCGTCGCGCCCGCGCTCTCTGGCGCCGACGCGGCCAAGTCCGGTTCGGCCAGCGGTGTTCCTGAGGCCAGCGGTGTTCCCGAGGCCAGCGGTGTTCCCGAGGCCAGCCCGCTTTCGGGGCGTTCGTCCAATGGCTGTTCGGACATCCTGAACTCAGGCGGCAAGGCTGTCCATGCAAGGGCTGCAATTCCCAGGGCGGCGGCGAATGCGACGGCGAACATCGCTCCGGCTCGAAGGCGCTGCGGGATCCAATGGCCAACCGCACCCAGCAAGGGCATCAGGAGGTTGCCAATCCCTGCACCGGGGATCTTGCGTGCCTTGTCGTCCGAGACACTGTCGATCAAGGATGAAAGCGGAACGTCCGCGCCACGACCGCAGAAGTTGGGGGAGCGAGGAAAGTCGGCCGGGCCAGCGAACGTGGAGAGCTTGCCGACACGGATACCGAGCGCCGAAGCAAAGACCAGGGTTTGTCTCAGTGTCTCCAGCGAAATTGCCGCGACCCGCACGGTGCCATGTACCGTCACTTCCCAGTCGAGATCCAGTTTGCCGATCTGGTGCGGCATATGCTCGCCCAGAGCGCGTTCAAGCTCCTGCCGCGTCGCATTGTCGGGATCAATCTGGACATCCGCGTACACGATCTGGCTGCGAGGAAGAAACAGATCTGTTGCCGCGTCATCCTCGATCAGCGCCACCATTGCCTTCAGGCGTCCTGCGAAATTCGGGCCTTCGATCCGCTCCCTGGCGACTTCCGTCCATGCGTGGTCGTCCCGGTACATCAACCGGGCAACGGACGTGTCGAGCTCGAAACCCCAAGAATTTCGCATGGATACATGATACCACGGTGAGAAATTCGCGTCACCTGCGGAATCCGAGGCTGCGGAAATGGACGAATGTCGGGAACTGGCAACCCGTTTGCGTCCGCAGAGGGGCCACTTGGCAACAACGCTTGTCAGGACCCGTGCATTCCCACGAAATCGGAGGTGATCAGCGAGCCGCAACGCAGCGACTGCGACTTCGCGGCTGCCTGCAGAGCGCGTCGGCCCGAGAGACGGGAACTGTTGCGCGCCATCAACACCGCATCGAATTCGGCGACTTGAAATGACCGGAGTCCTGGCCTCGCAGGGCAAGAACGCATCAATCCCGTGCCAGTTCACGCTCCAGGAACGCCTCGAAGGCATCCAGGTCGACCGGTTCGAACTGGCCAAAGCCCTGCATCCAGACGCTGGCGTCCTTGAGGGCCTGCGGCTCAAGCTGGCACCAGACGACCCGGCCGCGCCTTTCCTGGCTGATCAATCCGGCGTGGACCAGCACGCGGAGATGCTTGGAGATTGCGGCCAGCGACATGTCAAAGGGCTCCGCGACGTCCGTGACCGCCATGTCGTCCTCGAGAAGCATGGTGAGGATCTGACGACGCGTGGGGTCTGCAAGCGCTTGAAATATGGCGTCAAGTGCCGGTTTCATGGCTGCATCTGCCGTGCAAACCATCGGATCGTCAACCGGAAGGTTGAATATGCCCGTTATGCGGACGAATCCGGCGAGCCACCGGCTGCCGTCGTTAATCGTTGTGAATCAGACGGTTGCAGACCCCTCGCCTGCGGCTCCCCGACGCTTGACTCGTCTTGGCTCCCTTCCTAGACAGCGCAGGAACTCTCACGGGGTGTTTTTGGCATGGCCGCAACCGACAAGGATCGGAAGGCCCGGCTTGAGGCGCTGGACGCGAAGCTCGCGGAAAGGCGCGACGGGAATGCGCCGAAACGCCACCAGGACGAGCACTATTCCCAGGCCCATGTGGCCTGGCGCATGGTTCTCGAACTGGTCGTGGGGCTGGGGATCGGTTTCGGGATCGGCTTCGGGCTAGACGCCGTATTCGGCACGGCGCCGTGGCTGATGATCGTCTTCACGCTCTTGGGGTTCGCCGCGGGCATCAAGACCATGATGCACACGGCCAAGGAAATTCAGCCGCCGGACACGTCCGGGGACGACAAGCAGGGGAACTGACGTGGCGACCGAGACACACGGAGAGGAAGGCGGACTGGCATTCCATCCAATGGACCAGTTCATCGTCAAGCCGCTCTTTGGCGACGGGCCGGTTGGCATCGTCACGATCACCAACGTGACGTTCTGGATGGCGCTCGCCGTCCTTTGCGTTGTGGCGCTCCTTGTTCTGGGCACGCGGGGTCGGGCGCTGGTGCCGACGCGGACCCAGTCGATTGCGGAACTCGCCTACGGCTTCGTCTACAGGATGGTAGAGGATGTCGTGGGCAAGGACGGGCTTCGCTATTTCCCCTACATAATGACCCTGTTCATGTTCATCGTGTTCTCGAACTTTCTGGGTCTCTTGCCGCTGTCATTCACGACGACCAGCCACATCGCGGTCACGGCCGTCATGGCAATCGTGGTCTTCCTGACGGTCACCGTCATCGGGTTCGTCAAGAACGGCGCGGGTTTCTTCGGGCTCTTCTGGATCCAGGCTGCGCCGCTCGTGCTGCGCCCGATCCTCGCGGTCATCGAGGTCATCAGCTACTTCGTGCGGCCGGTCAGCCACTCGATCCGGCTTGCGGGCAACATGATGGCCGGCCATGCGGTGATCAAGGTCTTCGCGACCTTTGCCGCCATTGCCGCGATCTCTCCGCTGTCGGTTCTCGCGATCACGGCAATCTATGCGCTCGAGACGCTCGTATCGTTCATCCAGGCGTACGTGTTTGCCATCCTCACATGTGTCTATCTGAGGGACGCGCTGCATCCGCATCACTGAGTCAACGGCGGGTCGACCGCCACAGGAAACACTTCCAACGCAAGGAGAGTACAAATGGAAGGTGACGTCGTACAAATGGGAGCCTATATTGGCGCCGGCCTGGCCTGTACGGGCATGGGCGGGGCCGCGGTTGGTGTGGGCCATGTCGTTGGAAACTATCTTTCCGGCGCGCTGCGCAACCCGTCGGCGGCTCCCGGACAGATGGCAACGATGTTCATCGGCATCGCGTTTTCGGAGGCTCTCGGGATCTTCTCGTTCCTCGTCGCACTGCTGCTGATGTTCGCCGTCTAGGACTCCTCGACATCCTTTCGCACCGGATGCTCGCGAGAGTCGTCCGGGAGTTGACAACAAGGTTTGAGGAGGCTGGCCATGGCGACAGAGGCCGCAGACGCTGCAAATGGTGCCGCCGAGAGTTCGGTCGGCATGCCGCAGCTCGACTTCTCCACGTTCCCGAACCAGGTCTTCTGGCTCGTGGTCACGCTTGTGGTGATCTATCTCGTCCTGTCCCGCGTGGCATTGCCCAGGATCGCCGAAGTGCTCGCTGCCCGACAGGGTGCGATCACGAGCGACATCGCGACCGCGGAGGAACTGAAGCAGAAGGCAGCCAACGCCGAGGAGGCGTATGAAAGGGCCCTTGCCGAAGCCCGGGCCGAGGCGGGCCGGATCGCTGCCGAGGCCAAGGCCGAAATGCAGGCCGAGGTCGATGCGGCAATTGAAAGGGCCGATGTCGAAATTGCCGCCAAGGCTGCCAAGAGCGAAGTTCGCATCAACGAGATTCGCAAGAGTGCGGCGGAGGCCGTTCGCGACGTTGCGCGCAGCGCGGCAGGTGACGTCGTGGCTGCGTTGGGCGTCAAGGTCGACGGCGCGGCAATTGACGCGGCGGTGGCCGCTCAGATGAAGGGATAGGGCAATGACGAGAGTGCTTTCCCTGCTTGCCCTTCTTCCGGCGACGCCCGCCGTTGCCGCTTCGAAGAACCCGTTCTCGCTCGACTTCTACAAGCTGTCGAACACGGACTTCATCGTCACGCTCGCGTTCCTTCTGTTCATTGGCGTGCTCGTCTACTTCAAGGTGCCGTCCTTGGTCGTCGGGCTTCTCGACAAGCGGGCAGCCGGCATTCAGGCCGAACTGGACGAGGCCCGCGCACTCCGGGAGGAAGCGGAATCGATCCTTGCGGAATTCGAAAGCAAGCAGCGCGAAGTCGGAGACCACGCCGAGCGCATCATTGCTGCTGCGAGGGAAAGTGCCGAGGAAGCCACGGAGCAGGCCAGGAAGGACCTTGCTCTCGCGATCGAGAGGCGGATCCAGGCCGCGCGGGACCAGATTGCCTCCGCCGAGCAACGTGCGGTCAAGCAGGTGCGCGAGGAGGCCGTCAAGATTGCGGTCGCCGCGGCGGGCCAGGTACTTGCCGAGGGGATGAGTGCCGAACGGGCCGGCGAAATGATTGACGAGGCGATCGCGACCGTCGAGGCAAAGCTGCAATAGCCCTGTTCGCCGGTTCGCGCCGGCATGAAAGAAGGGGCGTGGTCCGTCGTGATGCGGCCATGCGCCAGGTTCCCGAAATTGAAGCTGCCGTTTTGACCGGCCCGGTCATTCGTCCGTGGCGTGCTCCGCCAGGATTTCCAGCGGTACGATGTCCAGCGCCTTGCGATGCGTAGACGCAAGCCGCACTTGCGGACCGGCACCTTCGTCCGCTGCCTGCAGGAAGCGTCCAGCGCAGAGACACCATGCATCTCCCGGTTTCAGTCCGGAGAACCGGAATTCCGGGCGCGGCGTCGACAGGTCGTTGCCGACATACTTGGAATAGGCCAGGAACTCTGCGGTCATGATCGCGCAAACCGTGTGACTTCCCTGATCCTCGCGACATGTGTTGCAGCATCCGTCCCGGAAAAACCCGGTGACGGGATCGATCGAGCAAGGCTCCAGCGGGTCGCCGAGGACGTTTACGGAGGGATCCTTGTTCATCTGTCCGCCCCGCAGGATACCCCTTCCGTCAGGACGGGGAGGAATTCGGGGTCTCGAGGTCCGTGCATCTTTTGCCGTTTCCTTTTTCGGTGATGTGTAGGGGTGTCCGTGCCCGTCACCGCGCTGGAGTCCCTGGTGATTCTCTCATGCGAGTATATAAGTTCCTTTGACTGCGTCACTCTTGGGACTGGCAATTCCTCCGACGGCCAGCTTGCCGTTGGCTCTTCGCGCGATGCACAGGCAGGCCGGGAGCGGTCAGTCTAGGGACGGTCCGCCGCAATGATGGTCCAGGGGAAGCGCCAAAAGGGGCTGTTTTCGACATCGACTCCGTCGGCTTCCTGGAAGGGCTCGATGGAGATATTGGTGAATCCGCGGGTTTCCAGTTCCGCCTTCACATCCATCTCGACGAGCGGGACCATGAAAGGCTCGTTGTTGCGCTGGCTGTGGCCGTAGTGGATGAACTCGGCGAAAGCGTCGGGCAGGATATAGAAGTCAAGGTGCACCATTCGGCCGCCGGGTTTGAGAACGCGGGCGCATTCGTCGAACGTCCTTCCGATCTCTTCGGGTGGCATTTCGTGCAATAGCATAGTCGAGGTCACCACATCGAAGCTTTCGGGATCGTAGTCGGTTTCATATGCGTTCATCTGGCGGAAACGCACGTTTTCCGCCTGCGTCGCAGCGGCATCGGCGGCTGCGAGTTCGAGGCAGGGGGCGGCAAGGTCCACCGCGTCCACCTGGGTGTCGCGCAATTCTTCGTAGAAGGGCCGAGTCGACTTGCCGAAGCCGCAGCCCATGTCGAGCAAGCGATCGGGGATGCCATCCCGAATTGCCCGGTCGGTCAGCCGGCCATGAAGGTCGCGGTGACGCGCTCCAAGCATTGGCGTGGTGGACCGTGCGCCGCGCTCGTAGACGAACCCGGCCGTCGGTTCGCTCCAAACGCCGCCTGGGTGCTGATGGACATCGACGGTCTCGTAATAGACCGGGTTCTTGAAGTCCGGATCGAGTTCCAGCCGCGATTCGCCCGACATGTCCGGCAAGGTGTTGCGAAGGTCGGCGGCGCGTTCGTGGTGGTAGGGAACGAGCCCGTAGCGGCCGGAGTATTTCATCCGCTGAAGATGACGCTCCATCCACGCGAAGTAGCGGTAACTGGTCGTGCTGCCCAGCAGTTCCGTCACCTGCTGGCGGGTCTGCGGGGATTCGCCAACCGCTGCGGCACGTTCGGCATATTCCGCCTTCAGCGCGGGGTAGAGCCGTGTCGTCCAGTATTTCTTCATGTCCAGGATCACGTCTTGGGCGGCGACGAAACTGCGGTCGTCCATCTCAGCTCTCCATTTCCGGCGCTCCTGCCGATGCCTGCCGCCCGGTCAGGCTGTCCAGCAGGCCGGCGACAAAGGCCTGGCGTTGGCTCTCATGCGCGGCGCGCTCGTCGTTGTCTGGCTCGTCCGCGAGCATTGCGGAATCGACCACACCCGATCTGGCCAGTGCGGCCTCAAGGGCCATGACCCGATCCTTGAGAACCCAGACCTCCGTCGCCAGCGCCATTGTGACGGCGAACGCTCGGTCGATGGCCGGGTCTTCGAAGAACGTTTGCTCAGGCAGCGGCGTCTCCGGGGGGCCTTGATCGACCCAATCGGGGTTCTTCACCGGTGTTTCCTCCCGTGTTTGACATCCATACTGACCCACGAAGCACACGGAAACAACCGGTGGCGGGGGCGAACGGCTTGCGACTTGCACGAACGGTGCCGGTCCTTCATCGTATCCGCCTGCGATGCTGCTGACCCGGGGAGGATCAGAAATGGCGGGGAGTTCCACGCGCCACTATCCGCGCGACCACCTGAAGGACGACCGCCTGGAGGAGCTCCGGGAGCCTCTTTCGCGGGCTCTTGATCTTGGCGACGAGGATTTCGAACGCCTTTCGCCCGAGGTTAAAAACCTGCTTTCCGCGCGGCGAAGGCTGGGGGTCACATGGCTTGACGACTACGAAGTCGTCGCGGAAGTCATCCGAAACGAGGGATGCACTTGCGGCGTTCAGCCTGGTCAGATCGCCGTTTTCGACATGCGCCACCGGATCAAGCCCGAGAAGTCCGATATGCCGCTTTGCTTGCATTTGCTGAGCCCGGCCTTGGCTGTCTTCTACATGAGCTTCGACCGCGCGTCCGAAGGCCTCAATCCGCTGACGCGGATCTGGAATCACTACGAATGTTTGGACACGCGCGATGATGACGGGGCATCCAAGGCCATCGTGAAGGTGCATTTGCGGCGGGCCGACACGCATGAGCCGGTAACCGACCCCGTGCTCGATATTTCGGAGGAGAGGGCATGAGTGCCGATCTGGAACGGAGGCGGGCGCCAAAGTACCCCGCATTTGCCGAACGCGTCGAAATCCTCGCCACCGTGACGCGAGCCGAGCACTGCGCCAATTTCATTCGTGTTGGCCAGACCTATGCGTTCGACCTCAAGGGGCGCGTGCTGCCCGAAAAATCCACGGCAAACCTCTGTCTGGGCATTCTGGCGCGCCTGCAGCCAGCGCTCTTGATGGCGGCGGACCGTGCCTCTGAGGGGTTGCACCCGATCAGCGGCGGCTGGCAGGCCTTCGACTGTTTCGACACCGGCGTGGACTTTGGAGGGATGGGCAAGGTCTGCGTTCGGCTGTCGCTCCGCGATGCAGAATCCGGGGCGGAAATCTCCAGCGGGGATCAGTTCTGAGAGATTGTGCGGGAACTCCGTGCAAGTTCGAGCATGCACTCGACGCTGGATGCCTCGAACCGGTTGGCCTTCTGTTGCACTTGCAAGCCGGGTTCGGGCGATGGCGTGATGATCGCTGATCATCCGGAAGCATCGTGCAGCGTCCGCTTCGAGAGCCTGTGCCGCTCGACGTGCTGTCTGTCGGCATTCCCACCTTGCACCTGAGCGCGACACTTGCCGTCGAGCGGCATGAAGACCATCTCGACATTCCGTGGACTTCGTCCTTCGGTTCATCACAACGGCATGGGTGATCGCGAGACGGGTGATCTGGTCCACGTTCCGAGCGATGGAGCCGTCGCAAGATGGCGTATGCTCCCGGAGACTACGTCTGGACAGGCCGGTGCAAAGTCCCCAGGTGAAACCAAAGGCAAGACGCGCTTTCCGTCGAAGACGTCGGCGGTGGTCAGGGTCTTCCAGTCGGAGCCGGTACCATCGACGGGCACCACGATGGCAGGCGGGTGCGGAAGGTCGTGCTTGGGGGCGTGTTGAGATGTCCTCCCCGTCCGCGTGTTCGGAAAGCGGCTTCGCCTGACCACGCTCTGTCACGAACCGACATCTGGCGGAGCGTGCAGGTCGCGGGCTAGGGTGGGCCGCGGCACAGGAGATCGGCATGACGAAGGCACTAGAGTACGCGCCGGACGGGCTCTTGGGAGTCCTCACCCCTCAGGCGAACACCACGGTGGAACCGGAATTCGGCATCCTGCTGCCGCCTGGAACCGGAATGATCGCCGCGCGACTGACCAGCGCCAGACCAACCATCGACGAACGGCTGATCGATTATGTCGAGTCGATGGAGCGTTCGCTGGACCAATTCGCGAATGCGCCAGTGGGCGCGGTGGCATTCGCCTGTACTGGCGCGGCTTATCTCGTCGATCCAGTAGAAGAGGACCGGCATCTGGCGGAAATTGAGGCGGGTCGCGGCTATCCCGTCGTCACGGCGGCCAATGCGCTTTGCGACGCGCTCGAAGCCCTGGGCGCCCGGCGCATCGGCATCGTCTCGCCATATGGCGACCCCTTGCACGAGAATGCGTTGAAATACTGGGAGAAGCGCGGGCTGACCATCGTTCGGGTCGAGAGAATTGCCAGCGACGATGAGGCCTTTCACCCGATCTATTCATTGGGCGGCGATGCGTCCGGACGTGCGCTGGAGGCGATTGGAGCGGACGGTCTGGAGGCCATCGCGATGCTTGGCACGGGCCTGCCAACCCTGCCGGCGATCCTGCGGACCGGCACCAAGCCATTGCCGGTGATCTCGCCCAACCTTTGCCTGGTTTGGCGTTCTCTTCTGGCCATTCGAGGCGAGGCGCCCACGGCGGACGGCTTCGCCCCCTGGGTGACCGGCTCCGCCTGGTCAGGGCGTTTTCGAGTCCGCGTTGGCCTTTAGGCGAACCTCCGCGAGATCGTTCCAGACCTTCTGCCGCCGGATCAACCCGTCTTCGAACTCGAACCAGTCGCCGAAACGGATGCCGCCGAAAGCCGTGCCGTCCGGCCACTGGCCATGGAGCGTGCCGTGGGCGAAGGCCGTTTCGCCGGCCACGTCGATCCGCTCGATCTGCTTTGCGACCCGGCGATAGCGTGGGCGGGCCCAGTCGATCAACTGTTCGAGTCGGTGGAACGTCGCGCCGCCCGGAAAGACCATTTCGACCTCGGAGTGCAGGAGTGTCTTCGCCGCCTGGAGATCACGGGCTTCCAGTGCCGCGATGAATGCGCGAACCGTCTCTTCCGGGGTCATTGCGCCGAATATCCTCCATCCACGACCAGGTCCGCGCCGGTCATGAAGCGCGACTCGTCGGAGGCGAGAAAGACCGCCGCGCCCGCCAAATCATCGGGCATGCCGATCCGCCCCAGCGGGTACTTGGGCGTGAGTTCGGCGCGGACCGCCTCTTCCGAGCCGTAGACGCCGACCAGCCGTTCGGTCAGGACCGCACCCGGCGAAAGCGCGTTGACCCGGATGCCCGCCTCGGCATGGTCGAGCGCCATCGCGCGCGTGAGTTGGATCAGGCCGCCCTTCGAGGCGCAGTAGACCGGGTTCGCAGGCACCGCGACGGACCCGAGCTGCGAGGCGATGTTGACGATGGAGCCGCCGCCGGACGTCGCCATATGCGGAATCGCGGTGCGGCTCGTCAGGAAGGTGCCAGTCAGGTTCACGGCCAGCGCGCGGTTCCAGTCGGCAAGCGTCATTTCTGTCACCGGTCCCCGAATGCCGTCAGCGGCGGCGCAGTTCACGAGGAGGTCGAGCCGACCGAATGTCGCCGCCGCCCTGTTCACCTCCCTGCCAACCGAAATCTCGTCGGCGACGTCGACCCGGGCCGAAAGCCCGTTTTCGGGCGGCTTTGGCGGGTTCAGGTCGAAGACGGCAACGCGCGCGCCTTCGGCGGCAAAACGTGCCGCGATGGCCGCGCCGATGCCACGGGCCGCCCCGGTGACAATGGCGGCCTTTCCGGTCAGTGCAGCCATGGTTCCCCCCGTTTTGCGCATCCTAGACGAATTGCGCACCGTCACAATGCGCAACCCTTGCGCGGACGCCCGATGGACATATGCTCCTCGCAACGAGGGAGGTGGCATGACCAGTACACCAGGAACGGCTGAGGATGTGGCCGAGCTATTGACGGATCTCAGGGCGAAGCGTGGCTACCTGTTGCCTCACCACGGGTTGATGGCGGTGGCATCACCGGAGTTGTTGACTGCCTATGACGCGACTTACACGGCGCTGACGCTGCAAGACCGGACCCTGACCTTGTACCAGAAGGAGATTGTATGGCTGATCATCCTCGTCTCGACCGGCGAGGCGATTGCGACCCACCATATCGACAGGTTGCGGACGGGTGGGGGCGGAGATGCGGAAGTCGCCGCGGCGCTTGCCTTCGCCGCTTGGGCTGACGGGGCGGACAGGCACACGTTCGTCGCCCGCCATTGGGGACCGCATCTCGACGGGTACGACGCGGTCGACTCGTACCGCGATGGACTGGAGACTGTGCGTGCGCGGCATGGAACCGAGCCATGGATCGTCGAGATCGGCATGGCTGCGGCGCATCAGTGCCACCGGCGCTGGGATTGGGTGAGCGAGCATATCAAGGGGGCCTACGACGAGGACGCGGAGGAAACCGCGATTGCGGAAGGCCTGGCGCTTGCAATGTTTCCTGGCGGCGTGCCGAATTTCGTCGATGCCTGCGACGTCTGGCGCGAGTTGATCGTCTCAGGCAAGGTTCAGGCCTCCGCACCATTTCGCGCATGGGCCGAGATGACCGGGCAGGGCGGGTTCGACGAAGCCTCCGGCAAGTCGTGAAACGGCGGGGCTGGACCCACATCGTGGTCGGTGCGGGCGCGGCGGGCTGTGTCCTGGCCACGCGGCTCTCGGAGAATGCCGATTTCAACGTTCTGTTGATCGAGGCAGGCGGCAAGGGGAGAAGCCCGTCGCTGTCGGTGCCGATGATGACGGCGATCCTGATGAACGGGCGCGCGCATGTCTGGCGCTATGCGACCGGTCCGGAGCCGGGGCTGGGGGCTCGCTCGGTCGACTTGCCGCGGGGCCGTGCTCTCGGGGGGTCGACCGCGATCAACGGCATGGTCTATGTGCGAGGTCTGCCAAGCGACTATGATCTTTGGGCGCAGCAGGGCATGCCGGGCTGGTCCTGGGAGGCCGTGAAGCCGCTGTTTCTTCGTTCCGAGAGGTTTCGGGGGCCGGGAAAGGCGGGCGCGGATCACGGCACGGACGGGTCTCTCACCGTTTCGCGGCGTGCACGGCCGGTGAGCCCGCTTGCAGCATCCTTCGTCGAGGCGGGGATTGCCGCGGGTCACCCTGCCTGTCCCGACTTCAACTCGGGGACGCCGGAGGGATTCGGATATTACCATTTCACCATTCGCGACGGTCGGCGCGAATCCACGGCGCGGGCCTTTCTCGCCGGGACCCGGGGCCGGAACAACCTGACCGTCCGCACCGGAGTCGAAGTGCAGCGGTTGGTGATCGAGCACGGGCGCGCTGCGGGCGTCGTCCTGACCTCGGGCAAGGGCGAAGAGACAGTCGAAACCGAAGGCGAGGTGATCCTGTCGGCGGGAGCCATCGGTTCGCCCTTGCTGTTGCAGCGCTCGGGGGTCGGGCCGGCCGAAGTGCTTGAACCACTTGGGATCCAGCCAGTTGCGGATCTGCGAGAGGTGGGAGAGAACCTGCACGACCATGTGCTGGTGCGTGTTTCTCACGCGGCGAAAGAGGATGCGACGCTTCACGGACTTACCCGCATCGACCGTGCCGCAGTGGCGTTCCTGCGCGCATGGCTGTTTGGGGCCGGTCCGATGAACGTATTCCCCCTGGAGGCCGGGGCCTATCTGCGTGGACCGGGCGCCGATCTGCCGAACATCCAGAGCCATTTCCTGCCCGCGCTTACGAGCGCAACGGTCCGGTTCAACCCGTTTTCGATACCCGCGAACGCGGGGCCGGGGTTCATGGCCAACGCTTCGGTGATGCGTCCCTATAGCCGGGGGGCGGTACGGCTTGCGTCGGCGGATCCGTCTGCGCCGCCCGATATCCGCCTGAACTACCTCTCCGATCTGCGCGACCTCGAAACGCTCGTTGATGCGGTTGGGCTTCTGCGCGAGGTTTTTGCACAGAAGCCCTTCGACCGCTACCGGGGCGCGGAACTGCAGCCGGGGCCGGAGGCGAAGACGCGGGATGCGATCGCAGCGTGGGTGCGTGAGACTGCGAGCACGGTGCATCACCTGTCGGGAAGTTGCCGGATGGGGGCGGATGGAAACTCGGTCGTGGACCCTGAGCTTCGCGTTCGGGGAATGCGCGGGTTGAGAGTCGCGGATGCCTCGATCTTCCCGTCGGTCCCTTCGACGAACACTGCCGCGCCTGCGATCATGGTCGGCGAGAAGGCCGCCGATCTCATCCTGGGTGGCCGCCCCGCCGGCTGACCGGCGGGGCGGCGATGGGATCAGACGGACTGGATCCGGTCGTAGGCACCTTCACCGAAAATGTCATCGGCCAGCGCCTTGATCGCAGGCTCCAGCGTCTTTTGCGCGGCAGAGGCGTCCAGGAGCGGCGTGGAATCCTCGCCGTTGATCTCGCGCCACTGCGCAAAGTTGGCGATTTCCGCCTCCTCGGTGGCGCGGAAGAAGTCCTGCGGTTCCAACTCGTTGAACGTATCCACAAGGATCTTCTGGTTTTCTTCGCCAAGCCCGTTCCAGGCCGAGAGATTCATCATCTGCTTGTCGAGCCCGATGCCCCAGTCGTTCTGGTAGCAGTGCTTCACGACCTCGTAGAATTTCTGGCTGATCATCAGATTGCCGAGCGTTGCCATGCCGTCGACCACGCCCTGCTGGAGCGCGCCGTAAAGCTCGTTGAACGGGATGACCGTGGGTTTTGCGCCGACCTGCTCAAGACCTGCGATCACGCCTTCGATCTCGGGCGCGCGGATCTTCAGGCCCTTGAGGTCGTCGAAGGTCTCCAGTTTCTGGTTGGTGAACAGTTTCCATGGTCCGGCGCGCGCCACCGACAGGTAGCGCAGGCTCGGATAACGATTCTGCACCGCCGCGTTCAGCTCTTCGAACAGCAGTTCGTTGGCAATCTTCTGGGCGTGGTTCGAGTTGCGGGCGAAATACGGTGCATAGAAGACGTCAAATTCGCGCAAGCCGGTGTATGCGCCGTTATAGACCTGCACGGTGCCAAGCGCGGTGCCGTCAAGAACGTCCTTGCCGCCGCCGATGGTGCCGGCCTTGATGTCGAACAGGAGTTCGCCGCCGGTGCGTTCGCTCACCAGGTCGAGCCACTTCTTGGCGAACTTGTTCGATGCGCTGTCGATATTGCCCGCGTTGCCGTAGATGAGCGTCTTGGCGGCAAGCGCCGGGCTGCCGACGCCCACGAGCGCAGTGGCGAGCCCGAGCCCGCCCACACCCTTGGTGAAGCTTCTTCTGCTAAGTGTCATGGTCTGGTCTCCCTTTTGTGTTGACGAGTTTGTTGTCATTGTCCGAAGAACAACGACGGAAGGAACAGCGTGATCTGCGGAAAGTAGGTGATGATCAGCAGGACGCCGACGAGGATCAGGAAATAGGGTATCGCTTCCTTGAAAATGTCGATGACGCCCACCCCGCCGATCGAGGAGATGATGAAGAGATTCAGTCCGATGGGCGGCGTGATCATTCCGATCATCAGGTTCAGAACCATGACCACGCCGAAATGCACCTCGTTGATGCCAAGATCGGTCAGGAGCGGGAACAGCACCGGCGCGAGGATCAGCATGATCGGCAGGATTTCCATGATCATCCCCAGGATCAGCAGCATGATGTTGATCAGGAGAAGCAGGACCCACAAGTCTTCCGAGATCCAGAGCAGCCCGTTGGTCAGGTAGACGCCGAGGTTTTCCTTGACCGCCAGCCAGGCAAAGATCTTTGACGTTGCCACCGTCAGCATGATGATCGATGTCGCAACGGCGGCATGGCTTGCGGCGTGCAGGATCTGCATGAACGACAGGTTTCGGTACACGAAGAGCCCGAGGAAGAGAACGTAGAAGGCCGCGACAGCGGCACTTTCTGTCGGGGTCGCAACTCCAAAGATGATCGCACCGACGATGATGATCGGCGCGATCAGTGCGCTTATGCCCTCGAAGAATGCAATGCCGCGTTCTCGTCCGGTCGCCCGCTGCTCAAGCGGGTATTCCCGGCGACGGCAGATCCACCAGGTCACGCCGAACATGGCGACGAACATCAACGCGCCCGGGATGACGCCGCCAAGGAACAGTTGACCGACCGAGATGTTCACGATGGCGCCAAGCAGGACGAAAGAGATCGAGGGCGGCACGATGGGGCCGACGGTCGCGGCCGAGGCAATCACCGCGGACGAGAAAGCCGGCTTGAACCCCCGTTTCTTCATTTCCGGCAGGAGCACCGTGCCCGTGGCCGCCGCATCGGCCAGTGCCGACCCGGAGCAACCGGACATGATGAAATTCGCGGTAACTCCCACATTGGCAAGACCGCCGTTTATGTGGCCGACCAATGAAGCGGCGAAGTTCACGATGCGCCGCGTGACCCCGGTTACGTTCATCAGTTCGCCGGCGAAAATGAAGAGTGGAATCGCGAGCAGAACGAACGAGTTGACGCCCGAGGTCATCTGCTGCGCGAAGAGTACCATCGGCGTCGCGTTGTCGGTGAATTGCGACAGGGTCAGGTAGCCGAAGGCGGCGAGCCCGATCGCCCAGGCGATTTCCATGCCCAGAAGCGAGAATATGAACAGGATCGCGATCATGGATACGAGCAGCATGTCACTCTCCAGCCGTGACCGACTTGTAGTTGGCCCATGAACGTACCGTGAGCCGCGCCTGGTAAACGAACATCAATGCGCATCCCACGGAAACCGGCGCATAAAGCCAGATGAAGCTCCAGCCGGTCGACAGCATGCTGCCACCGGCTTGAAGCTGAAGGATCGGAATGTTGTACCAGACCAGCGCCACCAGCATGATGAGCACGAGGACATGCATGAAGGTCTCCAGCACGAGCCTTGGAAGGGGCGCGATCTTGTCGATGAAATGCGTGACGCGGATGTTCTGGCCGCGCTTGGTCGCGACGATGATGCCCAGATAGGTCATCCAAAGGAAAAAGGCGCGCGGCGCCTCGTCGGCCCAAAGCGGCGGCTCGTTGAACGCGTAGCGCATGGTCACGGCGTAGAAGACCGCTGTCGCGATCACCAGCAAGAGAATCCCGGACAGGTAGAACAGGGCCTTTTCCAACCAGTCGTCCAGCAACTTCAGCAATTTCAGCGCTTTCACCGCTCGCCTCCGGAAATGAGTGAAATCCGCCCGTTCATGTGCCTGCAAAAGCTCCCCGAATTGCGCACCACCCGAAAGGTGCCCTATTCTCAGTTGACCTAATGATATATCAATATACCATTCTGTCCACATCTGGATTCAGGATTCTTTCGGTGCCGACCAAGCAGCCTTCAAATGTCCGGGACGATGGCGCGGAGACTGCGCTTGATCGTGCCGTCGGCATGCCGCTCTACCGGCAGATGGTCGCGCTCCTGACCAATCGGATCCGCTCCGGCGCGATCGCTGCCGGTGAGTTCCTGCCGAGCGAGAAGGAACTTTGCGCCGAGTATGGCGTGTCGCGGATCACCGCCAAGCGGGCCATGAACGAACTCGCGCAGGCCGGACTTGTCTCACGCGAGCAAGGACGCGGCACGCGCGTTCTGGACAACCAACTGTCACCGGTCTTCAGCGCATCGATCGACGGCTGGCGCGAGAATGTAAGTGCAATGGGACGGTGGACCTCGGCGCAGGTGCTGGAATTCGATTATGTCCCTGCATCGGTTGCGGTGGCCGCCGCGCTTGAAATGGAACCGGGCAAGACGGTGCAGCACACGGTACGGGTCAGGCGGCAGAACGGCGAGCCGTTTTCGCATCTTGTCACTTATGTACCGGAGGACATCGGCCGACGCTACAAGCGGAAGGACCTGGGCAACAACCCGCTGCACAAGTTGCTTGAACGCGCCGGCGTGCGGATTGCCAAGGCGCGCCAGGTTCTCACCGCGACGCTTGCCGATCCGCCGATTGCAGGCATTCTCGGGGTTCCGGTCGGCAGTCCGTTGATCGAGGTCGAGCGCGTGGTGCGGGACGAGACAGGAACGCCGGTGGAGTTCATCCGGGTTCTCTACCGTCCCGACCTCTACCGGATCGAGATCTCCATGGATCATGACGGCAATGTCGAGGCATCGGGTCCGAAGGCGTTCGTGTCATGAGCGGTGCCACGCTCGCACAGAAGATCATCGCCCGTGCCGCCGGGCGTGAAGCGGCAGTCCCGGGTGAAGTGGTGACTGCGGATGTCGATCTGGCGATGATCCATGACAGCGGCGGGCCGCGACGGGTCGAACCGATCCTGCGTCAGCTTGGCGTTGGCCTGTGGGACACGTCGAAGGTTGTCTTGATATCGGATCATTTCGTTCCCGGCGATACCGACGAGGGCGCGCGCATCCTGCGGATGACCCGCGACTGGGCGCTTGAGCGCGGCGTCGAGTTCCATGACGGCGAGGGCATTTGCCATGTCGTCCTGCCGGAACGCGGGCATCTGAAGCCCGGCATGCTGGTGGTCGGCGGCGACAGCCATTCGCCGACCGGGGGGGCTTTCGGAGCGTACATGTTCGGTGTGGGCGCGACGGAGATGGCGGGGGTTCTGGCGACGGGTGAAATCTGGCTCAAGGTGCCCGAGACCATAATGATCGAGTGGAGGGGCCTGTTGGGTCCGGGCGTGCTTGCGAAAGACATCATGCTGGCGCTCTGCGGTCGGCTCGGCATGGATGGCGGCGGCTATCAGGCGGTCGAATACGTCGGCGAAGCGATCACGGCGCTTTCGATGCAGGAACGGATGACGCTTTCGAACATGGCGGCGGAACTGGGGGCGCAGGCGGGGCTGATCGCACCGGACACGAAGACCTATGCATTCCTGAGGGCGGCAGGGGCGCACATGACCGAAGAGACGAGCCTTCGAACCGACCCGGGGGCCGCGCTTGGGGCGCATCATGTCTTTGACGCATCGGCGCTTGCCCCGCAGGTTGCCGCCCCCCATTCGCCCGCGAACGCGATGGCGGTGTGCGAGGCGCCGCGGACGTCGCTCGATCTGGCTTACATCGGTGCGTGTACCGGGGCAAAGTACGACGACCTGAAGAATGCCGCCGCGATCCTGAAGGGCCGTGCACTGGCCTCCGGCATGACGCTTCTGGTGGCCCCTGCCTCGAGGCAGGATCAGGCGCGCGCCGCGCAAGACGGGATCATGGGCGTATTCGAAGACGCGGGGGCCCGCCTTCTCCCCAATGCATGCGGCATCTGCGCTGGCTACGGGACGGATCGACTTGCGGCCGGAAGCCGCTGCATCTCGTCAACTGCAAGGAATTTCAAGGGGCGGATGGGCGATCCGTCGGCCGAGGTCTGGCTGGCTTCGCCGTTCACCGTCGCCGCATCCGCCGTCGCCGGAGAAATCGTGGATCCGCGGGACTATCTGACCGAACGTGAGATTGCGTGATGGGCCGCGTCTTCCTCCTGGGTGACGATGTCGACACCGATCAACTCGCGCCTGGGCAGCACATGCGTAGCGGGATCGAGGCCATCGCCGCGCATTGCCTTGAAGCGGTCAGGCCGGATTTCGCTGCAGGCGTTTGCCAGGGGGACGTGATCGTCGCAGGTCGGAATTTCGGTGCCGGATCCTCGCGTGAGCAGGCGGCAGAGGCGCTGAAGCACCTCGGCATTGCCGGTGTCGTCGCGCAGTCCTTTGCCGGCATCTTCTACCGGAACGCCATCAATCTGGGCCTGCCCGTGCTGGTCGCGCAGACGATCGACGGGATCGCCGACGGTGACCACTGCGTGCTTGATGTCGATGCGGCCGCATTGACGGTGGGCGGCAGCGAGATCGCGTTGGAGCCGATCCCGGACAACCTCCGGCGGCTTCTTGACGATGGCGGGCTGGTATCTCACCTGAAGCAGCGTTTCGCGGAGACCCGCAGATGAGTCTGAGAGAGCTCCTCGATGCGCCCGGAATCCTTGTCGCTCCGGGCGTGTTCGATGCACTTACCGGGTTGATCGCCGAGCAATCGGGCGCGCGCGCCGTCTATCTGTCCGGTGCCTCGATCGCCTATACGCGGTTCGGGCGGCCGGACATCGGGCTTGTATCGATGAACGAGGTTGCAGATACGATCGCAGTGCTCCGCGAACGGATCTCGCTTCCCGTCATCGTCGATGCCGACAATGGCTTCGGGAATGCGCTGAACGTGCAGCGCACGATGCGTGTGTTCGAGCGGATGGGGGCGAACGCGGTCCAGTTCGAAGATCAGACGCTGCCAAAGCGTTGCGGGCACTTGGACGGGAAAGCGCTGATCTCGAAGGATGAAATGGTCGGCAAGGTGCACGCGGCATGCGATGCGCGGGCCGGTTCCGAAACGCTGGTGATTGCACGAACCGATGCCATCGCGGTCGAGGGCTTCGAGGCGGCGATTGACCGGGCGGAGGCGTATCTTTCGGCCGGGGCGGACCTTCTGTTCGTCGAAGCGCCGCAATCTCGTGCGCAGATGGCGGCGATCACCCGCAACTTCGGTGGCCGGGTGCCGTTGATGGCCAACATGGTCGAGGGCGGCAAGACACCGTTGACCGACGCCGCCGATCTGGAGAGTCTTGGTTTCGATCTGGTGATATTCCCCGGCGGGATCGTGCGCGCACTCGCCGCGACGGCGGTGGAATACTATGACAATCTGCTGGCCAACGGCTCCAACGCGGCCTTTCGCAACCGGATGTACGATTTCAAGGGGCTTAACGAGGTGATCGGCACGGCGGGGATGCTGGCGGCCGGCAAGACATACGAAGGCAAGAAGTGATGGCGGCGGTCGACGCGGTGACTACCGCGATCCTGAAGGGCCGGTTCGAGCAGATCGCCGATGAGATGGACGCAACCCTGTTCCGTTCGGCCTTCAACCCGATCATCGCCGAGGCGCACGACGCGAGCCACGGAATCTACGATGCGAAGACCGGCGAGACGCTGATCCAGGGCAAGTCGGGGCTGCCGATTTTCGTGGGCGTCATGGCCTTCGCCGTGAAGGCCGTGATCGACAAGGCGGGGGAGCGCGACGGGATCAACCCTGGCGATGTCTGGATCTTCAACGACCCGTACGACGGCGGCACCCACCTTTCGGATTTCCGGCTGGTGAAGCCCGTGTTCCACGACGGTGCGCTGTTCTGTTTCCTGGCCTCGGTCGGGCACTGGCACGATGTGGGCGGCAACGTGCCCGGCAACTACAACCCGGCCGCGACCGAGGCGTTTCAGGAAGGCATGCTGATCCCGCCCGTGAAGCTCTACGACCAGGGAGCGTTTCGCCAGGACATCGTTGACATTCTGTCGGCAAACAGCCGCTTGCCGATGTCGCTCTATGGCGACCTGAACGGCCAGATAAACGCGCTGGAGCTTGGCGAACGTCGGATCGGGCAGCTGCTGGATGAGTACGGGGTCGACACCGCGTCCACCGTGCTTGCGACCCTGAAGGAACGCGCTGCCACGATGATGCGCGCACAGATCCGGGAGCTGCCATCCGGCACGGTATCCGCCGAAGACTGGCTCGACAACGACGGGATCAAGGACGAGCCGCTGAGAGTTGCGCTGGACCTCACCATCGAAGGAGACCGAATGGTGATGGACTTTTCCAGGTCCTCCCCGGCCTGCCAGGGGCCGGTGAACATCTCGCGTTCGACCACGGTCGCGGCTTGTTACGTGGCGCTGAAGCACATCTTCGGCGACGTGCCCGCCAACGCCGGCGTTCTGGAGCCGGTGGAGTTCCGGATCGACCCGGCCTCGATCCTCTCGGTCGAGGCCCCGAAACCCGTGGGCGGCTATACCGAGACCATCCTGCGGCTGATCGACGTGGTCTTCGAGGCGGTGGCGCAGCTCGCGCCCGGGCAGGCGATGGCCTGTGCCTACGGCACGATCAACGCGCTGTCGCTGGCGGGTCATCGGGCGGACGGGCAACGCTGGGTCATGTTCTCCTTCTTCGGCGGCGGGCACGGCGCACATGGTGCGGGCGACGGGCTGAACCATGGCAACGCGCCGATTTCGACGGCCACGATACCGCCGCTCGAAATCCTCGAAGCGGCGTACCCGGTCTGTTTTACGCGATGGGCGCTTCGTCCCGACAGCGGCGGCGACGGGCAGCATCGCGGCGGGCTTGGCGCGGTCTACGAAATTGAGCTTCTCGAGGAGAGCGCGGACGTTTTCCTGTTCGGCGAGCGCGGCAGGCACCCTCCGCAAGGCGTGGTCGGCGGCGGTCCAGGCGCGCTCAACCGATTCTCCTTCACGCAGGAGGATGGCGATCATTCGCCGCCGATGGTGTCCAAGATGGTGGGCATACATCTTGCGCGTGGCCAACGCGTGCGGCTGGAGACGCCAGGCGGTGGCGGCTACGGCGATCCATCGCAGCGCTCTCCTGATGCCCGGAAGGCGGACCTGGCGCTTGGCTACGTGACGGAAGGGAAGACGTCGTGAGTGCGGCCTACGTGATCGGCGTCGATGTCGGCGGGACCTTCACGGACGTGTTCATGCTGGACGAGGCGGCGGGCACGGTGATGGTCAACAAGGTGGCCTCCACCCGGGGCGACCAGTCGCAGGGCTTCGTCGAGGGGATCGGGCAGAAGGTCCCCGATTTCAGCGAGATACGGACCGTCATCCACGGGACCACGGTCGGAACCAACGCGCTCCTGGAACGCAAGGGGGCGCCAACGGGCATCATAACGACCAAGGGATTCGGCGACGTGCTTGAAATGCGCCGTCGCGACCGGCCCACCACCTGGGGATTGCGTGGCGCCTTCACTCCGGTTGTGCCGCGCAACCATCGCCTGGAGGTGGCCGAGCGGGTGCTGGCCGACGGCACGGTCCGCGAGGCGGTCAACCGGGAGGACGTCGCGGCCCGCGCCCGTTTCCTGTCCGAGGCGGGTTGCGAGGCGGTCTGCGTCTTCTTCATCAACGGCTATGCCAACGACACGAATGAGAAGGTCGCCGTAGAGGTCGTGCGCAGCGTCTGGCCCAACGCGTATGTCACCGCAGCGACCGAGATCCTGCCGGAAATCCGCGAATTCGAGCGCCTCTCCACCGCGACGCTCAATGCCTACCTGCAACCTGTGGTCTCGTCATATCTCGACCGGCTGGAAGGCGGGCTGGCCAAGCGCGCCTTCGACGGTGACGTGCTGATCGTGCAGTCGAACGGCGGCGTG
The DNA here is from genome assembly GCA_022824315.1 of Silicimonas sp. Taxonomy (GTDB): domain Bacteria; phylum Pseudomonadota; class Alphaproteobacteria; order Rhodobacterales; family Rhodobacteraceae; genus JAJEFO01. Next base: position 21,769 of record JAJEAC010000062.1, read on the forward strand.
ATGTCGATCGACGTCGCCAAACGCTATCCCGTCCGGACCGCGCTGTCCGGACCGGCCGCCGGCGTGATCGCGGCACGCGCCATAGCATCCGCGGCGGGGCTGGAGAACATCATCACCTGCGACATGGGCGGGACCTCCTTCGACGTCTCGCTCGTGGCGAATGGCGAGGCGGCGCTGGCTGCACAGACCGCGATCGACTTTGGCATGGTGGTGCGTACCCCGATGATCGAGATCACCACCATCGGCGCGGGTGGCGGCTCGATCGCGCGGGTCGATGCAAGCGGGTTGCTGCAGGTGGGGCCGGACTCGGCTGGTTCCGATCCCGGGCCGGTCTGCTACGGGCTCGGAAACTCTCGACCCACGGTGACCGACGCCAATCTCGTTCTGGGCCGCATCAATCCCGAACGGCCCATCGGCAAGCTGGACGTGCTGGACATCGCGGCCGCGCGTGCCGCCATCGCGGCTGAGGTGGGCAAGCCTCTCGGTCTTTCGACCGAGGACGCGGCCGAGGCGATCCTGCGTGTCGCCAATGCCAAGATGGCAGGGGCGATTCGGCTGGTTTCCATCGAACGCGGTCACGATCCCGGCAAGTTCTCCGCCATGCCGTTCGGGGGCGGCGGTGCGCTTCACACCGGCGCACTCATCAAGGACGTGGGGCTGCAGTCCGCGCTGGTGCCGCGGTATCCGGGCGTGACGTCGGCGCTGGGCTGCGTGGTCGCGGACATGCGCCACGACCGGGTCCGGACGGTGAACCGCTTGCTGGACGAAATCGACATGGAGGCGCTTGCAACGGAGATCGCCGGGACGGCGCGGTCGGCGGAAGAACTGATCCGGTCCTCGGGCGTGAATTTCTCCGTGATCGACATCGAGATCGAGTTCGACATGCTGTATGTCGGCCAGACTCATTCCGTAAGCGTGCCGGTGGAGACGGGCAGAATCGACCGGGAGAGCGTCGCGGGAGCCTTTGACGCCGCTTATCGCGCTTCCTACGGTCGGTTGCTGGACGGCATTCCGCGCCGGGTGATGAATCACCGGGTCGCGGTCATCGGGCGGCGGCCCGCGCTGGACATGTCGGTTCTCGCCGCGGAGGGCGGCAAGCCGGCCGAGGAGTGCCGCAACGGAACACGCCGGCTCTATGCCGAGGGCGCCTGGCACGCAGCGCCCGTGTACGAGCGGCTTGCATTGGCGCCAGGAGAACGGATCGCGGGACCGGCGCTGCTGGAACAATCCGACGCGACGATCTTCATCGATCCGGGGCTCCGGGGCGAGGTGGACCGTTTCGGCAATCTCATCATCAGGGGGGAGTAGGCCATGGCCTGGGACGGCATCGACGCGAAACGAACGGCGCTGCTGATCGTCGATCTGCAGAACGATTTCCTGCACCCGGGCGGCGCCTATGCGCGGGGCGGCCAGACCGCCACGGAAATCATCGCCTTGCCAGATCGCGTACTGCCGGTTGCCGAGGCGATCCGTGCGCGCGGCGGCTGGGTGGTTTCGACGCAATTCACGCTGGTGCCCGGGAAGGGGGGCGAGCCTTTCATCTCGCCCCATCTGAAGAGGCTGCGTCCGTTTCTCGGCAAGGGTGATTTCGCTCCGGGAAGTTGGGGCAACAGCCTCGTCGGTGCGCTTCAACCGCCTGACATCGTGGTGGAAAAGGTCGCCTACTCGGCATTTTTCATGACCCGGATGGAGTGGGTGCTGAGACAGGCCGGGATCGAGGCGCTGTACATCTGCGGGATCGTGACCAATGGCGGGGTCGCATCGACCCTGCGCGACGCTCATGTCCGGGACTTCCGCATTACGCTGCTGAGCGACGGCTGTGCCGCGTTCCAGCGCGAGGTGCACGAGACCAGCGTCGCCGATCTTGGTACCGTCTGCCGCGTTGCCACTTGCGCGGAGGCGGCGGCGGAGTTGCGCGAGGGGGGCTAGGACCAGGGACCATGGATGCTGTCAACCGCCTGCGCGCCGAACTGCTGACCGGCTTTCACATCCTCGACGAAGAGGGGCAGAACAGCGGCATCGCCGGACATCTGACGGCGCGGCTGCCGACGGGCGAGGGCCTGCTTGGGCACCGCTACGGGATGGCCTTCGACGAAGTGCGGGCTGGCGACATCATGAGGGCGGGCTTCGATCTGGAGACCGGGAGCGAAGACCGGGTCAGCCCGTCGCTCGCCTTCCATGTCTCGATCTACCGGGCGCGGGACGATGTCGGGGCGGTGGTCCACACCCATGGGTTCCACGCATTGGCACTCGGGGCGGCAGGAGAGGAGTTTCGTCCGGTCTATCAGAGCGCCTTGATGCTGCTCGGCGACGTGCGGCCCTACGATCGCTACGATGGCATCGTCGAGGATGCGAAGATCGGTGCGCGCATGGCCGTTGCGTTGGGTGACGCCCGTCTGCTGGCCTTGCGCAATCATGGCATCGTCGCCGTTGGGCGCGACGTGCGCGAGGCGGTCTGTGCGGCGGTGATCTACGAGGAGAACTGCGCGATTCAACTGGCTGCAATGGCGGCGGGCAAGCTGGTCTCGCTAGACGGTCCGGACGCGGCGCAGGCCCGCGACTTCCTGGCGAGCGAGCGAGTGGTTGGGATGCGTTGGCGGCAGCTTGCCCGGAAGGCCGCCCGATCGCGCCCGTTCCTTGCGGAGGCGGTGCCATGACCGAAGCGGAATTTCTGGCGATGATGCGCCGGATCGGTCTCGACCCGGAGGATCACGATGCCGTCCAGCTGCACGCGGCCCATCAGAAGCTGACCGGCCTCCTCACGCAACTCGAGACGCGCAAGGAGCGGGCCGAGGCGCAGCCCCTTGCGGTCTTCAATCCAGAAGAGCCGCTCTGATGGGCGACCCGACCGAAGCCACGCTCCGGCAGATGTCGTCGCTTCTTGCCGACGGAGAGATGAGCGCTCTCGAACTGGTGGAGGCGCACATCGCGCGAATCGAACGGCTCGATCCGGGCCATCGCGCCTTCGTGCATTCCACTTTCGGCCTGGCCCGCGAAATGGCGCGCACCGCCGATGTCGAGAACGCGCGCGGAAGGCGGCGTGGCCCGCTCCACGGCATCCCGGTGGCACTGAAGGACGCCTATGACACGGCCGGCATTCCCACGACGGTCTGCTCGCGGTTGCATGCGGATCGGGTGCCGGACCGGGACGCCGCCGCCTGGGCGCGCTTGCAGGCGGCAGGAGCGGTTCTGCTGGGCAAGCTCGAATGCACCGAGCTTTGCCTCGGCGGTCCGTCCGAGGACGGGCTGGTTCCCCACGCGCTGAACCCGTGGGACCCGGCACGCTATGCCGGCGGATCCTCGTCCGGCGCCGGCGTGGCATTGGCAACGGGGATGATCCCCGGCGCACTTGGCTCCGATACCGGCGGGTCGATCCGCATCCCGGCCACTTTCTGCGGCGTGGCGGGCATCAAGCCGACCTACGGGCTGGTCAGCCTCCGCGGGCTCTTTCCGCTGGCTGGTTCGCTCGATCACGCGGGTCCGATGGCGCGTACCAGCCAGGACTGCGCGTTGCTCCTCGACGCCATAGCGGGCCACGATCCGGAGGACGCGTCGAGCGTCGCCACCGGCCCGACCAGGACAGCCGAGGCGCTGACCGAAGACCTCGAGAACGTTCGCGTCGGCTATGTCCGTGCCTTTGCCGAGGATCCGGCGGTGAGCGCCGAACAACGCGCGGCGACCGAGGCGGCCTTGCGGGTCATGGCTGAACTCGGCGCAGAGGTCCGCGAGGTCGAATTGCCGGGCATATGGGAGTTCACCGTTTGCAACTCGACCATCATGATGTCCGAGGCCTTCGCCATCCACGGGACCGATTTTCGCGCCCGCGCCGCTGAGGTCTCGGTGCTGACACGGGCCCGGATCACGCTCGGAGCCTTCATTCGCGCCGAGGACTACGTGCGTGCCCAGAAGAAGCGCCGGGAATTGGCGTACGCGACGGCGGCGGCAATGAAGGACGTCGACGTGCTGGTGTATCCTGCGGCCCTTGGCGACCCGCCGCCTACGGACGCGATCAAGCCCTTCTACTTCCTCGAAACCCCGCTGATCACGGCACCGGCCAATGTGGCGGGCGTGCCCGCCGCCTCGGTTCGGTCCGGAATTTCGGCGGCGGGGATGCCGATGGGGATACAGGTGACAGGGCGGCTCTTTGGGGATTCCGATGTGCTGCGCGTGGCCCATGCCTATGAGGCGGCGACGCCCGAGTTCAACCGGATCGCGGGAGGAGAGGCGTGATCCGGCGCGGTTTCGTCGACTTCGACCGGGGGCAGATCCACTATCGCTGCGGGGGCGCGGAGGACGCGCCGCAGCTCTTGATGCTGCATGCCTCGCCGGGATCGTCTCGGCAACTGGAGCCCCTGATCGCCGAGATGGCCGAGAGCTTCAGGATCTTCGCCCCCGACACGATGGGCAACGGCGATTCCATGCCGCCGCCCGGCGACCAGCCGGACATCGCGGATTACGCCAATGCCGTGATCGGGGCGGTGGATCGGCTGGGGCTGGACCGGTTTCGGCTGTACGGCACGCATACCGGGGCGCGCATCGCCTGCGAGATCGCGTTGTCGCACCCGAAGCGCGTGGACAGGCTCATCCTCGACGGCTTCGGCGTCTATGCACCGGACGATGCGGACGAGATTCTCAAGAGCTACGCGCCAGAGATGGTCCCCGACCAGCATGGCGCCTTTGCCTTCCAGGCGTGGCAGTTATGTCGCGACCAGTTCCTGTGGTTTCCCTGGTACCGGAAAGAGGCGGAGCGACGCGTTCCGCATGACTTGCCGGATGCAGAATTCCTGTATGCGCGCTACGTCGAAATCCTGAAGGCGCTCAAGACGTATCACCAGAGCTACCGCGCGGCTTTCCGTTACTCGATGGCCGAGCATGTGCCAAAGATCACCCAACCGACCCTGATCACGTTTGCCGAAAACGACCTGGTTCGGCCTGCGTTCGACGAGGCACGAGCGCTATTGCCAAGGGCGGAAGCGGAGGTTTTGCCGGGCACCCGCACACCCGAAGCCGCGCAGGCCACGGCGGAACGGTTCAGGCGTTTCCTTCTGGCTTGACGGACTCCGTGGATCCCGGTGTCCACTGCGTGCGCATCACGATCCAGCCGCTGGCGATGATGAGGGCGATGCCCGCAGCGTCCAGGGAGTCAGGCTGTTCGGCAAAGACCAGGTAGCCGATCAGGATCGCCCAGATGATCCGCAGGTAGTCCAGTGCGCCGATCAGCATCGAGGACGCAAACCGGTAGGCAAATGCCATGCAGGTGTGGACCCCGAGCGCGATCAGTCCGAGTGCCATGAAGAGCCGGAACTCCGGCAGGGTCGGCGTCTCGACCGCGGGGCTGCCGATCACGGCAAAGAAGACCGCTCCGAACAGGCTGAGATAGAAGATGACTGCGAAATTCGTGCTCCGCGCCGGCATCCGCCGAACGGTCAGGTTCATGGCGGCGGCGATGATCGAGCCGATCAGCACGACCAGGGTGTCAAGACCGATGCCGCTGCTATCCGGTCGCAGGATCAGCAGGGTGCCGAGGAATCCGATCGCCATTGCCGTCCAGCCAATCGCCGAGACCCGTTCGCCGAAGAGAAGTCGCGCAAGCAACAGTCCGAAGACCGGCGTCGTGAAGTTGATCGAGGTCACGGTGGCCAGGGGCAGGGTGCGAAGCGCGAAGTAGAAGCAGGCCATGGTCGAGATGCCGAAGCACGCATGAACGACGTGGGCCCGTATGTCTGCGGCGCGAACCGCCCGGCGATTCTCGGCGCTCATCAGGAAGGGCAGAAGAAGGAGCAGCATGACGCCGGCGCGCCAGGTCAGCATCTCCAGTGTCGCCACGTCCATGTGTGCGAGGGTCTTCACGGCGACACCCATTGCAAGGATCAGTACCGTGTTGATCAGCATCGCGCCGGCGCCGACGGCGGGTCGCGGCTCGAGGATGCCGGAATGGCCGGTCATTCCTCCGGCACCGGGCGCCAGATCGGTCCGCGTGCCTTGACCTGGTCGAGAAGGCGCTCGTCGAAGGGCGGCAGCGCGTAGCCTTTCGGCTGAGGCGGTCGATTCTCGTACCCGGTGAGTCGCTCGATGACATCGCGAATGGCCGTGTCGGTGTAATAGGCGTTGTAGGCCGCGGTGACGGTCATTTCGAAGGCCTCCGGTTCGGCGACTTCGATGGCCCGAAGGCGAGCCTCGCGCGCCTCCGGCGGACTGGCGGCAAAGTCCGCAGGCAAAGCCGCCAGCACGGTTTCCAGAGCCTCCTCTCCGCCTGGGACACGTGCCGCCAGTTCCTGCGCTCGACCTGCCAGCCCATGGGTGCCCGCCGCCGGCCAGTCGACGCCGTCGCCCGGCAGAAGCGTGTCGAGCAGGACAGGGAGGAGACTTGGTGCCGTCATGCCGAAACCCCGCCGAGTCCCAATCGCCGTCGCATGGCGTCCGCCGCACGCAGGGCCAGCGCCTGCAGCGTCGGCGTCGGGTTCACGGCCGCGGCCGAGGCGAAGCGGGCGCTGTCGGCGACGGTCAGGTTGTCCACCCCATGTACCCGTCCGTCACTGTCGGTCACGCTTGTCCGCGCGTCGGACCCTGTCCGCGCCGTGCCCATCAGGTGGAACCCGGCGCCCCGGGAGAGTTCGGTCACCACAACCTTCCAAGCACCTGCTGCGCGCAGTGCCTCGGTAGCGCGCGCAATGCCGAAGTCGCGCATGGCGCGCGTGTTCGCGCCCAGCCGGTAGACCATTCTTGGCACCGGCATCCCCCACCGGTCGCGGCGTCGTTGGTCCGTCTCGATCCGGTTTTCCTCCTCGGGCAGGTCGTCGCAGGTGACCGCAAGGCTTAGCGTGCGTCCGAAGCACTCTTCGAACGCCGCCGCGTGGCGCCGCCCCCAGGGCAGGCGCGTGCCATAGCCGCCTTGTACGGTTGTCAACGGGCCCTGGCCTCGCAGGGCCTGCATCTGGAAGCCACGCTTGAATCCACGCGCCGTGTCGGTTTCGTAGAACTCCTGGCTGACAAGGGCGGCGGCAAATGCCCCCCGGTAGCTCTTCAGCGGTTCGCGGAAAATGCCGGAGGCAATGGCGGTCGGATGCAGCATCAGGCCACGCCCCAGAAGCGGATGACCAAGCTGCGGGTTCGCGAGCAGAAGCCGCGCCGTCCCCAACCCGTTGCAGGCGAGCACCGCTTCGGAGCAATCCAGGCGGCCCGCCCGACCCTCTCGGTCCAGATAGGAAAGCGCCCTGACACGCGCGCCGCCTTCCGCGAAATCAATGCCTGTCACGGTGACGCCGCAGCGGATGTCCACGCCGCGCGCGCGGGCCCTTCCAGCGTAGGCGATATCGGCGCTGGCGCGAGCATGGCGCGGGCATCCGAGCCCGCAGGGACCGCAGTTGTTGCAGGCGTCTCGCCCTTCGCGCGGCGTGGTCAGGATCGCTGCGTCGGAGGGCCACCAATGCCAGCCCATCATGTCGAATCCCTTGGCCAGCCGCTCGGTCGCGGGACAAAGCGGCAAAGGCGGGCAGGGACGCGAGGCGCGCGGAGGGTTGCCGGGATCGCCCGCGAGGCCCGCCACGCCCATCATGCGGTCGTTCAGGTCGTACCAGCCTTCCAGATCGCCGTAGGACAGGGGCCAGTCCTGTCCGACGCCGTCCAGAGTGCGCGGCTTGAAGTCCGAGGGCCGGAAGCGCGGGAAATGCGCTCCCCAACGGATCGTGCTACCGCCGAGCGCGTTGAAAAAGGCGGGCCTGATCGGGGATGCGCTGTCGTCGACCGGGTAGTCGGCCGGCCCCGCCCGCAGGTTCGGATTGGCGTTGAAGCCGGTTTGAAGCGCCAGTTCCCAGTCGCGGTCCAGCGACGGTCCGCGGCGTTGGTCGACATGGCCGCCACGCTCCAGCACGACGACCTTCAAGCCCGGCTCCGCCACCGCCCAAGCGAAGGCAAGCCCGCCCGCACCGCCGCCGACGATGACAATGTCCGCCGTCTCGTTCACGTCTCGCCATCGTCCTCCGGCACCTCAAGATCGACCAGGGCTTCGCCCTCCTTCATCGCCTTGAACGTGCGACAACTGGCCTCGAAAGCCGGGATGCCGGCGGGCAGTGCAGCCATGAAGGCGGCCTCGTAAACCTCTTTCCAGGTTGCGCCGTTCTGGATTGCCCGCACTGCCGCCCATTCGACGCCCTCGCGGTCTCCTTTCACCGCCGAGGTCACGCCGACGAGAACGAGGAACCGGGTCTTGAGGTCTAGCGACCGCCCCTCGGCATCTCCGAAGAGCGTGTAGGAGGCGAGGTTGCCGTAACGGCGCAGCAACTCGGGGTTGAGTTCGGCAAGGTACTCGTGGAACGGAAGCGTGTAGCCCCGAACCTCGCGGATCTTGTCGAGTTCTGCCTTTCCTTCTGGGGTCATGGAATGTCCTTTCCTGTGTTCAGAGGCGACGGGCGACCTGTTCGCCCTCGCGGATCGCGTCACTTACGCGCCGGGGCGCCATCGCGTCCCCGATCAGGTGACAATCGGGACCGGCCCGGTCGACGAGGGCATGGTAGAGCGCATCCCTGGCTTCGTTGCCGACGACCATGGCGACGGTGTCGATACCTGTCAGCGTTTCGACTTCGCCGGTATAGTGGTCGCGAACGCTCACGGTTTCTTCCGTGATTTCCGCAAGTTCCCGATCGACCATGAAACGGACGCCCAGTTTCCGAAGCATCCCGTGAACCTTGCCCCAGTCGCGGCTGGAGGCGAGGTCTGGCGACGGCTGGCCGAGCTGGGTGACAAACGTAACCTCCGCGCCGCGCCGGGCAAGGTATTCCGCCGTGACCGCGCCCTGCCGCCCGCCCATCGTGTCGAAAAGCACCGCGCGACGGCCGATGTCCGGCTCGGTCTCCAGAAGCGCCGTGTAGCTGAAGACGTGAGGCAACTCGGCGCCAGGCAGCGGCGGACCGTTCCATTTCTCGGGCCTGAGCATTGTCCAGCCGTGCTTCAGGCCCGCCGAGCCGGTGGCGACGACCACGGCGTCGAAGCCGTCCAGAACCGTTGCGTCCGCGCGGATGCCGGTCCGGATGCAGACGTCTTCCTCCGCCAGCCGGTCGATCAGCCAGTCCGCCACCGCGACGAGTTCGCGGCGGCTCTCCGCCTTTTCCCAGAAGCGAACCTGGCCGCCGAGCGCATCCCTCGCTTCAAGGAGGGTGACGGCATGGCCGCGCCGTGCCGCGGTCCAGGCCGCGCGCAGCCCGGCCGGGCCTCCGCCAACGACGGCGACGCGGCGGGGTGTTTCGGCGGGCGCGACGTTGTCCTCGTCGATTTCCAGTTCCCGGCCGGCCGCAGGGTTGTGGATGCATCCGACCGGGGCCTGGGCAAATATCGTGGACATGCACCAATTTGCGCCGACGCAAGGGCGGATGCGCTTCGCCTCCCCGGACATCGCCTTTGCGCCCCAGCGCGGATCCGAGATCAGCGCGCGCGCCATGCCGACGAAATCGCACTTCCCGTCCGCCAGGTACCCTTCTGCCTCGTCCGGGCGGGTGATTCGCCCGACGCCGACGACCGGCAGCTTCAGCGCCGACTTCACCCGTGCGGTTGCATCCAGCTGGAATCCGTGCCTTTCGGGGGAGGTCGGGTAGATCAGCATCCGGTTGATGTAGGTACCGTGGCTGAGCGAGATGTAATCGATCATCCCCGTCGCCTCGAACCGCGCCGCGATCTCGGCCCAGTCGTCAGGGCCGAGCCCGCCCTCGTGGCCGTCGTCCGAATTGAGTCGCATGCCAACGATCATGTCGGGCCCCGTCTCCTCGCGCGTGGCTTCGAGGATCTCGATGACGATCCGCATCCGGTCTTCCAGCGATCCTCCATAGGCATCTGTCCGGTGATTCGTGGCGGGCGAGAGGAACTGGTTCAGCAGGTAGCCGTGGCTCATCCCGTGCACCTCGACCCCGTCCAGCCCGCCTTCGCGGGAGATCCGCGCCGAAAGCCGGTAACCTGCAATGATCTCCGCGATGTCCTTTCCGGTCATCACATGCGGCATCTCGCGGTAGACGCCGCAGGGTACGGCCGAGGGCGCCCAGACGGGCAGGCCGTTCGTCACGCTGCCGGTTTGCCGTCCCCGGTGCCAGGGCTGCGAGAGAAGAAGCGTGCCGTGCCCGTGCACTGCGTCGGCAAGCTTGCGGTACTCGGGCACCATGCGTGGGTCGAAGGCAAAGGCCTTGCCCTTGTAGGGCTGGGTCGTCGGGTGAGCAGCCATCGCCTCCATCGTGATGACGGCGGCCCCGCCTTTCGCGCGGGCGGCGTAATAGGCGACGTGCGCGTCGGTGAAGAGGTGATCCTTTACCAAGAGCGTCGCATGCGCGGTCATCCAGATGCGGTTTCGCGCGGTCTTCGGCCCGATCTTCATCGGGCTTCCGAGCAGGGGGTAGGCCGCGGACGTCACGCGGCCTCCGTCGGCTTGATGCGGTTCCCGCCTTCCGCGATGCGCAGGCAGTTCGCGTAGTGCTCGGCATCGCCGATCCGCTCCGCGCCGGGCACCTCGTTTCGGCACGCGCCGATGGCGACCGGGCAGCGCGTGTGAAAGGTGCAGCCGCTCGGCAGATTGATCGGCGAAGGGATCTCGCCGACAAGCAGGTGCCGCGACAGCTTGGCCTCCGGGTCGGCGGGAAGGTGGGCCGAGAGCAGCGATTGCGAATAGGGATGCGCGGGATCGGCAAAGAGCGCTTCGCCCGGAGCCGTTTCCACCACCGCGCCCAGGTAGAGGACGACGATCCGGTCGCTGATCAGCCGCACCGTGCCGAGATCGTGGCTGATGAACAGCATCGCCGCCCGCGACTGTTCGCGGATCTCGGCCAGCAGGTCGAGGATCTCGGCACGCACCGAAAGATCCAGCGAACTCGTCGGTTCGTCCAGCACGATCAGTTTCGGGTTGGTGGCTATGGCGCGTGCGATGCAGACCCGCTGCAATTGCCCGCCCGAGAGGTCGCTGGAATACCGGCGCAGGTATTCGGGCCTGAGGTGAACACGCTCCGCCAGCCTGACGGTCCGGTTCTCGCGTTCGGTCTTGGAGAGATCGAGGTGAAGCTTCATCGTTTCCGCAATCAGGTCACCGATCCGCATGCGGGGATTGAGCGCGCTCCACGGATCCTGGAACACCATCTGCATGTCACGCCTGAGCGGGCGAATCTCGCGGTCGGGGATCCGGGTTATGTCGCGCCCGTCGAACGTGATCTTGCCTTCAGTCGGTTCGGTGAGCCGCAAGATGGCTCGGCCGATCGTCGACTTGCCGGATCCGCTTTCGCCGACCATGCCGAGCGTCTCGCCCGGAGCGATGCTCAGATCGACCGAGTTGACGGCATTGACGAACAAGCCGGATCGCCCGGCCGGGAACCGTTTCACCAGCTTCTCGACAGTCAGCACGGGGGCTGTCATGACGGCAGGTCTCCAGCAAAATGACAGTTCACGTCATGGTCCGGGCCAACCCGTGTCCGGGGTGGTGGCGTGGCGCATACATCGCTTGCAAAGACACAGCGCGTCCTGAGTGCGCAGCCGCTTGGGAGGTTGTACAGGTCGGGCGGCTGGCCGCCGAGCTTCGCACCGCCGCCGACCTTCAGGCGCTCGGGTGTCGCGGCGATCAGCGACCGGGTGTAAGGATGGCCTGGTGCTTCAAAGACCTCTGACACTGGACCAGCTTCGACAATCGTTCCGGCGAACATCACCGCGATCTCGTCGCTGTAATGTGCGACGATGCCAAGATCGTGGGTGATGATGATCATCGCCATGCCGAAGCGCTCCGTCAGGTGCTTGAGCAGATCGAGGATCTGCGCCTGCACGGTGACGTCCAGCCCGGTTGTCGGCTCGTCCGCGATCAGGAGCTTGGGGTTGTTCATCAGTGCCATCGCGATCAGTACGCGCTGCGCCATGCCGCCTGACAATTCATGTGGCCAGGCATTGGCCCGGTTCTTCGGGTCGGGAATGCCGACCGCTTCCATCATTTCCATCGCGCGCGTGCGGGATGCGGCAAGCGGTCCGCCGGCATGGGCCTGGTGAATGCGCACCAACTGGTCCACGATCCGCGTCAGAGGGTCGAGCGAGGTACGCGGGTTCTGGACCACCATCGCGATCTCGGCGCCGCGGAGCGCGTTCAGGTCGTCGGCCGGCATCGCCGTCAGGTCGTGCCCGTCGAACGTGACCCGACCGCAGATGACCTTGGCGGGCGGACGCAGCAACCCGCAGATCGATTGGGCGGTCAGCGACTTGCCCGCACCCGTCTCGCCGACGAATCCCAGGACCTTGCCCGCCTCCAGCGTGAAGCTCACGTCGTTCAGCGCTTCCGCCACGCGGATCTGGTTGTCGATGTCGCGGGAAATGAAGTGAGTGCGCAGGTTCTCGACCTCGAGAAGGCTCAATTGACGGCCCTCCGTCTCGGGTCCATCAGGTCCTGCAGGCCGTCGCCAAAAAGGTTCAGTCCGAAGACGAGGAAGATCAGCGCGATGCCGGGAAAGATCCCGACCCACCATTGCCCGGTCACCATGAATTCGGCCCCTTGCCGGATCATCGCGCCCCATTCCGGCGTCGGCGCCTGAATGCCGACGCCAAGGAAGGCAAGCGTGGCGCTGATCCGAACCGCCCAGGCGGCGCGCACCGCGGCCTGCGCCGTGGCACCCTGGATGGCGTTCGGCAGAAGATGGATGAACAGGATGCGCCACGTCGGGTTGCCTGCGGCCTTTGCGCTCTCGACGAAGACGGATGATCGGAGCGACAGAACCTCGGACCGTACAACGCGGGCGAAAACGGGCGAATCGAGAAAGCCGAGCACCAGGACCACGTTCAGGAGCGACTGGCCGGTGGCTGCGACCACCGCGAGTGCCAGGATGATCGAGGGGAAGACGCGGAGCCCGTCGAAGAAGCGCATCAGGACCTCGTCCAGCAACCCTCCCCGATAGCCGGCGACAAGCCCTACGGGAACCCCGATGGCCACCGCGAGGATCACGGCCGGAATGGCAATTCCGAAGCCGAACTTGGCACCGTAGATCACGCGCGAGAAGACGTCCATGCCGTTGCCGTCGGTGCCGAACCAATGCTCTGCCGACGGCGGCTTGAGCACGCGTTCGGGATAGGCTGAGACGGGGTCGTGCGGCATCAGCCAGTGTGCGAAGACCGCCATGAAACCGAAAGCGAGAATGATGATGACGCCGGAGGCCAGGGTCGGGCTGACGCGCGCGATGCCAATGAACCGGTTTTTCAGGCTGAAGGGACGCGCGGCTGCCCGATCACGCTTGAACTCGTCTCCGACCGTTTCCGCCATCAGGTCAGCTCCGATCTGGGTTCGATCAGGTTCACGATGATGTCGACGATCAGGAAGACGATGACCGAAAACAGCGCCAGGGTCAGGACGTAGCCCTGCACCGCCGTGAAGTCCCCGCGCACGATGGCGTTCAGCCCGTATTGCCCGAGCCCGCCCCAGGCGAAGACGTACTCGATCAGCGACATGGTGCCGACAAGGCCGGTGATTTCGGTGCCGACAAAGGTGACGACCGGGGTGGCGCTGTTTCTCAGCACCAGCCTCCGCACGGTCTTCGGGGGCAGGCCCGAGGCTCGCGCGTAGCGCGCGGCGTCAGACGACAGCACTTCCAGCGCTATGGCGCGGGTCTGCTTGATGATCGGCGCGGCCGAGACGATGGCGAGGCAGATCACCGGCAGGACCAGGTGCGCGGCGGCCGACTGCACGGCGCCCCACCTGGCGGTCAGGAGGCCGTCGATCAGGTAGGAGCCGGTGATGTGGTCCGGCGGCGAGACCATCAGGCTGATCCGGCCGATCCCGGGCGGCGCCCATTGAAGCAGGTAAAAAAAGACGAAGAGCATCACCAGCCCGAGCCAGTACGTCGGTATGGAGAAGCCGAGCAGCGACAGGACCCGACTGATCTGGTCGAACCTTCCGTTGGGCCTGAAAGCGGCACGAAGCCCGATCGGCACGCCGATCAGCGTCCCGATGCCCACGCCCCAGAAAAGAAGCTCGATCGAGATGAATGCCCGTTCCTTGAGATCAGTCAGGACCGGGCGGTTCGACAACCAGCTTTCGCCCAGGTCGCCGCGGACCACGTTGCCCCCATAGATCGCGAACTGCTTCCAGAGCGGCTCGTCCAGGCCCAGCTCCGCGCGGATCATCTCGAATTCCTCGGCGGTCGCCGTTGGTCCGGCAAGGCGACCGACCGGGTCCAGCCCGCCGACGCGGACCAGCATGAAGGTCACGAAGACGATCCCGACAAGAAGCGGGATCGCCATCAGCAACCTGCGCAGCAGAAAGCGGCTGAACGTCACTCGCTCAACCAATGTCCGCCATGTTTCCGCGCATTACTCACTCACGAGCTCGCGCCAGCGCTCGTGCTCGTCGGGGTAATGCACCCAGCCGGAAACATTGGGAGCCATTGCCTCGAAGGTGGCCGGATACGTGGTCAGGACCCATGGCGCGTCCTCGACCCAGAGCTTCTGCGCCTCGTCCATCATGGCCAGCCGCTTCTCGGCATCCAGTTCCTCACGCGACATGTCGATCAGCGAATCGACCTCCGAATTGGAATACGCCGCCCGGTTCGAGACGCCCTTCGTATGCGCCATCAAGTACATCGAATAGACCGGGTCGAGCACGATCGGCCCGTCTTCCCAGGTGAAGAAGCACATGCTCTGCTCCTTTGGCGCCCCCTTGGCCCGCATCTCCGATGTGGTCACCCGCGTGGGCTGAACGCTGATCCCGACCTTCTTCAACTGGTCGGCCAGCTGGATCGCGACCGGTTCCTGATGCCAGAACGCGTCAGCATAGAGAAGCGGGATCGGGTCCGCGATGCCATCGGGATAACCCGCTTCGGCGAGAAGCTCCCTGGCCTTGGCCGGATCGTAGTCATACTTGAAGTGGGTCGGGTTGTAGCCGTCCACGATCGGCGGAACGATTGACCTGGCGATGTCGGCCTGGCCCGCGAAGACGGCCGTGTTGAGCGCGTCCTTGTCGATGGCATAGTTCACCGCCTGGCGAAACAGCTTGTTGTTGAACGGCTCGCATTTCGGGTTCATGCGTGCCGACGCGATGGAGCGGCCCGACGCGCGGTCGACCCGGACGTTCGGATCTTTCTGCAAGTCGACGACCTTCTGGATCGAGGGTCGGTCGATAAGGTGCACCTGGCCTGTCTTCAGCAGCGTTACCCGGCTCGCTTCGGACGGAACCTCCTTGTAGATCACCCGGTCGAAATGCGGCTGGCCCAGGAAATAGTTCGGGTTGGCCACGAAGACCGCCTGGTCGTCGGGGCGCAGCGATTCCAGGTGATAGGCGCCGAAACCGGCCGTGTTCGACCGGATCCATTCAAGCGCCCAGGGATCATCGCCGGTCGCGTGCTTCTTCATCTCGGTCGAATCGTAGATGCCGGGCACGTACAGCGTCAGGGCCTTCAGGAAGATCGAGCTTGGCGCGTTCAGCGTGAACTCGACCTCGTATTTCGAGATCGCCTTCACGCCCGCGACGTTCGAGACCCGCGCAATGAAATTGCCGGTCCGTTTCTGGTCGAACGACTTGGCCCAGCTCCACTCGACGTCATCGGCGGTCAGTTCGTTGCCGTGCGGGCTCATGATGCCTTCGCGCAGCTTGAACACCCAGGTCATGCCGTCATCCGAGACAGTCCAGCTTTCGGCCAGGTGCGGATCGACGGTGCCGGGATCATTGATCATCCGGCCGTCGACCTCTTTCTTGCCGTAGACCACGAGGTTCTCGTAGGTCTGCACGACCACGTTCTGCGTATGCGCCTTCAGCGCATCGCCGTCGAAGCCCTCCGGAACCTGTGGCGAGGCGACGATCAGCGTTTCCGCCGTGGCCGCTCCCGCGCCCAGCGACACGGCCGCCGCCAGCGCGGTGGATGCCAGGAACTTTGTCCAAGTGTTTGCCATTGTTTTCCTCCTAGTTGGGATTTTTGGCTAGTTTCCCGATGGTCCGGGATTGAAGAAGGGGACGCGAAAATCCGGTTTCACCTCGCCCAGAATGTCCGTGACCCGGTAGGTCGACTCGATCTTGCGTTGCCCGGGAGCGTCCAGTTCGTACCGCCACTCGGCACCGAAGCCGAGCGTCTTGTCGACGCTCACGATCGTGCCGCAGAAGACCATGAAGTCACGCTCGGGCACGCCGTCCACCCGTTCGCGAAGCAGTGCAACGATGTCCTCGGGGCGCAGGAAGGCATCGACGCCCACCTCCTGGTACAGGCGCCCGTCGACCCAGCTCCTCAGAACGCAATCGTCCCAGCTGTCGCGGATCTTGTCATACGGCCAGAACGCCGGGGCCAGATGGTTGGCGCAGGCCTGTTTGGAGCCTGGTATCGACACGGTCTCCAGCGCCCGGTCAGTGTGGTCCGAACCGACGCCTACATGGATTTCGTCTCCGACATGAATGACGATCTCGACTTCTCCCGAAGTGCGGTCCGACTGCACGAAAACCTCGTCGTCAGTGGTCAGCGCATGCAGCGCGATGGGATAGATGCGCGGGGCGGGGACGTCGAAGGCGATGTGGATGCCGGACTTCGCCACTTCCTCCTGATGCGCGACCGCCGTTTCCGGGTCGCGGGTTGCCGAGCCGAAATTGTACATGCGCACGATCTCGAACGCGGCCTCTGCAGCGCGTCCGTCGGGATGCGTCACTTGCGCGGCTATCTGTCGGGTCATGCGAGTTCCTCCAGGTCGAGCGCCACGGGATCGTCGCCTGGGCCCGCATGCCGGCGCCACATCCAGAACCGTTTCAGCGTGCGGCCGCCCGAGGCGCCCGGTGGAAAGGCCTCGCGCCCGTGCAGCAGAACGCGGTTGTTCAGCACAAGGAGCTCGCCCGGCTGCAGGACATGGCGAAAATTGAGATCCGGGCGTTCGATGATTTCGTCCAGGCAGTCCAGCGCATCGCGCTCTTCTTCGGTCAACGGCTTGCCCGCCATCTCCATGCCCGGTTCGATCATCACCCGCGCGTAGTGGATGCGGAGTTCGCCCGAGCGGGTGTCGAAGATCGGCTTCTGCACCGTCGGACCGCGGCTCGGCCAGGCATGGGCGCGCGGCGCGCGGAAATGGTACGACTTGAACAGCGGCGGCAAGATGTCGGGGCGCTCACTTGCCACGGTGTCAAAAACGGTCCGTGCCGAAACGATGGTGCTGTCGCCTCCTTCCGAGGCGGAGCGGACGCAGAACAGGCCAAGATAGTCCGGAGGGCGCGGTTCGAGGCACCCGTTGTCGGTATGCTTCCTCGAGCGCTGCGGGCTGGCCCCGATTCGGGTCGGGTCGGTGTTCGCGGCACCCTTGTCGGTGACCGTGAAGAATCGCCGGTCATGGTCGATCCCCTGGCGAATCGGTCGACCGAGGTAGTTGCAGAGCCCCCAGGCCACGATCTCCGCTTCGGTTTCGGAGAGGGTCGCCGCATCGACCCCGCTGATCACGGCAAAGCCGCGCCCGGTGTCGAGCCGTTTCCTGAGTCGCGGCACGTCTCCTGCAAAGGCGGGGATGCGGAAATCCTCCTGCTCGACGGTCTCTGCCGTCAGCCCGTTCGCCCTGGCAAAGTCGATTGCCGCACCGATCTGCTCCAACGCGGGTGCCGTCAGCTTGTAGCGGTGGGCCGATCCATCGCGTTCAAGCGTCCGCTTGTTCCAGTTCCGCGCCGGAGGGTCACCCGCCGGAAGCGCGAACCTGGTGTCCGGGCCCTGGCCCTCCGAGCGGTTTCGCAATGCCACGCGCGCGCCTCCTGACACTGAAACTTGCGGAGCTGGAGATGAACATGCAGCCACCTGGCCCAGATCCCAGTTGACCTAATGATATAACAATATACCATTATGTCCACTTCTTGTTTTCGCTTGTTCAGGCAGTTCTCGCGCTGCGGGTTTCCGCGATGCGGTCGGCGCCGCGCAGTGCGAGAGCCTGAATGGTATTGGTCGGGTTCGCCGCCGCCGCGGTCACGAAAGCCGAACCGTCAAGGACGAAAAGGCCCGCCACGTCATGCGACTCGCCCCAGCGATCAACCACCGACGTCTCGGGATTGTCTCCCATCCGTGCCGTACCCATCAGGTGGAATCCCGCACCGGCAACGGAGTCCATCTCGATGAATTCCGCCGCCCCTGCCTCGGCAAGCGCTTCCGTCGCACGTGCCCGGCCGAAATCAAGCGCCGCTTTCGCCTCGCCCGGCACGCGGTAGATCACTTTCGGCGCGGGTACGTCGTCGCTGTCGGCAAGATGGCCGGACAGCACGACTCGGTTCTGCACGTCCGGCATGTCGTCGCTGCAGATCGAGAGGCTGAACGCATGGCCGAAGGTGTTCGCGAACGTCGCGTGATGCCGGGTGCCCCAGGGCAGGCGCCGCCCAAGGGAACCAAGCGCGGTGAGCGCCGGTCCGTGGCTGCCGAGCCCCTGCAATTTCACGCCGCGCCGGAATCCGCGGGCCATGTCGGTTTCGTAGAAATGATGGCTGACCAGCGCGCCCGCCGCGATGCCGCGATGGCCTTCGACCGGCTGCTCGAAGATTCCTGTGACCCGGGCCAGCGGATGCAGCATCAGGCGCCGTCCGACAAGGCCGCTGCGATTCGCCAGCCCGCAATGCAGCAGGAGCCGCGGCGTGCCGATCCCGTTCGCGGCGAGGATCACGACCGGAGCCTTGCAGCGGCGCAGCGCCCCGCCGTCGGAAGCGACCACGCCGGTGACCCGCCCGCCCAGGGTTTCCACGTCGACCACCCGAGCCCCGGTGGCCAGCCGCGCCCCTGCGGCCAGCGCAAGGGGCCAGTAGCTCAGGTCGGCGGCCCCCTTCGCACGGCGCGGGCAATGCAGTTCGCACGGGCCGCAGTTGTTGCAGACCGCGACATTCGTGCCCGTTCGCAGCGAGAGGTCCGCGGGCCACCAGGACCAGCCCAGCCGGTTGAACGCCTCGGCCACCCTGAGCGCTCCGGGCGAGAGCCCCACGGGCGGTGTCCGCTTCGCGTGCATGGGCGGATAGGCCGGATTGCCGGCAAGCCCTGCGACGCCCATCATGCGCTCGTTCATGTCGTAATAGGGGTCGAGCTCCTCGTACCTTATCGGCCAGTCGTCACCCGCGCCGTCGAGGCTCGCCGTTGCGAAATCGCTCGGGTGCAGGCGCGGAAAGTGGCAGGACCACATGACGGTGCTGCCGCCCACACCGTTGAAGAACAGCGGCTCGATCGAGCTCTCGCTGGCGTCCACCGGGCAGTCCACCGATCCGCGACGCAGGTTCGGATTCGGATTCCAAGGGCCCTGCCGAAGAAGCTCCCAGTCGGAGTCAGTGGAGGGAGACGATTTCGGGTCGACCCAATCGCCCTGCTCAAGACAGGTGACGCTCAGCCCGTGCCTGGCCAGGCGCCAGGCCGCGGCCGCCCCGGCGGCCCCTGCGCCCACGATCACGACGTCGCTTTCCGAATCCGCGTCCATGAGAACCATCTTGATCCCGAAACGCTTTGCCGACTAGCAACTAATATGGATTTTGGAGACACCGACGAGCAAAGGCTCCTTCTCGACAGCATCGACAGGTTGATGGATCGGCATCTGCCGCCCGAGGAGGTGCGCCGCCGCGATGCGGAGGCAGACCCGCCCGACCACCTGCTGCCGCTGATGGCGGAGATGGGGCTTCTCGGCCTCGCCGTCCCGGTGGATGCAGGCGGGGCGGGCGCCGCCTGGCAGACCATGGCCTGCGTGCAGGAAAGGCTGGGCTACCACGCGACGATGGCCGCGCTTCTGTTCAACCGGGTGACCTGCTTCGGGATCATGACGCTTCTGGCGTCCGGGTCCAGGGCGCAGCGCGCCGCGTTCCTGCCGCGAATGCTGGCGGGGGAGGGCGCCTTCGCGCTTGCGTTGACCGAGCCTGGGGCGGGGAGCGATGCGGGCGCGCTAGCGGCCCGTGCCGTGCCCGACGGCGAGGGCTGGCGGCTCACCGGCCGGAAGGTCTGGATCAGCGGCGCGGCCGCTGCGCTCCGTCTCGTGGTCGCCGCCCGTTCCGCGAAGAGTGCGCGGGGCGGTGGCGGCATCAGCCTGTTCCTCGTGCCGCCGGATGCCGAAGGCGTCTCGATGACCCGGCTCGACAAGATCGGCAATCGCTGTTCGCTGACCTATGACATCGCCTTCGACGGGGTGCGCGTCGGGCAGGACGCGCTGCTCGGCCCGCGTGATGCGGGCTTCGCCTGCCTGAAGAAGACGCTGTTCTACGGCCGCACCGGGCTGTCCGCCACGGCGGTCGGCACCGCGCAAAGGGCGGTCGATACAGCGTCGGCGCATGCGTGCGAACGCGTCCAGTTCGGCCAGGCCATCGGCCGCTTTCAGGCGCTCGCCCACCGTCTGGCAATCATGCAGACCGAGGTCGATCAGGCCCGTCTCCTGGTCCGCCAGCTTGCATGGGCCATCGACGATGGGAAGGATTGCACCCGTCTTGCCGCGCAGGCCAAGTGGGCCGCGACAGAGACGCTGAAGCGGGTGACCGAGGAGGGGATGCAGATCATGGCAAGCGCCGGCTACGCCGCCGAAGGCGACATGCAGCGCTATTGGCGCGACGCACGCCTCTACACTTTCGGTGAAGGTTCGAGCGAGATCCTGCTCGACCTGATCGCCAGCGACATGGGGCTTGGCAGGGCGCTCCCGAAATGAGCGGCTTCGACATTCTCGCCATCGACACGGTGGTCAACCTGCACACGCCCGAGATCGCAAGGATGCGCCCCGACTGGTCCGGCAAGTTCCACCAGCGGAAGTTCGGCCGCGACGACAGCGTGCTCGAAGGCTGCAGCCATGAAGACATGCTGCGGATGATGGATGCGGCGGGGACCGAGCGTGCCTTCCTCGTCGCCCACAAGACCGGGCAGCTGGGCCTGCCGGGATCGTGGCATCTGCCCTATGGCGTGGTGAGGGAAGCGGTCGCGAAATTCCCGGACCGGTTCCATGGCCTCGCCGGCGTGGACCCTACGGAGGGGATGGCGGGCGTGCGTGCCCTGGAACACGCGGTCAGCGAACTGGGCTTCATAGGCGCCCACGCCTATCCGCACTGGTTCGAACTGCCGCCGAGCCATGCCCGCTGGTATCCGTTCTACGCCAAATGCGTCGAGCTCGACGTGCCCTTCCTGACCCAGGTCGGCCAGTCGCTGGTCTACGACCCGAACCGACCATTGGAGAGCGTCGGGCGGCCGATCAGCCTTGATCCCGTCGCCTGCCATTTCCCCGAGCTGAAGCTCGTCGGCATTCATGTCGGCATCCCCTGGGCCGAAGAGATGACGGCGATGGCCTGGAAGCACGAGAACGTCCACATCATCGCCGACGCGCATGCGCCGAAATACTGGCCGGAGAGCTTCGTCCGCTTCATCGACAGCTACGGGCGCCACAAGGTCATGTTCGGCACGGATTTTCCCGTCCTCACCTTCGAGCGCTACCGGCGCGAGGTGGACGGGCTGAACCTCCGGCCCGAGTCGCGTCAGGCGTTTCTGCGCGACAACGCGATCCGTGTCTTCGGCCTGAAGACATGATCCACGACCTCCCATACCGGAAACGTGCCGAGATCGTGCAGGTGCAAGAGGCGAAATTCGCCGACATGCTCGACCTTTGCTTCACGCGCCACCCGTATTACCGGCGCCGTTTCGCAGGACTCGGGCTTCGTCGCGGCGACATCTCGGGTCTTTCGGACATTGGAAAACTCCCCTTGATTTCCAAGTCCGACTACGCCGCCGATCCCGAAGCCTTTCGCCTGGAAACCGAAGGGATGCCCGAGGAAGCCCGCGTGGCATTCGACGTGATGCACACCACCGGCACGTCCGGCGGAAAGCCGACACCGTTCCATTCGACGGTGCATGACTTCTATCGCATTCTCACGGCGAACCGGCGGGCGCTGGAGATACGCGGCGTGCGCGACACCGATCTCGTGGCGAACCTCTGCCCGATGACGCTCCATCCCTATGGCGCCTTTCACCGCACCATCGCCGCGGCGAACGCGATGAAGATCCCGGTGATAAGCCCGATGCCGGGACGGCCCTCGCCCGAATTCCACTGGTCGGCAAGCCTCGACGACGTGATCCGCGCGGCAGAGAGGCACCGGGCCACGATCCTTTGGGGCGTCACCAGCTATGTCCGTCGTGTGCTGATGCGGGCCGAGGCGCTGAGCGCGGATCTCTCCGGGGTACGGCTTGCCTTCGTTACCGGGGAGGCCGTGACCGACGCCATGCGGCACGACCTGACTGCACGAATGGTGACGCTTGGCGCAACCGATCCCCGGGTCAGCGTTTCCTATGCCGCCACCGAGATGCAGGTGGGCGCGGTCGAATGCTGTCCCGGTGCCGGCTACCACAATCCCGCGCCCGACCAGTTTCATTTCCAGGTCGTGGATCCCGAGACCCACGCGGCCCTGCCGGACGGCGAAACCGGGCTTGCCGTTCTTACCCATCTGGACCGGCGCGGCACGGTGCTGCTGCGCTATGCGCTGGGCGACATGACGGCGATGACACGGGAACCCTGCCCGCATTGCGGGGCCGAAACCGACCGCTTCATCGCGATGCCGTCGCGGGCCGACGACCTGGTTAAGGTGAAGGGCATGCTGGTCGATCCGGGCAGCGTCGCGGAAGCGCTCTTGGCCGATGATCGCATCGATGAATTCCAGGTCGTGATTGACCGCGAAGACCCCGAGGACGCGCTCTCGATGGACGTGATGCGCCTCCGACTCGCACCAAGGCCCGGCGCCGATCCCGGCCCGGCGGCATGCGAGTCGGTCAAGGCGGCCGTGGGGGTGAGGCCCGAGATCGAGATCGTCGGGGTGCAGGAGATCTACGACCCCGACGTCTCGCTGAAGGCGCGGCGGTTCATCGACATGCGGAAGGAAAATCGCCCATGACACAAGCCCTGGTCATCACCGGTGCGGCTGGCGGGATCGGCAGCGCCATCGCCCGCCGTGCGGCTGCCGAGGGTTATGCTCCGCTGTTGCTGCTGGACAGGAACGAGGCGGCGGTCGCCGGTGTTGCCGAGGAAACCGGCGGGACGGCCATCGCCCTCGACATCTCCGACGCCCGGGCCGTTGCACGCGCCTTTGCGGAGGTGCGAGAGGCAGCCCCTGGCCTCTACGGCCTCGTTCTTGCCGCGGGTGTGGTCGACAACGGCAAGCTCGTCGACCTGACGCCCGGGCGCTGGGACGAAATCGTCGCCACCAACCTCAGCGGGCCTTTCCTTTGCTGTCTCGCCGCGAAGGACGACATTAAGGACGGCGGACGAATCGTCACCCTGGGATCGCTCGCCGGACGAACCGGCGGCGTCATCACCGGCACGGCATATGCGGCGTCCAAAGGGGGGATCGAGTCGTTGACGAAGTCCATGGCGCAGGAGCTTGCCCCGCGCGGAATCACCGTGAACTGCGTTGCCCCGGGTGCGGTGGAAACCCCCATGCTGGCTGCGCACCCGCCCGAGCGCAGGGCGGCCATGTCGGCGGCCACGCCCTTGAAGCGGATGGCAAGACCGGACGAGATCGCTGCCGCCGTGTGCTTCCTCCTGTCGGAGGAGTCCGCGTTCACGACCGGCGCGGTTCTGGCGGTGAACGGTGGCTTGAGGATGGACTGAGTTGCGGCGCCACCCAGCATACCCGCATGTCTTCCAACCGATTCGCGTCGGCACGACCGAGATTCGGAACCGCATCTTCGTCCCCGCCCACACCACCAATTTCGGCGAGAGCAACCTGCCGTCGGACCGTCACCTCGCCTATCACCGGGCACGGGCCGCAGGCGGGGCGGGGCTGATCATCTTCGAAGGCATACGCGTCCATCGCTCCAGCCTTGGCCGCCAGCAGGGCGTGAACGGCTACGAGCGCGACTGCATTCCGCGCTTCCGCCGGATAGCGGACGCCGTGCAGGCGGAGGGTGCGCGTCTCTTTGGCCAGATCATCCATCTCGGCCGCCACATCGATGGCAACTATGCACGCATGCCGTCCTGGTCCGCATCGGCCATTCCGTGGTCGGCGACTGCGCCCCCGCCGCACCCGATGACGCTGGACGAGATCGCCATGGTGGTCGAGGCGCATGCGGACGTGGCGGAAAACCTGATCGAGGCCGGGCTCGACGGGGTCGAGCTGCAGATGGCGCATGGCCACCTGATCCAGCAATTCCTCTCGCCCGCCTCCAACCAACGCGAAGATGCCTATGGCGGTTCGCCCGAAAACCGCATTCGCTTCGCCCGTGAAACGCTCCGGGCGGTGCGCGACCGGATCGGCCCCGACCGAACGCTGGGTTTGCGGATCAGTGCGGACGAGTTCATGGAAGGCGGGCTCACGCTCGAGGACATGCGCCTCGTGGTCCGGGATCTGGTGACCGAAACTCGGGTAGATTTCGTCAACGTATCGCATTCCGCCTATCACGGCAGCTACACCGTCTCGACCCAGATGGCGGACATGGCCTTCCGGCACGAGCTGTTCCAGCCGTTGACACGTGCCATCCGAGCGGCGCTGGACGGGGTGGCGCATCGGCCGAGGGTGATGACCGTCTGCCGATATCAGCACGTTGCCCAGGCCGAGCGGATGATCGCCTCCGGCGGAGCCGACATGGTCGGCATGGCGCGTGCGCACATCGCCGATCCCGAGATCGTCGGGAAGGCGGAGGAGGGGCGCGAGGCGGAGACCACCCCCTGCATCGGCTGCAACCAGGGCTGCGCGAATTTCCTGGCCCTCAACCTTGCGATCACCTGCCTGTCCAACCCACGCGCCGGGCGCGAGGCCGAGTGGGCGGCACCGGAGCGCGTCAATGCCGGGCAAGACAGGCGCGTGCTCGTCATCGGCGGCGGCCCGGCAGGGATGGAGGCCGCCGCCACGGCAGCGGAGCTTGGGCACGAGGTGACGGTTTGGGAACGCTCCGACCGGCTCGGCGGAGCGCTCAACCGGGTCGTCGAAATGCCGCTCCGGACGGAGTTCGGCAAGCTCATGGACCGGCAGCGGGCACGGCTCGCTGCCGAAGGCGTTGCGGTGATGCTCGAGACGGAAGCGACGGCAGAGACACCGCCCGATGCGGATGCCGTGATCTGGGCCATCGGTGCCGATCCGGTAGGGCAGGGCCTGCGCTCCGGCGGAACGGCGCTGACAATGGAGGCCGCGCTGGCCGATCCGGCTGCACTGGGCGAGGACGTGCTGCTGGTCGATCACCTTGGCGGATGGTCGGTGGTCTCCCTGGCCGAGCACCTGGCCGATCTCGGCAAGCGCGTGACGCTCGTCGCACCTTCTGGCACGCCGGGATGGACGATCAGCATGTACAGTTCCTTCGCGCTTCGTCACCGGCTCCGTGAAAAGAACGTGCGGATCATCGGTCATCACGCGCTGATCGACCACGCGGGCGGGCGTGCCGTCCTGCGCGATCTCTCGCTGGATGCATGTTCCGAACTGCCCGCCAGCGCGGTCATAGCACCCTTGCCGGGCAAGCCGCGCGATGGGCTGCGCGGGTCATGGGGCGGCGACGCGATTCACGTCGCGGTCGGCGACTGCCTCTCCGCCCGCACCGCGCTCGAGGCGGTCTTTGAAGGCCATGAAGCGGCGCGTCAGCTTTGGCCGGCCAGCCCGGCCCGCCGTCCGAGGACCAAGGCGCTCAACAGCCCGTTGCCCGAAAGATAGCCCGCATCGCCGGAGCCCGAGACGCCGACCGCCGCGCCTCCCACGGCGAAGAAGTTGGGGAAGAGCCCGCCGTCCGCCCGTTTCACCCGGCCCTCTCCGGTCACGTCCAGCCCGCCCTGGGTATGAAACAGCGTCCCCGTCACCCTGGTTGCCGCGAAGGGCGGTTTCAGTCGCTGGGCCGGGTCGAAGTGACGGCCGAACGCGTCGTCGCCCACCTCTGTCGCCGCCAAGGTCTCCGCCAGTGCCGCGTCCGGAAGCCGCGTCTTTCTCGCCAGTTCGGTCACCGAATCCGCCCGGAGCACGGCGCCCTGCGCCTCTGCCTCCCGGAAATCGACGAACTGGCGCGCCACGCCGGCGATCCGCTCGTCGTAGATGGCCCAGGCAATGCCCTTGGGTTGCGCCAGAACCGCCGCGGCCGCCTCGGAATATCCTTGCGTTTCATTCCAGAACCTCCGGCCTTCGAGATTGACCTGAACGCCGCCCTCCATGATCACGGCCCAACTGACAAGAATGCCATGTGGATGCGCCACGTTGCCATGGCCCTGAAAGGCGCCGAGGTGCTTCACTGCCGCGCCGAGCGCCACGCCCCACAGGATCGCGTCGCCACGGTTTCCGTCGTGGCCGAAATAGATCGCATCGCCGATGGCAGGCATGTAGCGGCGCACCATCTCGCGATTTCCGCCGTAGCCGTTGCAGGCCAGGATCAGCCGGGCGCAACCGACCCGCTCGCGCCCGCCATCGGGACGGAACGCCTCGACGCCGCGAATCGTTCCGTCCGGATGGGAGTAGAGCGTTTCGACCCGCCGTTCGGTGGCTATGGGGATCGCCTCGGTCTCGGCGGTCGCGCGGAGCGCGTCGATCAGGTCCCTCCCGGCGCGCGAAGGCAGGGCGTGCATGCGCCGCCGAGAGTGACCGGGATAGGTAAAGTCGTCCACGACCGTGAAGGGCAGGCCGTAGGTCTCGCCCAGCCAGTCGATCGCCTCCGCCGCACCGTCGGCCAGTGCGGCCACGAGCTCGGGGTCGTTCTCTCCCTTCGCCTTCCGCATGATGTCGGCGGCGAACAGCGCGGTACTGTCCTCGATCCCGGCGGCCTTCTGCGCCTTCGTGCCGGGAGCGGGGATCAGCCCGGCCGACAGCGCGGTCGATCCCGACGGCACCGGGTCGGCTTCAAGCACCAGCACCTCCTGACCCGCGGACTGTGCCGACAGCGCCGCGATCAGCCCGCCCGCGCCTCCGCCGACGATCAGCGTTTCCGTTGACAGGTCGAACCCGTCTTCGGGCGGCGCCATCACGCTCATGACGTCGCCTCAAGCGTATTCGGTCCCGCCATGTAGACCGCGACGGCGGAGAACCTGTCACCGTCGATTTCGAAGAAGTTGCAGTTCGACTTGCGGGTCAGGCTGCCGTCCAGTTCCGTGTTCTCCACCTGAAATCGCGAGGCAATCCGCCTGCCCGCAGGGTCGGAGACATGCGTGAAGCGGTGATGGCGAACCGATTCGTGGCCGTCCCAGAGCCGGGTGAACATGCCGCTGATCGCCGCGTGGCCCTCTAACCGCACGCCGTGAGTCTCCACCGTGAAGACGCATCCTGCCGTCAGCGTGTTCAGAAGCCCCGGCAGGTCCTCGGCATCAACGGCGGCGAAATAGCGCTCCACCAGCGCGATCTGGTCGTTGCGTGTCATGTTCCCCCCTTCAATCGGTTGGCGCGGCCAGCAGGTCGAGGAATGCCGCAGCTTCCCCCGCATCGAGGCCGAGCGCCGCGTCCCACACCGCCTGCGCCTTCTGTCGCGGCCATGGCCGTGCCGTCAGCGACAGGTACTTGTCGTGCAACTCGGCCTCGCTGTACGGATTGGCCCAATCGCCCCGGTTGGTTTCGACTGCCGCGGTGAAACCGCGCCCGTCCTTCAGCGCCACCGTCGTCCGTGCAGGCCTTTGATCGGGCAGCATGGCGCTCATCGCCGTGTCCTCGAGCAGCCGTACACGTCCGGCAAGCTCACGGATCGCCTCGTCCCCGACACGCGCCGCCGAGAAGCTCTCCACCGTCGTCGTCCCCGTGACGAGCCGCGTGGCAACCGCGAACGGGACGGAGAACTTGGCCGCCAGCACGTTGCGCGGCGCGGCATCATCCAGTTCGACCGCAAGTCCGTAGGTGTTCACGGTGATGTCCGCGATGTCGCCGGGTGCGAATGCCGGTGCATCCGCAATCAGCAAGTCCAGCGCATCGAGAGTTGCGTGATTGAAGCGGCAGCAGGCATGAAGCTTGAAATAGTTGCGGGTGATTTCCCATCGCTCGCCCAGCGCTTCCGCAAGCGCCGACGCTTCGAAGCGGTCGGAAACCACATTGCCGAAGACATGCGCCACCCCCTCGCCGTCGCCCGAAAACCCTGCGGCCACCAGATCGGCTGTCAGCAGCCCCATCTGGTTCGAGACCCCCGCGAAGACGTTACGCACCGTACCGCCTTCCAGCATGGTCCGCCGCGAGGTCGAAAGGCCGAGGCTTGCCGCCATGTTCATGCCGTCGCGGATTTCCGCTGCAGCGGCGCCCCGAAGCCGAAGGATCGCCGCCGCCGCGCCGATGGCGCCCCAGGTGCCGTGCGGATGCATCGAGGGGCGCAGCGACGCGGCGATCCCCACGCGCGCGGCGACCTCGTAGCCGACAGCGATGGCGTCCAGCACCGCCGGCCCCGAAAGGGCCTTGCCGGCGGCCTCGGCCAGCACCGCCGGGATCACGTGAATTGCCGGGTGGCCCTTGCAGAACTGGTGGCCTTCATCCATTTCGAGCGCCGTGCCGGCGGTGCCGTTCAGCAGGGCCGCCGTCCTTGCATCCGC
The DNA here is from genome assembly GCA_022824315.1 of Silicimonas sp. GTDB lineage: Bacteria > Pseudomonadota > Alphaproteobacteria > Rhodobacterales > Rhodobacteraceae > JAJEFO01. The sequence goes on from JAJEAC010000062.1 coordinate 50,152, forward strand.
GATCCCGCCTGGCCCAATGATCGGTGCGTGTCCGTCGGACCTGTCCAGAAGCCGTTCGGAGAGTCTTGCGACTTCCGCCTCCGCCGCCCCGCCGGCGATTGCGCCAATCGTGTCGGCCAGAACCAACGCGGCCTTCGCGCGGACCTCCGGCGGCGGGGTCGTTGTGGCGGCAAGATCCGCAAGCGCGCCAAGCTGATCCATGGTTGATTGCCTCCGGAATTCCTGATTCGCTCCGCAAGTTGTTCGTCCACGGAAGAAGAGTCCATTCTATCCAGATGCGTGCTGCTGCCATTTCTGCCGCCATCGGGAGGCCAGAGACAAGTGAGAGGACCAATGGTCGGGGAACCGAAACGGCGCAGGATCGGACTTGCGGATGCTGAACGGCGGCACCCTGGCGGGATTGCCAGGAATCCGCTGTGCCTGCAGGTACGTTTCTCGAAGGCCCGCATCGGGGACTGGTCGCCGATATCCGATGCGCTATTTCTGCGACATCACGAGGTCAGGCAGGAACAGGATGATTTGCGGGAAGAGAATGAGAATGCCAAGGCCGATCAGTTGGCACAGCATGAACGGAAAGCACCCTTTCACGATGTCGAAATAGGTTACGCCGGGGGGAGCGATTCCCCGCAGGAAGAACAGTGCGAACCCGAATGGCGGCGTCAGCCACGATGTTTGCAGGCACACAACCACAAGAAGGGCAAACCACAACGGGTCCCAGCCCATCTGGTCAACGATTGGCATGAACACTGGCAGCGTGATGTACAGGATCGGAATCCAGTCGAGCAACATGCCTAGCACGAAGAGGATGAAGAGCATGGCGAGAAGAATGACGATCGGCTGACCGCTGATGCCAAGGATGATGTTGCTGACGACGGGCTTTGCACCGATTCCCAGAAATGCGGACGTGAAGGCCAATACGCCGACAATCAGGAAGCCAATCATTCCAACGGTCTCGATCGTCTCAAGGGCGCTGGCCTTCAGCATCGGCCAGGTAAGGCGCCGATACGCGGCAGCGATGACAAGTGCGCCAAGGGCCCCGGCGGCCGAAGCCTCGGTTGGCGTTGCAACCCCGAAAATGATCGTGCCGACAACCGCGAAGATCAGCCCGAAGAGCGGAAGCGCTGAACGAAGGGCGCGCCATGCATCAGACCGATCTGCCTCGAATGAAACGGCGGACGTCGCCGTTCGGGCACCACCTCCATCGGTGCCGTCATTCGTTGTCTTCTCTGCTGCAGCGATCGTCCCGGATCCGCCCGAGCCACCCAGCGCGATTGGCTGGATCGCCTTGTCCGGCGAAGCGGCTGGTTCCTCCTCGAAGAAAGTGAAGCGGATGACGATGTAGAGAACGAAGAGCGAGGCAAGCAGGATGCCGGGGAGGTAGGCTGCCGCAAAGAGGCGTCCGGTCGACAGTCCGGTTTCCGATGCATAGAAGATGAGCATCACGCTCGGCGGGATCAGGATGCCAAGGGTCCCGCCGGCGCCGACGGCGCCGAAGGCAACTCCCTTGGGATAGTTCCTGTTCAGCATTGAAGGCAGGCACAACACTCCTGCGGTGATCACCGAGGCGGCGACGATGCCCGTGCACATGGCAAAGATCGCGCCGAACAGGATGGTCGCCACGACCAGGCCGCCCTTGAGCCGCCGAGAGATCATCTCGGTCCCCGCGAACAGGTCTTCCGCCAATCCGGATCTTGAGATGACAAATCCCATGAAGACGAACAGGGGCACTGCAACCAACAGGTAGTTGGTCATGACGTCGTAGACACGCGTGGCGAAAACCGGAAGGATGTGCCAGCCCCAGCCGATGACACCGAATACAACGCCGACCGTTCCCAGGACGGCGGCAAGATGCGCGCCCGAAAGAATCCCGGCGACAAGTGCGAGCAGCATGAGCGCGACGAGCAGTTCGGAGGTCATTTCTCACTCCGCCTTGAGTGCCGCAATCAAGTGACGCAGCGTGGAGGCGAACAGTTGCAGAATGAGAAAGAGCGCCGCCAATGGGATCATTGCCTTCACGTGGTAGATGATGGGCTGCCACGGTGTGGTGATGCTGATCTCCCGGAGCTTCCACGAGTCCCATGCAAACTCCAGGCCCTGAATGAACATCACGATTGCAAACGGAAAGAGGAACAGCAGGTAGGTGATCACGCTCAGGATTTCCTGCCCGCGCCTTGACAGAAGCGCTTCCGGCAAGATGGTGATGCGGACATGGGCGCCGCGGTGTTCGCTGTAGGCCCAGCACAGGGTAATGAGCGCGGCATAGAGCTGCAGTTCGACATCGAAGCCCCAGATCAGGGGCGACCCCAGCACGTTCCGGGCGAATATGTCCGCACAGGTCACGAAGACCAGCGCGATCAGGGGAAAGATCATGACGCGCTGGATACGGCTGATCGCATCTATGGATTTCAGGAGAATTTCGATATGCATCGCGCAATCCGAAATTTCAAAGCGAGACAGTCCGGGAACGGACCGCCCGACATGATGTCATGGCGGCCTATTGGCCGCCATGACTATGTAACCTGATCAGTTCGGAAACTTGAACAGGAACGGATATTCGTTGTACCGGTTCCGGAATTCCTGCTGATCTTCGAAAATCGCCTTGAAGTCGGCATTTGCCTCGGAATAGGCCTGCAGCTGCTCGGGGGCGAGTTCGCGAAGACGCTGCATGTCCTCCGGCGGGAACGAATAGATGCCCTTCAGTTCGTTCACGATCTTCTTCATGTGTTCGATGTCAAGCGCCTTGGAGTGGAGTGACCATTCCAGGCCGACCTCGCGCACGGCAACATCCCAGATGGCCTTCAGATCGTCGGGCAGCTTGTCGTAGGACTCGATTCGCGTTCCCATGAGCGCAGTCGCGCTTGGCTGCCACCACGCAGGATAAAGGAGATACGGTCCAACCTCGTGCAGTTTTGCGAAGTAGTTGGTGAAGGGCGTGTCCCATTCTGCACAATCCACGACGCCGCGTTCCAGGCCGGAATAGGTTTCCTGGTAGGACAGGGCCAGAGTTTCGACACCGAGCGCGTTGAAGATCGGGATATGAGGGCCGCCGCCAATTCGCAGCTTCTTGCCCTCGAGATCGGCAAGAGAGGTTACCGGTTCACGACAGAACATCCCCATTTCCATGCCCTGCGCGACGAAAGGCTCAAGCTTGATGCCATCGTCCTTGCTGAGCTCGCTGACCTGCTCCAGTCCGCCTTCCGTGTAGTACCACATGAGGATGGCATCACGATCTTCGAAGCCGAACGGCGTGTGGTTCGACAGCAGCCAGGCACTGTTGCGCCCTTCGATCCAGGTTCCGTAGAACATTGCGGCATCGAAGACGCCCGAAACCATAGAGGGGTAGGTTTCCCCGGGTGGCACGATCGCACCTGCCGGAAACACCTCGATCGTCAAGCGGCCGGCACTCATGGCATCGACTTTTGCCGCAAGATCCTCCAACGCCTTGAACGTCGGAGACTGCTGCGGGTGCGTCGTGCCGACCTTCCACGAAAAACTGTCTTGAGCCAGTACGCCTCCGGCGCCCAAGAACCAGAATCCGCTGGCGGCCAGAACTCCAGCCAGCCGTAGTGTGTTGCTGAACATTTGCTTCTCCCGAATTGCTGACGAGGACGGTTCCCCGCCAGTGGTACAACAGCACAAGACGCCAGGCCTGTCAATAAATAACTCTCTGGGAGTTACTTCTATGTTCTCGCGTTCGGGGAAATGTCCTGTAAGATGGCGAATGAGTTGCCCGAGGAGAAGCAGTTGAAGCCGACAAGACGATTCCTGGAGCGTATCCAGGAAAGCGACAACGGCGGGATTCGCGAGTACAACGAACGCCTGATTCTGCATGCGATACGTCAGCATGGAGAAATAGCAAGCGCCGAACTCGTGAAAGAGACCGGCCTGAGCGTGCAAAGCGTCTCCCGAATCACGAAACGGCTGATTGGTCTTGAATTGATCGAGAAGCGTGATCGCCGCCGCATCAAGGGCAAGGTCGGTCAACCCTCTGTGCCCTTGGCACTGAGGGCGGATGGCGCTTACTCGATCGGCATGAAGATCGGCCGAAAGAGCATGGATATCGTTGCCATGGATTTCTCGGGCACCATTCAGAAAAGCAAGCTGTTCGAGTACGAATTTCCGGAGCCGTCGCAAGTGATCGCGGCGTCCAACGACGGGATCTCCGAGATCCTGGCAAATTTGACGTCATCCCAGCGTGAACGGGTCATCGGACTGGGTGTCGTCGCACCCTATGGACTGCCCGACTGGCGCGCCGAACTGAACAGTCCGGCAAGCCTGGCCGAGAACTGGGCCGCGACGGACCTGCGCGAGGCGGTCGCCGAGACCCATGACCTTCCTATCTGGGAGGATCACGATGCAAAGGCTGCCTGCCTGGCCGATCTGCTCCTGCATGGTGTGGGTTCACGTCCGAAGAACTACCTCTTCCTGTTCCTCGGGACGATCATGAGCGGAGGCGTGGTCCTCGACGGCACCATAATGCACGGACCACACGGATATGCGGGCGCAATCGGGCCTCTGCGGGTTCCGGGCACGCTTGCTCCCTTGGAACCGGACAGGTGCAGCCTGACGGTTCCCCTGCTGAAAGTCGCGTCACGCTATGTCCTGAACGAGATGCTGGACGTCGCCGGACACGATCCCGGCAAGGTCCTGCTGACGGAGAACTGCCGCGAACTCGCCCCTGTACGCGACTGGTCCAGTCATGCCGCCAAGGCGCTTGCAGTCGGAATCATGAGTGCAATATCGACATTCGACTTCGAAGCGGTCGTGATTGACGGCGACCTGCCGTCCGATGTCCGAGAATATCTGGTCGAACGCCTCTATGAGAGTCTCGACGAACAGGACTTCACCGGTCTGGTCCGACCGGAGATCATTGCCGGCGATCTTGGAAACCGCGCTCGTGCCCTGGGCGGGGCCCTGCTGCCCTTCTATTCCAACTTCGTTCCGGAGAGCCATCTTCTCGTGAAGTCGCAGGACAGCGGTCTCGCCGCTCAATAGATGCCCTGCATTCTCCAAGCGTCCAGACGCGACACCTTGGCATCTCTGCCGCGCGACAGCAGCGAAACGCCCCTGCTGTCGTCGCGCCCAGGATAGACGCGCAGTGACAAGGCAAGCGCATCGTTCGCGAACACTTCGACAACGCTTCGGTCGACGAATACCCGGAGTTCCAGCGCTTCGTCTTCGGCGAGCTGCACGGGACCCTGTTCCGGCGGGCGTGCCAAGGCGTCCGGCAGGACTGAGGATTGGCACGAGTCGATGCAGAGTATGCTATCGTGAGAGACCTTGTTCGAAATGGCCGTAGAGATGATGCGAAGGGACCCGATGTCGTCCTCGAACGGCGTTCGATAGATGTACCCGCGCTTGCGGAAGAAGATGATGCGCGTGGTTTCTTCACCGTCCGGAGACCGCAAGACGTTCAACTCGAAGCTGGAAGCCCGATCCGGCTCGAGCCGAAGCGCAATCTCAAGAGAGTCGCCTTCAACATCCGGCAGGACGAGTTCTTCGTTCGCGGCCAGTGCGAGGCCGCCGCTCGTCAAGTGCTCGCCGCGAAGCCCTTCGATGTCGGACACCGGAGCGATTTTCAACCTGCCGTCCGGCAGCAATGAAAGCACCCGCGGCAGGGTCATGATTTGATCCCAGTCGTACAGCTTCCGTTCGCTGTCGTCGCGCGTCGCGTTTCCTGCTTCTGGCCCGAAGAAGTCCCCGAGGTACCTGTCGCACTTGATGGTGGGCTTTGCCGGGTTCATGTTGAAGAGCACGACCACATTGCCATCCTGTGTAGGCGCGGCCGTCGGCGCGTGGACGCCGCCCGGAAAGGTGGCGCCGAAGTTGAAAAGACCATGGTCCTCGGCGAGGAACTTGTGGCGATCGGTGTCGTAGCATCCCAAGAGATACTGCCCGCCGCTCATGTGACTGAAGAACAGCAAGATATGCTTGTCCCCGATGGGCCAGAAATAAGGGCATGCGCCGTCATCGCCGGGAATCGTGAACCTGTCACCCTCGATGAAGGGATGCAGGTACTCCCACTCGATGAGGTCCCGCGACCGGAAGAGGAAATTTTCGGCGAAGTGGCGCCCCTTGTCGTGGAAGTCCTGGATTCCGGCCGATAGGGCATAGTAGAATTCGCCTTCTTTCCAGATGCAGGGATCAAAGACACCGTAACGACGATCCATGCCCTGGTCCGTGTGAAGCGGGATAACCGGGTCATCTCTCAATTTCTGCCAGTTCAGGAGAAGCGGATCGTCCGCCGTTGCGACCATGTTGCCGACCCCGACCCCATGATACATGGCGATGACGCGATCATCCTCGACAAGCGTCGTACCGGAATAGCAGTCGCTTTCCGGCCCGGGGCCGAATGCGTAAGGCAAGTCTTCCCAGCGCACCAAGTCATCGCTCACGGCATGGCCCCAATGGACTCTTTCATCTTCGGGCGGGCGCGATTGAAAGAAAAGGTGCCATCTTCCCTTCCAGAAGCACAGGCCATTGGGATCGTTCAGCGTGTTTTCGGGATTGACGAAGTGATACAGGGGCCGGTACCGGTCACCGGCCTTTGTGACACGTGCCGCCTTCATGCGCTTGAGAACGGGGCCATCCCGCAGCTGAAGGGTCTGTTCATTCAAATCCGAGGAATACTCCACGTGCGGGACCTTGGATTTTGGAAACCTCTTAATTCCATTGGTCATGCTGATCTCCCGAGAGCTCGATGTCCGTGCTGCATTCAACACTTGGTAGGGACTGACAATAGCATCTTGGCAACCCGGACTCAATAATTATCTCTCTGGGAGGTATTTATGAGAGCTGCAACATCAGAATCTCTCCATGGCGTGACAATCATGGTTGGGCCAGTCCTTGGCGTCTGTTTCCAGTCCCGCAACGCTCCCGATGGCAGGGGTCGTTCGCGAGAGGGCTTCCCGCGCGCGGTCGTGCCGCAACGGCGCTCCGGTCGCGCGGCATCCCGGAGGAACCGGCCCGCACCCCCATCGAGGAAACGGTCCCACCAGCGCCGGACCTCGGGCTTGGGCATGCCGACCCCGCGCGTTGTCCCAACCGGACCGTGGCCGGTGCCGAGATTGAAGATGATGCGTGCCGCCGGACATGTCTCTGCAGGCTCAGCTGACCCTGAGGTGCTCCTGCACAGCATCCGAACGCCTGGTCCTGAGCCGCAACGGACCCTGACCATTGGCTCTCTCCCTCGCGAGTCACCCGATGTCGGCGGAAAGGACGGAATCACGCGTCAAGAGAGAGCGGTCTCTTCTGCCGCGGACGAACCTCCAGATGTCTTGGAGGTTCGCGTGCACGTACCGTGTCAGCCAGGATTGCGTCGGGACGAAGGAGTGGGGACCGTGCCGATGACCGGAACGCGGTGTTCAGGGCGAGACGACGGTGACAATCGCTTGCGTTCCCAGACGGATGTTTCATGGTGCGTGACAAGGGCGCTGGCAGCGTACCCGACAAAACGCTCCTGCGGGAATGACTGCATGACACACGACGCACAAGCCGACGCTGGAACCAAGCCGGTCAGGACGCGTGCGTGCACCGCTTCGTTCAGTGTCACCGCGCGCCGCCGACCGACCTGGCGGCGGCGGTCCCGACACGGGAGTGAACCGGGACGGCGACGGGAGACAGGTGACGGTCTTCCCGGAGGAATCCGCCTCCAACTTGTCCACGACCGCATTCTCGGCTCGTTTCTGATTGTCCGATCATGCGAGGCCGAAGGCGCCGGCGGGGACGTCGTGCAAGGTGCTCCCCGGTACGCGTGCATGGACGGCCATGCCTGCGAGCACCGGCAATCCATGCCGCTCCGTGTGCAAATTCGCCTACCGGGGCCGTGGCCCGGTGGCGGACCGCGATGTCAACGCGGCACGGAACATTCTGCATCGCGGGATCGCGGTGGCCGGGTGGGAAATCGGCTCGTCGAGTCGTCCCGGCGAGTCCGAGGATGTTCACGGACCATGTGCCGCCGGGTTGCCGAGGCAGGGCGCGAAACGGTATCCGGCTGAAGGATTTCAGTCATCGACAAGATCCCCAAAAAAGTGCTCGTCATCGTGCCGTTTCCCATGACGGAGGCAAACCGCCACCAACGGCGCGAACAATTGCAGGCGGTCGAGCTCGGTCCCGACATCGCCTTCGATTTCCGCTCGGTCCGCGCGGCTCCCCGCAACTATGTCAGCGCATCCGACATGGTGCTGGCCGATCTCGGTGTGCTGGAGGCAGGACTTTCAGCCGAAGCGGACGGCTATGACGCGGTCTGCGTCGACACGGTAAGCGACAGCGGCGTCGCGGCACTTCGATCCGAACTGTCGATCCCGGTCATTGGCCCCGGCCGCGCCTCGGTCCTGACGGCGCTCATGCTGGGCAAGCGCTTTTCAATCCTTGCCATGTGGCCGCATTGGCGGCACTTCTACGACAAGACGCTGTCGGAACTTGGCGTCGAGCACGCGTGTGCATCGATCCGTGCACTGGATGCGGTTCCCGACAACCAGAACCTGCTCGCTGGCAAGGAGGAGGAGGTCTTCGCCGCCCTCGAAGCGCTCGCCCGCCGGTGCATCGAAGAGGACGGCGCGGACGTGATCCTTCTTGGTTCGACCACGATGCACCAGGCGCACGGTCCCCTCGCCCGGTGCCTTCCCGTGCCGGTCATCAACCCCGGGCCGCTCTCCTACAAGTTGGCGGAGGCGGCCTTGGGGCTGGGCCTGACCCATAGCAGAATCGCCTATCCGACCTCGCCCGCACCAAAGCCGGAACTTCTCCACGCCATGCTCGACAGCGCATCGACGTTCGAACACTGAGTGGCGAAGGGGCCGGGAGCAGTCACCGTCGAAACCTGTCGAGAAGCTTCTGCAGCGCAGATCGGTCCTCGCCGTCAGCCGGATGCATCGGAGCCGGAGATTGTCGTTGCGGTGCGGTGTCGGCCTTTTCGACCGGAGGTGCCGCGCGGAGGGCTGCGGTGTTGCGAAACTTGTCGAAGTCGCCCCCGGCCAGAAACGGCGCGCCGTCGGAGATTCCGGTCAGCAGATCCTCCAGCCAAGCCTGATCCGCCTTGGAGAAGTCCCTCAGCACATGGGAATGCACGGCATCCCGGCGGCCGGGGTGTCCGACCCCGATCCTGACGCGCTGGTAGTCGTTGCCGATATGGGCATCAATCGAGCGCAATCCCTTGTGACCGGCATTGCCGCCTCCACGCTTTATGCGCATCTTGCCCGGCGCCAAGTCGATCTCGTCATGGAAAACGACAACGTCTTCCGGCGCCAGCTTGTGGAAGCGTTGGGCTTGCCCGACCGCCCGGCCGGATTCGTTCATGAACGTCTCAGGCTTCAGCAGCATGATCTTGTCAGTTCCCAGCCGCCCGTCGCTGATCTTCCCCTGGAACTTCGATCTCCACCCGCCAAAGCCGTGATCGGCGGCAATCCTGTCGACCACCATGTAGCCGACATTGTGCCGATGCCCGGCATACTTCGCTCCGGGATTGCCTAGTCCGACGAAGAGTTTCATGCGCCCATCCAAATCCGCTGACCGGTGCCGCAAGACACACGGCCGTCATTGCGCTTCCCGCACGTGCCGCCACCCGTTAACATGGTCAGGACATGGACTGGAACCCCGGCAAGATCGTCGTACTGACCGGCGCAGGCGTCTCGGCCGAGAGCGGGCTTGGCACCTTCCGCGACGCGGGAGGGGTCTGGACGCGGTACGACCTGAACGAAGTGGCCACGCCGGAAGGATTTCGGCGCGACCCGATCAAGGTTCACGAGTTCTACAATGCCCGCCGCAAGAACGCTGCCGGGGCAAAGCCGAACGCGGCGCATGAAGCGCTTGCGAGGCTTGAAAGGGATTGTCCGGGCGAGGTCGTGATCATCACGCAAAACGTCGACTCGCTTCACGAAGCGGCAGGGACCGCCGCGATTCACATGCATGGAAGGCTTGACCGTGCGACCTGCGCATCTTGCGGCGCCGTATGGGATGCGCCATTGGAAATGCATGCCGCCGACCCGTGTCCTGAATGCCTGGAACCGGCCACCCGGCCGGATGTCGTCTGGTTCGGCGAAGTTCCGCGTGCGCTTGACGACATTGCCGGGCATCTCGATACGGCGGCAGTCTTCGTTGCCATCGGAACGAGCGGACAGGTCCATCCGGCGGCCGGGTTCGTCAGCGAGGCCAAGAGGGCCGGTGCTCACACGATCGAAATCAACCTTGCGCCGTCAGATATCTCGGAGCTCTTTCACCAAAGGATCGAGGGGCCGGCAACACAAAGCGTGCCCCTCTGGGTCGAGAGCCTCCTGAACGCCTGAGCACGGCTTGCTGCTATTGTCCCGCACGTCTTGCCGGCTGGCCGCGCGCGTTGTCGACCGGAACCGCGATCACGACTTCGCCAGCGATCTCGAAGACCAGCGTCAGTGGCACGGTCTCGCCGTCAACGAGGTCCTGAGTCACGCCCATCAGCATCACGTGGTCGCCTCCGCGTGACAGCGTGTGGGTGCCGCCCGCCGGAACCGGTATGCCTGCCTCGACCTCTCGCATCTTCATGATGCCGCTCTCTTCGATGTGCGTATGGATCTGGACCACCGCGGCAGCCGGCGACTTTGCGGCAACCAGGCGATCAGCAATCGTGCCCGCATTCTGGATCGACATGAATATCGCACCGGTCGGCGCCCCGGGGCGTGAGGCACGCGCATAGGGATCGATGATCTCGATGTCTCCGGCAAGCAATGGGCCGCCCGGGAGCAAACCCAGAAGGGCAAGCAATCGAACTGAATTCCGTTGAAGCATCGAGACGCGACATAGAAGCGGTCGTGCTCGCAATCAAGCCCGCCGTCGACGTGGCTTCGACCAAGCCGTTCGGCGAGGTCTGGTTGGTGTTGACGGTCTTGCGGGCATGCCTCATGGACTGCCGCACGGGTGAATCCACACATCGCAATCGAAGTTCAGAAGCGTCGCCGTTGGGTTGTGGAATCACACATTGGAGCCCGCCATGGCCAGACCCGCTGCGATTTCGTGTTGCGGGCGCGTGATGCATCGATGTGCGTAGGTAGGGACGGTCTTGATATGCAAATTTTCGCAGTTATGAAATTGCAGTGTCAAATGTGCGATGCATTTTTGATCCTGACAGAGCCGAATCGAACCGTCTCAAGCACGGCATCAGCTTTGAAGCCGCGAGCCAGGTATTCCTCGGCCCTCTGCACAAGACACGACAGGACCGGATCGAGGGCGGGGAATGCCGCCGGCAAACCATCGGTCAAATCTGCGGTGCGACAGTGATTGATCCTGAACTTTGCCCTCCGTCGCAAGAGCCGCGATCCAGCCGTCCGCAGAATTCGGTTGGCGACGGTGGTCTTGCGCCGGGCTTCGGTGACGTGCCGGCCAGCCCGTTCGGGCAGCTTCGGTCGGTGACTTGTTTCCGCGATTGCGGCATTCCTTTCCAACGGGACTTGCGCGCGCGGCATGTCGTCGTTTCTTGGTCCTTTTCTTGCACCTTGCGAGTCACCGCCGTAAGTAGTGCCGAATGCAATGCGGGCGAGGGACAATGCCCATTCTCGTCATGAAATTCGGTGGCACGTCGGTCGCCTCGCTGGAGCGAATCCGGCATGCCGCAGGTCTCGTGCGCCGCGAGGTCGAGAGCGGGCACGAGGTGATTGTCATCGTCTCGGCGATGTCCGGAAAGACGAACGAACTGGTCGGCTGGGTCGAACAGACATCGCGCCTCTACGACGCCCGCGAATACGATGCCGTGGTTTCGTCGGGCGAGCAGGTGACCGCCGGGCTGATGGCGCTGACGCTGCAGGAGATGGAGATTCCGGCGCGGTCCTGGGCCGGCTGGCAGGTGCCCGTGCAGACCGACAGCGCCCATGCCGCGGCTCGCATCGAGGACATCGGGACCGGGAACATCACGGCCAAGTTCGCCGAGGGCATGAAGGTCGCGGTTGTCGCCGGCTTCCAGGGCATCTCTCCCGAAGGACGCGTCACGACGCTCGGTCGCGGCGGCTCGGACACCACCGCGGTCGCGTTTGCAGCCGCGTTCGGAGCCGAGCGCTGCGACATCTACACGGATGTCGACGGGGTCTACACGACCGATCCCAGGATCACGTCCAAGGCCCGCAAGCTGGACCGGATCGCGTTCGAGGAAATGCTGGAACTGGCCTCGCTCGGCGCGCGCGTGCTTCAGACCCGTTCGGTCGAGCTTGCGATGCGCTACAACGTGCGCCTGCGCGTTCTGTCGACGTTCGGGACCGATGACGACAATGCTGGCACGCTCGTCTGTGCCGAGGAGGACATCATGGAAAAGAACGTGGTTGCCGGCGTCGCCTTCAGCCGCGACGAGGCGGAAATGACGCTGCTTTCGGTCGCGGACCGGCCAGGCATTGCCGCCGCGATCTTCGGCCCGCTGGCGACGGCCGGAGTGAACGTGGACATGATCGTCCAGAACATTTCCGAGGAGGGTCGCACCGACGTGACGTTCTCGCTGCCGGTGAACCAAGTCGCGCGCGCCAAGCGGGCGATGGAAGACGTCAAGTCTTCGGGCGACGTCAACTACGGCCAGCTTGTGACCGACGAGGACGTGGCCAAGGTTTCCGTCGTGGGAATCGGCATGCGCAGCCATGCCGGCGTTGCGTCACGGATGTTCGCGGCGCTTCGCGACGAGGGCATCAACATCAAGGTCATCACGACCTCGGAGATCAAGATATCCGTCCTCATCGACCGGAAGTACCTGGAGCTTGCCGTGCAGGCCCTTCACGAGGCGTTCGAGCTCTCTGACGCCGCATGACCTGACCCGGACGTCGACGCGGCCGCGAAGCGGGCCGAAGCAATCGCGCATCCCGTTGATCCTTGATCGAGGGGACGGCAGGCCGAACCCGGCCATTGAATGTCCCCGGGACCCCCCGGCATGGTGCCGAGGCAGCAGGTCGACCGTCGCAATTCATTCATGATCGCGACCTGCATTTGACGTTTTTTTCGCACTGCAACTGTGGTCTACTCGCCCAAGGCGGTGCCGGCACCGCCAGAGCAGGACGAAAGCGACGCGATGGAGCAGCAGATCGAAACGGGAAGCCGCAAGCTCTTGCGACGCTTGCGGGATTCCCTCGCCGAGGACAGCGCCGGACAGGCGCGGCTCGACCATGTCACCAACATAATCTCCGAGGAAATGCGGTCGGAAGTCTGCTCGATCTACCTGTTCCTTGATTCCGACACGCTTGAGCTTTGCGCGTCCAAGGGCCTGAAGAAGGATGCGGTCCACAAGACGCGGATGCGGCTTGGCGAAGGCCTGGTCGGTCGCGTCGCCCGCGACGGCGTCGTCGTCAACGAGGCCGATGCGCCCTCCGCCAGGGGTTTTCGCTTCATGCCCGAGACCGGCGAAGAGATCTTCTCCTCCTTCTGCGGCGTGCCGATCCAGCGTCTCGGGGATCGCCTGGGCGTTCTCGTGGTCCAGTCCAGGGAGGCGCGGGCCTTTTCCGACGACGAGGTATACGCGCTCGAGGTCGTGGCGATGGTCCTCGCCGAAATGACCGAACTCGGCGCGTTCGTGGGCGAAGGCGAGGCGCTTCGCGCAACTCACACGAGACCTCTGCAATTCCGCGGCCAGATCGGGCAGGAGGGCGTTGCCGAAGGGCATGTCTATCTTCACGAGCCGCGCGTCGTGGTCACCAACCCTGTTGCCGATGACCCGGAGAAGGAAACCGATCGGCTTCACGACGCGGTGGATCGGCTGCGCGTATCGGTTGACGGCATGCTGGAAACCGTCGGCCAGGACGCGGTGGACAAGGACCAGGTCGAAGTGCTGGAGACCTATCGGCTGTTCGCCAACTCGCGATCCTGGCTGAAGCGCATGGAGGCCGACATCGCCGCCGGGCTCTCCGCCGAAGCGGCTGTCGAGAAGGAGCAGTCCACGGCTCGGCGGCGCCTGGGACGGTCTCCGGACGCCTATCTTCGCGAGCGGCTGCAGGATCTCGACGATCTCTCGAACCGGCTCCTGCGCATCCTGACCGGGCAGGGGGGCGACCCGGCAGCCGACATTCCCGACGATGCGGTGCTGGTGGCGCGCAATATCGGGCCGGCCGAACTGCTCGACTACGGGCGCGGCAAGCTCAATGGCATCGTGCTTGAACAAGGCTCGGTCGGCAGCCATGCGGCGATCATCGCGCGGGCCTGGGTGATTCCCCTGATCGTTCATGCGGGTCGCGACATCACCCTGGAGGCGTTGAACGGCGATCACATCATGATCGACGGGGACCAGGGCCTCGTGCATCTCCGGCCCGGCGAGTCCGTGATCACCGCGTTCCGCGACAAGACCGCAATGCAGGCCAAGGCGCAGGAGCGGTACGCGGATCTCAGGGAGCTTCCGGCGGAGTCGAAGGACGGCATACAGGTCTCGCTCCAAATGAACGCGGGCCTTATCGCCGAACTGCCGTCGCTCATCGGCTCGGGTGCGGAGGGCGTGGGGCTCTTTCGGACCGAACTGCAGTTTCTTGCACGTTCAAGCGTGCCGAAGCGCGCCGAGCTTGCGGGCATCTATTCCCGCGTGCTGGATTCGGCGAACGGCAAGCGCGTCGTGTTCCGCACGCTCGACATCGGCTCCGACAAGATGCTGCCCTACATGAAGCGCGAGGATGAGCCGAATCCGGCGCTTGGCTGGCGCGCGATCCGGGTCGCGCTTGACAGGGTGGGCGTGATGCGGATGCAGCTTCAGGCCCTGATCCGTGCGGCGAACGGGCGGCCGCTGACAGTGATGTTCCCCTTCATCGCGCAGCTCGAAGAATTCATGGCCGCGCGCCAGCATGTCCTTGACGAAGTCGAGCGCGAACGCAAGCTTGGTCACGCTCTGCCCGAGAAGCTCGAGATCGGGGCAATGCTGGAGACGCCGTCCCTTGCCTTCGCGCCGCGAAAGCTGTTCGAGGTCGCCGACTTCATTTCCATCGGCGGCAACGACCTGAAGCAGTTCTTCTTTGCGGCCGATCGCGAGAACGAACGTGTCCGCAAGCGTTACGACACGCTGAACGTCAGCTACCTGAGCTTCATCGAGCACATCACGCGCCGCTGCGACGAAACGGACACGCCGGTCAGCTTTTGCGGCGAGGATGCAGGCCGCCCGGTCGACGCACTGTGCTTTGCCGCGATGGGTCTTCGGGCGCTGTCGATGCGTCCGGCCTCGATCGGACCGGTCAAGCACCTGATTCGGCGTGTCGATCTCTCCGAGGCGCGCGAGGTCATCGACCGGGCGCGGGACAGCGGGGACCAGTCCGTCAGGGGCCATGTCATGGAGTGGCTCAAGACCGTCGGGAACTGAGGCCAGGCGCGCGCCCGTACGCGGCGCGGGATGCCCGTGCGTTCCGCAGACGACGATTCCCGCCATCCGCAGCGGCAATGTCGCCGCGATCGTCCTGCCGATGCTTGAAGGAGGGCTGCAGGATGCCCGATCCCCAGCAAGCGGTGACGGCGGCCTTCGGTCAGACGTGAATGGGTCCGTCCCCGCAGGCCAGCGCCGCCTCCCTGACCGCCTCGGAGAAGGTCGGGTGCGCATGACAGGTGCGCGCCACGTCCTCTGCCGCCGCACCGAATTCCATCGCCACGCAGATTTCGTGGATCAGGTCTCCCGCCATCGGCCCGATGATGTGAGCGCCGAGGATCCTGTCGGTCTCGCTGTCCGCGAGGAGCTTCACGAACCCGTCGGCGGCGAAATTCGCCTTGGCGCGCCCGTTGCCCATGAAGGGGAACTTGCCGACCTTGAACGACCGTCCGGCCTCCTTGAGCTGCTCTTCGGTCTGCCCGACGCTGGCGACTTCCGGATGCGTGTAGATCACGGACGGAATGACGTCGTAGTTCACGTGACCCGCCTGGCCCGCGATGCATTCGGCCACCGCCATGCCCTCGTCCTCCGCCTTGTGCGCCAGCATGGGGCCGTCCGTGGCGTCGCCGATCGCCCAGATGCCGTCGACGCCGGTCTTGCCGCGACCGTCGGTGCGGACCTGGCCGGGATCGGCGGTCTCGATTCCGAGTGAGTCGAGACCGAGGCCCTCCGTGAAGGGCCGTCGCCCGGTCGCGACCAGGACGACATCGGCGCCGAGCACGTGTTCGCTGTCGTCCTTGCGCAGTCGATAGGTCACCTTGGCCTTGGTCTTCGTCGCCTCGACCTTCTGCACGGCGGCGCCCATCACGAATGCGAGCCCCTGCTTCTTGAGGGTCCTCTGGAATGTCTTCTGGATCTCGCCGTCCATCCCCGGCGTGACGGCGTTCAGGAATTCGACGACCGTCACCTCCGTGCCCAGCCGGTTGTAGACCGAGCCAAGTTCCAGCCCGATCACGCCTGCGCCGATAACGACCATCCTCTTCGGGATCTTCGGCAGCTCCAGTGCGCCGGTCGACGTCACGACGACCTTCTCGTCGATGTCCACGCCGGGCAGCGAGGATGCCTCCGATCCCGTCGCGATGACGATGTCACACGCGTCATGAACGGTCTCGCCGACCTTGACCTTGCCGGCCTCGGGAATGCTTGCCCAGCCCTTCAGCCAGTCGACCCCGTTCTTCTTCAACAGGAATTCGATTCCCTTGGTGTTCGCGCCGATCGTGTCCTGCTTGTAGCCAAGCATCGCCTTCCAGTCGACGCTCGGCCTTGACGTCTTGACGCCCATCTTGGCGAAGTTCTCTTCGGCTTCATGCAGCATGCCGGTGGCGTGAAGCAGCGCTTTCGACGGGATGCATCCAACGTTCAGGCAGGTGCCTCCCAGCGTCTCCCTGCCTTCGACGCATGCGGTCCTGAGACCCAGCTGGGCGCAGCGGATCGCGCAGACATATCCGCCGGGCCCGCTGCCTATCACGATAACGTCATAACTGGCCATGTCAGGCTCCATTCTCTGGGCGTCGCTCCGGTGCCGCCGAACCGGAGGCGCGGCACGTCTTCAAGCGGGCGGGTTGGTCAAAGGTCCATCAGGAGGCGTCGCGGATCCTCGAGCGCCTCCTTCACGCGCACGAGGAACGTGACCGCGCCCTTTCCGTCCACGATCCGGTGATCGTAGGACAGGGCGAGATACATCATCGGGCGAACGACGACTTCGCCCTTTGCCGCGACGGGGCGTTCCTGGATCTTGTGCATGCCAAGGATGCCGGATTGCGGCGGGTTCAGGATCGGCGAGCTCATCAGCGAGCCGTAGACGCCGCCGTTCGAGATCGTGAAGGTTCCGCCCTGCATTTCCGCCATCGAGAGCTTGCCGTCACGAGCCCGCGCGCCAAGTTCGTTGATCCGCTTCTCGATGCCGGCGAAGCTCATCCGGTCGGCGTCGCGCACGACCGGCACGACGAGGCCGGTGGGCGTGCCGACGGCGATGCCCATGTGCACGAAACTCTTGTAGACGATGTCGGTCCCGTCGATCTCCGCGTTGACTTCCGGAACCTCCGCCAGGGCGTGACAGCACGCCTTCGTGAAGAAGGACATGAAGCCGAGCTTCACGCCGTGCTTCCTTTCGAAGAGGTCCTTGTACTCCTGCCGGAGCCCCATCACCGCAGACATGTCGACCTCGTTGTAGGTGGTCAGCACGGCGGCCGTGTTCTGGGCGTCCTTCAGCCGACGCGCGATGGTCTGGCGCAAGCGCGTCATCTTGACGCGCTCTTCCCGCGCCGCGTCCTCGACGGCGACCGGCGCCCGCGCCTCCCGGGCCGGAGCGTCCGGCTGCGCGGGTGCGGAGATCGCTTTCAGCACGTCTTCCTTCATCACCCGTCCGTCCCGTCCGGTGCCGGAGACCTGGTCGGACGAAAGGCCCGCTTCGTCCATCATCTTCCTGGCGGAGGGAGCGTCGTCGCCTTTCCGTTCCGCCGCCGGCGCCGCACCGGTGTCCTCTGCCGCAGGCCTGGCGGCGGGCGCGGGCGTCGCGGCACCTTCGCCGGCCGCCATCACGGCGAGCTTGCCGCCGGCCTCGACGGTTTCGCCTTCGCCCTTCAGGACGTCCGCCAGGATTCCCGCGACCGGGGCGGGAACCTCGACCGAGACCTTGTCGGTCTCCAGTTCGCAGAGCATCTCGTCGGCGGCGACCGCGTCCCCCGGCGACTTGAACCAGGTCGACACCGTCGCCTCGCTAACGCTTTCGCCCAGGGCGGGCACCAGGACGTCGACAGTGTGCCCGTCTACCTTGGCTTCGCCTGCCGGAGGTGCGCTCGTTGCGGCGGCCGCCGCATAGGGCCCGTCGGATGCAGGCGCCGCGCCGTCGGCTGCGCTCAGGGTTGCGAGCAGCGCGTCGGGCGCGACCGTCGCGCCTTCCGCCGCCACGATCTCCGACAGCTTGCCCGCCGCCGGTGACGGAACTTCGACGGTCACCTTGTCGGTTTCCAGCTCGCAGAGCATTTCGTCCACCGACACCAGGTCGCCCTGCTGCTTGAACCAGGTGGCGACAGTGGCTTCGGTCACGCTTTCGCCCAGGGCGGGCACTCGAACTTCAGTTGACATGATCTAGCTTCCCATCGTCAGCGCGTCGTCCACGAGCGCCTCTTGTTGCGATTTGTGAGAGGATGCGAGGCCCGCCGCCGTTGACGCGCTGGCGGCGCGGCCGAAGTATTTCGGCCGCGTGGCCCTTGCGTTGATGCGCGTCAGCACCCACTCGATGTTCGGCTCCATGTAGGTCCATGCACCCTGGTTCTTGGGCTCCTCCTGGCACCAGACGATTTCCGCGTTCGGGAACCGTTTCAGCTCCTTGACGGACGCCTGGGCGGGGAACGGATAGAACTGCTCGAATCGCAGGAGGTAGATGTCGTCGATGCCGCGTGCATCACGCTCCTCAAGGAGATCGAAATAGACCTTGCCGGAGCACATCACGACGCGCCGGATCTTCTTGTCCGGCACGAGCGTCGTGTCGGAACGGCCCTTTTCGGCATCGTCCCAGAGCACGCGGTGGAAGCTCGACCCGGTGACGAAGCCCGCAGCATCGCTGACGGCCATCTTGTGGCGCAGGAGCGACTTCGGCGTCATCAGCACGAGCGGCTTGCGGAAGGAGCGGTGCATCTGGCGCCGGAGAATGTGGAAATAGTTTGCCGGCGTCGTGCAGTTGGCGACGATCCAGTTTTCCTCGGCGCACATCTGCAGGAACCGTTCGAGCCGGGCGCTGGAATGCTCCGGGCCCTGGCCTTCGAAGCCGTGCGGCAGCAGGAGGACGAGGCCGCTCATCCTGAGCCATTTCCGCTCGCCGGACGACACGAACTGGTCGAACATGATCTGCGCGCCGTTGGCGAAGTCGCCGAATTGCGCTTCCCAGAGCACCAGCGAGCTCGGTTCGGCAAGCGAGTAGCCGTATTCGAACCCGCAGACGGCGTATTCCGAGAGCATCGAATCGATCACCTCATACTGCGCCTGCCCCTTGCGGATGCTGTTCAGCGGGTAGTACCGGGCCTCGGTCTCCTGGTTGACCAAGCCGGAATGACGCTGGCTGAACGTGCCGCGCGTTGAGTCCTGGCCCGAGAGCCGGACCGGGAAGCCCTCCGTCAGGAGCGACCCGAAGGCCAGCGCCTCCGCCGTGGCCCAGTCGAAACCCTCGCCGGTCTTGAACATCTCGCGCCTGGTGTCCAGCAGCCGGTCGACCGTCCGGTGAAGCGGGAAGTCCTTTGGCGCGGTTGTCAGCGCGCGCCCGATCTCCGTCATCGCGGATTTCGTTATCGCGGTCTTGCCTCGCTGGTACCTCTTGCCTTCCTTGTCGAGATGGCTCCAACGCCCGTCCAGCCAATCGGCCTTGTTCGGCCGGTAGGCCTTGCCGGCCTCGAACTCCTCGTTCAGGCGTGCCTGGAAAGCCGCCTTCATGTCCTCGATCTCGCCCTCGGGAATGAGGCCGTCCTGCACGAGGCGATCCGTGTACAGCGACAGCGTCGTCTTGTGGCTCTTGATCCGCTTGTACATGATCGGGTTGGTGAACATCGGCTCGTCGCCTTCGTTGTGTCCGAAGCGGCGATAGCAGAACATGTCGATCACCACGTCCTTGCCGAACTTCTGGCGGAACTCGGTCGCGACCCGGGCCGCGTGAACGACCGCTTCCGGGTCGTCGCCGTTGACGTGGAATATCGGTGCCTCGACCATGAGCGCGATGTCGGTGGGATAGGGGCTTGAGCGGCTGAAGTGCGGCGCTGTCGTGAAGCCGATTTGGTTGTTCACGATGATGTGGATCGTCCCCCCGGTCTTGTGGCCCCTGAGGCCCGAGAGGCCGAAGCATTCCGCAACGACGCCCTGTCCGGCGAAGGCGGCGTCCCCGTGGAGGAGGATCGACAGGACCTTCGTGCGCCCGATGTCGTTGATCTGGTCCTGCTTGGCGCGCACCTTGCCGAGCACGACCGGGTTCACGGCCTCGAGGTGGCTCGGGTTGGCGGTCAGGCTCAGATGCACCGTGTTGCCGTCGAACTCCCGGTCCGAGGACGCGCCGAGGTGGTACTTGACGTCGCCGGAGCCGTCGACTTCGTCAGGCTTGAAGCTGCCGCCCTGGAACTCGTTGAAGATCGCCCGGAACGGCTTGCCCATCACGTTCGCCAGAACGCTCAGCCGACCCCTGTGCGGCATGCCGATGACGATCTCCTCGACACCGAGGGCGCCGCCCCGCTTGATGACCTGCTCCATTGCGGGGATCAGGCTTTCGCCGCCGTCAAGGCCGAACCGCTTGGTGCCGGTGTACTTGACATGCAGGAACTTCTCGAACCCTTCGGCTTCCACGAGCTTGTTCAGGATCGCCTTCCTGCCGGTCTGGGTGAAGGCGATTTCCTTGCCAAGGCCCTCGATCCGTTCCTTGAGCCAGGACGCCTGCCCGGGATCGGAGATGTGCATGTACTGCAGGGCGAAGGTGCCGCAATAGGTCCGTTTCACGAGCGCGACAATCTCGCGTATCGAGGCCGTTTCCAGGCCGAGGACGTTGTCGATGAAGATCTGCCGGTTCATGTCGTCGTTGGTGAAGCCGTAGGACCTGGGATCGAGCTCCGGGTGGGGTACCTCGTCGCGCATGCCGAGGGGATCAAGGTTCGCGACGAGATGGCCCCGGATCCGGTAGGCCCGGATCAGCATGAGCGCACGAACCGAATCGAGCACTGCGCGGCGCACCTGTTCGTCCGAGAGCCTGATGCCGGCTTCCGCGGCCTTGGCCGCGATCCTGTCTCCGGCCTGCTTCTGCGCGGCGGGGCCGAGATCGCCCCATTGCCCGTCGAGCGCGGCCGTCAGTTCGTCGCAGGGCGCGGGCGGCCAGTCGGACCGGGCCCAGCTCGGTCCCGCCGCCTCGGCCCGCGCGTCCGCCTCGGCATCGCCGAGCTCGCGGAAGAACTGGCGCCAGCCCTCGTCCACCGCGTCCGGATTTCCGGCATAGCGGGCATGCAGCTGTTCGACATATGCGGCGTTATGGCCTTGGAGAAAGCTGGACGCCTTGAAGATGTCATTCGGGGATTGCTCGGTCATGGCACACCTCCAGTTCGGATGTGAAGCTTCGGGCGGAATACGATGTTCGGGCGGGGCATCGGGCCGGTCGTGGCAGAAGGCCCTTGGGCGCCGGGCGAACCGACATCGCGCCGCCCGAGAGGCAGGGTGCGGTGCAGCAGGGCCGGGAACCTCGTGCCGCGTTCCATGGCTCTACCCGATCGCTTCCAGCATGGCCTCGCCGAGGCCGGACGGGCTGTCCGCTACGACGATGCCGGCAGACCGCATGGCCTCGATCTTGTCGTCCGCGCCGCCCTTGCCGCCGGCAACGATGGCGCCGGCGTGCCCCATGCGGCGGCCCGGAGGGGCGGTCCTGCCGGCGATGAACCCTGCGACGGGCTTCGCGCGGCCCCGCTTCGCCTCGTCCTTGAGGAACTGGGCCGCGTCCTCTTCGGCGCTGCCGCCGATTTCGCCGATCATCATGATCGACCGGGTCTCCTCGTCGGCCAGAAACCATTCCAGCACGTCGACATGCTCGGTTCCCTTGATCGGGTCGCCGCCGATGCCGACGCAGGTGGACTGGCCCAAGCCGACATCCGTGGTCTGCTTCACGGCCTCGTATGTCAGCGTGCCGGACCGGGACACCACGCCCACCGAGCCCTTCTTGTGGATGTGGCCCGGCATGATGCCGATCTTGCATTCCTCGGGGGTGATCACGCCGGGGCAGTTCGGGCCGACGAGCACGGAGGTGCTGTCCTCCAGGGCGCGCTTCACCCTCAGCATGTCGAGCACGGGGATTCCCTCGGTGATCGCCACGATCACTTCCATGCCCGCGTCGACGGCCTCGAGAATGCCGTCCGCGGCGAAGGGCGGCGGCACGTAGATCGCCGTCGCGTTGGCGCCGGTCGCGGCGCGCGCCTCGTGAACCGAGTCGAAGACCGGCAGGCCGATATGCTCCTGGCCTCCCTTGCCGGGGGTCACGCCGCCCACCATCTTCGTGCCGTAGTCAATCGCCTGCTGCGAGTGAAACGTTCCCTGGCTGCCGGTCAGGCCCTGGCAGATCACCTTGGTGTTCCTGTCGATAAGTACCGCCACTACACTGTCCCATTCAAACCCGGCTCGTTCCTCTTGCGGAAGCGGGCCCCCGGGAATTCCGGCCCGCCGCCTTGATCGCATGTCATCCCTTCACGGCCTTGACGATCTTTTCGGCTCCGTCCTTCAGGTTGTCGGCGGCGATCACGTCGAGACCGGAGGAGTCGATGATCTGCTTGCCGTCCTCGACATTCGTGCCTTCGAGGCGGACCACGAGCGGCACCTTGAGGCCGACTTCCCTCACGGCGGCGACGACGCCTTCGGCGATGATGTCGCAGCGCATGATGCCGCCGAAGATGTTGACGAGAATGCCCTTCACGTTCGGGTCCGAGGTGATGATCTTGAACGCCTCGGTCACCTTTTCCTTGGTGGCGCCGCCGCCCACGTCGAGGAAGTTGGCGGGTTCGGCGCCGTAGAGCTTGATGATGTCCATGGTCGCCATGGCGAGGCCTGCGCCGTTCACCATGCAGCCGATCTCGCCGTCGAGCGCAATGTAGTTGAGGTCATGCCTCGACGCCTCAAGCTCCTTGGGATCCTCTTCGGTCGTGTCCCTCAACTCGGCGATGTCTGCCTGGCGGTAGAGGGCGTTCGAGTCGAATCCCATCTTGGCGTCGAGGCATTTCAGGTCGCCCCCGCGGGTCACGATCAGCGGGTTGATTTCCAGCATCTCCATGTCCCTGGAAACGAAGAGGTCGTGGAGCTGGCCCATCAGCTTGACGCACTGCTTGACCTGGGGCCCTTCGAGTCCGAGCGCGAAGGCGATCCGGCGCCCGTGGAAGGCCTGGTATCCTGTCGCGGGATCGACGCTGAAGGAGAGGATCCGCTCCGGGGTCGCTTCTGCGACCTCCTCGATGTCCATGCCGCCCTCCGTCGAGGCGACGAAGCTGACGCGGCTGGTGCCGCGATCGACCAGGAGCGCGAGGTACATCTCGCGATCGATCGTGGAGCCGTCCTCGATGTAGATGCGGTTGACCTGCTTTCCGGCCGGTCCGGTCTGCTTGGTGACCAGCGTTCGGCCCAGCATGCGGCGGGTTTCCTCGGCGGCCGCCTGCGCGGAACCGGTGATTCGCACGCCGCCCTTCTCTCCGGCGTCAGGTTCCTTGAAGGACCCTTTGCCGCGTCCACCGGCGTGTATCTGGGCCTTCACGACCCAGGCGGGGCCGTCCAGCGCGCCTGCTGCGGTTTTCGCGTCCTCCGCTTTCAGAACCACGCGTCCGTCGGATACCGGGGCTCCCGCATCACGCAGCAGCGCCTTTGCCTGATACTCGTGAATGTTCAACGCAACCCCCTGATCATGGTATTTTTTCGATGCGGCCTTGCCCAAAGACACCCATAGCGTCCTGCGATCAACAGGTTATTTGAGATTAGGTCAAATTGTCCCAGTTTTGTGATCACTGAATTTTTTGTGTGATCACATGGCGCATGAATGCAGCATTCACGTCGCGTTCCGACTCGGCGCCTCGATGCGCGCCGGTACTTGTTCCCGGGAGTCACCTACGCAGAAGTCGTTTTTGGGGTGCCTGCCCAGATATGCACTTGAAAACATAGGCAACGTAAAGCATATTCTCCATGCGGGAAATTCGCCGCTGCCAACAGTCGAAGGACAGGAGAAGCAATGGCATGGGCAATCGAATTTCATAGCGATTTTGCACTCGAATTTGAATTTTTTCGGACAACGTGAAGGTGGAGGTTCTCGCTCTTGCAGAAATACTTCGAGAAGTAGGGCCAGAACTCAACCGACCACATGCGGATACGCTTAAGGGGTCTAGGCACAGCAACATGAAAGAACTTCGGTGCCGTGGGGCCTGCAAGACGTGGCGTGTGGCATTTGCCTTCACGCCGACGCGCGTGGCGCTGCTTTTGGCGGCAGGCGACAAGTCCGGCACAAAGGAGAAGCGATTTTACAAGAGCCTGATCAAGAAGGCCGACGCACGGTTCGACCAATTCCTGACCGAAACGACCAACAGCGAGACCGCTGCCAATGAAAGTGAATGAGCCACCGTGAACATCCCCAAAGCACGGCTTTGGGAGTGCGCAGGAGACAGTACAGAAAGTTTGCGAGAGACAACATGGGAAATGTAAGCCTTGGGGAAATGAAGGCACGCCAATCCCCCGAAATACGGAAACGGGTCAAGGTTCGCGCTGCGGAACTACGGACCGAACTGGCCACTTTGCGCGAAATCCGCGAAAAAATCGACATGACGCAGGTCGAACTCGCGGCCATGCTTGATATCGGACAGGAAGGCGTATCGCGTCTGGAAAGACGCAACGACATATTGGTGTCCACACTTCGAAAGGTCGTCGAGGCGATGGGAGGCGACCTGCGTCTCATTGCCGAACTTCCAGACGGCGAACGCGTAGAACTGTCAGGCATTGGCGACGCATAGCTGGCCGTTCGAGTTGGCCCCTTCATCTAGCGTCGCCTGTTGGCATCGTTGCTGTCCTGAACCGTCAAGCACGCAGCTGGCGGCGTGGACATGCGGGAACAGCGGAGCGTCCGATGAACCCCGCCGGACATTTGCACCGTGACCGCCAGCGCGTGCAGACGGAGGTGAAAATCGCATCCTTCGAAAGCGGTTCCTGCAGGCTATGTGCCCGGAGGTGGCCCTAGGCATCCCGTCGTCACACGTGCCATCTGGAATGCCACCATCGGCAACTCGGCCTGCAACTACGCCAGTCCAAGTTGCTGGCTGCGGAAAGAGCAGATCCCGGAAATGATGCATCCTTGGCCGCCCCCGGTTTTGATTTCCAGTGCGATGCTTTTCCGATTCCGGTGTCAGGGACAGTTCGCGGTGCAAGATCTCGAAACCCGCTGCGCCAACTGGAACAAACCTGGTTTTCCTTCCTGGCCTCATGGTCGAAGGTTCAAAGCGGATGCGCTTTCATTTCGAAGATGGAGTGGACGGTCGCAGGCGTGTCGGCCGTCGGTGCCGAAATCGAGGTATTGCCGGTGGCGTTGCGTGCCCGGCTGCTGCGACTGCTAGAGACGGTGGAGAATGTCGGGCTGGAGGTTCTACGCGCGCCGCATGTCAGGCACCTTGAGGGGAAGCTCTGGGAGCTTCGCGTGCGGGCCAAGGGTGGTATAGTTCGGGGAATCTACGTCACGGCCACGGGCGGCGACTGGTTGTGCTGCACGTCTTAGAGCAGAAGTCACGCAAGACGCCGCGCCGCGCGCTCGCTTACCGCCCGAGTGCGAATGAAAGAGGTGATGACATAACGAAGCTGAAGGAGCTGAAAGCGCGCCTCATGGAAGATTCGGAGTTCCAAGAGGAATATGCGCGCGTCGATGAAGAGTACGCGCTCATCGAGGAGCTTGTCCGCGCTCGGGCGGCGGCCAAGTTGACGTAGGCGGAGCTTGCCCGGCGGCTCGGCACGACGGAGTCAGCAGTCGCGCGGCTGGAGGGAGGCCAGGTGTCGCCGTCATTCGCGAGCCTCCGCCGCCATGCCGAGGCAACCGGCACGCGACTTACGGTTGGTTTGGTTTGTGCCGAAAGTTGACTTGCTGGCCGGAGCGGATCCACTGAGATGGCCCGGCGCGGCGACTTCCTAAGTGCGCTAGCGCTACGGTGGAATACGGAGGAGCCGATCGATTTGACGTTCCGCTGGCAATGGCCCTTTCCGGATCCAGGGTGATAGGGCGCCGGCAAGCGGGCCGGGATCGTCGCTGGTGATGGTGATTTGGCCGGTCTGGGCCTCGCGTCCATTCCTGTCGCGCCTCCATTTATTCTGACTGTCCAGTTGGCACCCACTTGCCACGCGCCCAAACCACTTGAAAATTCACGCAAGGGCATTGCGGGTGGATTGATTGAAGCCGAAAGACTACACCCCGTGCATGTTCAAGATGCGCAGCATCGAAACCGGAGTGAAGTGGATCGACGGATAGCGGGATGCCAGTGCCCGCGCACGTGGTTGCCCGGATCGAGCGCCTGTTGCCTCGAAGGTCTGGCGTATCGGGATGGTCGGTTGGGAGCGATTTTGGACTGAGTATGGACCATGGGAACGGCTACCAGGAAAATTTTACCAAGCGTGAGCGCCCGATTGTCGTTCTGCTGTTCGGCGGGGACAAGAGTTCTTGGAGTCGGGAAATCAGAACGGCGCTTCATCTTGCGCGAGACCCAAAAGGAAGATGAAATGACAAGGACTGTCACCACACTCCATGACGTGGCCGAACACCTTCATACCGTAGAGGACATGGCTGCGTATCTTGAGGCTTGCATGGAGGAGGCTCCCTCGGATGCGACATTCATTGCCAAGGCGCTTGGCGACATCGTCCGGGCCAAGGGTATGTCCGAGGTCGCATGCGCGGACGGCCAATCCTGGGATTGTCTCCACAGGGCGCTGTCAGGCGATCACAATCCTACGCTGGTCACGGTTCTCAAGGTTCTTGGCGCTGTTGGTCTCAGGTTCCGCGTCGAAGCGGCGTCTCGACAATGACACAAGAGGAGCAGGCGCTGGCGGACGACAAGATGCGGGCTGAAGTCGCCAGTAGTCACGCTGAGACCCGTCCAATCGGGGTTAATGCCCTTCTCGCTCCGTTGCTTGCGGCCGTCGCGGTAACGGGCCTTGCTGCGGCGCTCGTGAAGCTGTTCTGATGACGGGGGCATGAATGGGCTTTCGCCGACTGTACCGCGGTTTCGCCGGCGTCGGCGAAGGTGCTGGGCTATCACTGATTCGAGCCGAATTGCCGAGGCTCTCGACGTCCGACATGGCATGATCAACTCCCAAATCCAGTCCAATGTGCGCCGCCGGGCATTTCGGAAGCAAGGACAAGAGGGTGACAAAGGTGCCGAAAGATGATCTTCGAAAAAGCTGACCTTGAGTTGACGCGCTTTGACGCCGCCGAATATCTGGACACGCCCGATGCGCAGTCCGAGTATCTTTCCCTTGCCTTCGAGACCGATGACCCGAGCTACATAAGACGCGCGCTTGCAACGGTTGCGCGTGCGCGGAGAATGAGTGCGGTCGCCGCCCGTGCCATCGAGTCCAGCCTCGACCAGTGCCCAACCCAGAGTGCTGTCGCGGCCCGGGAAAGAGCTGCAAAGAAGACAACGAAGTTCGAT
Source organism: Silicimonas sp. (assembly GCA_022824315.1). Lineage (GTDB taxonomy): Bacteria > Pseudomonadota > Alphaproteobacteria > Rhodobacterales > Rhodobacteraceae > JAJEFO01. The sequence goes on from JAJEAC010000062.1 coordinate 77,647, forward strand.
CCTGCGGATTACCTCAAGTCTACCAACGTGCATGCGGAACTCTTGTCCGAAGCGTTCGAAACTGGCGATCCGACCTTCATCGATCACGCGCTGGACACGGTCGCTCGTGCGCGTGGTATGACGGTCATGCGCGCAATGGGACAAGGTGATGTGGAAATCCCTGAATGAGTTACTGAACGCGCTGCCCGAGGCTTGGCGGGAACGAATGGCGGTAACTGTTGCCGCATTCTTTTACGTGGGTTCGATATTCGTTCTTTCACCCTACGGGAATTTGGCAACGTTCAGCGCCATGGTGGTCTTCGGATTGGTTTTCACTGGCCTCGTCGCGCGCGGATTCAAGTAAGCGACAGCGGACAGCAGCTCCCCGACCGGCCTGGCATGCATCTCTGGTTCCACCAAATGTCCTGGCGGTTCTTCGTCCAATGGCTTCAGTGATCCTTCAGGATGAGGCGAGCGGCCCAGTTGCAGTGCCGCAAGGTCACTCGTCTTTCGCCGGGCGTCAGAGACCGAACAACTTGGAGTTTAGCAAATCGCCAAGCGTTCGTGCTCCGTACATTCGAGTCTCACGACAGAGGCTCCCAAAGCTCGATCGCGTTGCCTTCAGGATCGTGAATGCGGGCGAAGCGGCCAATGCCCTCCATCTCGGTTTCGTCGCTGACCTCTATGCCTGCGGACGTCAGCTGCGCGATCATTGCATCCAGGTTTGCAACACGAAAGTTCAGCATGAAGGTCTTGTCCGACGAGAAATAGTCCGTGTCCGCAGCGAATGGCGAGAAGACCGTGACCCCGGCCTCGGATCTCCAGGGCGTCATGTCCATGTTCGTCGGGGCTGGATCGATGCCAAGGTGATCCCGATACCAGTTTGCAAGGCCTTCCGGGTCCAGGGCCCGAAAGAAAAACCCGCCGAATCCCTGAACTTTCTGCATGCTGCGTCCTCCTGTCTGTGCAGTGACTACCTTGGATGCTGGAGAATGCCAAACAGGTCGATAGTGTCTGACATGGCACCGATCCCGCCCCCTGAAACAGTGCCTGGTTGAGCTGATGCCTTTCGGCCCGGTGCCGGCCACGAGCGCGCCAGGGAAAGGCAAGCGCGGATTCGACTGGCCGCTGATCTGGTCTATGCCAAAGAGCCCGGAAACTTCGCGATTTCGACGAAACGACGAAGAAGACGGTCACGATGGCGAAACCTGTCAAGCATGCGAAAGTCACATGATGAACTTGAGCGTGGGTAGCATAAAACCGGTTTTCCAACTGAAAAATTCAGCCAAAATGGTCTGAGCGAGGCACAAACGAAGGCAGAGTGTTGGAAAATTTCGACGTCAGCGGCAACTCCGGTCAGGCGGGACGTGGGCGCCGCGGTCGCCGGTCCCGGCGCAATGTGTCTTTTGAAGCTGCGCCTTTCGTTGGCCGCAGGATCCCGGCCTACGAGTTGCTGGATGATCCGGCCTTGTCGCGGATCGAGAAACAGGCCGACTGGATTCTGCAAAGGATCGGCGTTGAATTCCGAGGCGATCAGGTGGCGCTGGATCTCTTCGCCGAAGCGGGCGCCAGGGTTGCCGGGGAACGCGTCACCTTTGAGCCCGGGCATGTTCGAAGCTTGTGCGCATCGGCGCCCTCCGAGTTCCGGCTGCATGCGCGCGACCCTGACAAGTCGGTCACGCTTGGCGGCAACAACGTGGTGTTGAAGCCAGGTTACGGATCGCCCTTCGTAACGGACCTTGAACAGGGGCGCCGCTATGCAACTCTTTCGGATTTCCGGAACTTCGTGAAACTTTCCTACGCAAGCCCATGGCTGCATCATTCGGGTGGCACGGTTGTGGAGCCCACCGACGTGCCCGTGAACAAGCGGCATCTGGACATGGTGCTGGCGCATCTGACCCTGTCGACCAAGCCGTTCATGGGCGGCGTCACGGCGCCGGAGCGGGCACAGGACAGCATCGACATGGCACGGCTGGTCTTTGGCCGCGACGTCATGGACCGCCATCCGGTCATGCAAGGGAACATCAATGTCAACTCGCCGTTGATCTATGACCACACGATGTCCGCCGCGTTGCGGGTCTATGCCGCCGCCAACCAATGCGTCTGCGTGTCACCGGCGATCTTCGCAGGTGCAATGGGGCCGTTGTCACCCGCCGCCGTCGCTGCACAGACCCTGGCCGAAGGGATGGTGGGCATCGCCTTGGCGCAACTCGTGCGCCCCGGGTGCCCGGTGGTGTTCGGCAGCTTTCATTCGACGATGAATCTCCGCTCCGGCGCGCTGACGTTCGGCTCCCCGGAGGCCAATTTGACAACGATGGCTTTGTCCCAGCTGGGGCGTCGTTTGGGCGTTCCCGTTCGATCGGGCGGCGGGCAGATCACGGCGGCGAACTCAGCCGACGGACAGGCGATGCAGGACAGCGCGGACGCCATGTGGGCGACGCTGCTGTCCGGCGCCCATCAGGTCTGGCACGCTGCCGGCTGGCTCGAAGGCGGATTGGTGATGTCTTACGAGAAGTTCGTCATGGACCTCGACCATTGCGGCGCGATGCTCAAGATGCTGCAGGGATTTGGCACGGACGAGGAATCATTCGGGCGCGATGCCTATCTCGAGACCGGTCCGGGCGAGAATTTCCTGTCGACCGGTCACACCCTTCGCCACTACGCGCGGGCAAACTTCGAACCCGCAATCCCGGAGGCGGGGCCCTTCGAGACCTGGACCGAAAGGGGTGGCCAAACCGCCGATCAACGCGCAGCCGCGCGATGGCGGCAGACCTTGAGCGACTACGAAGAGCCCGAACTGGACAAGCAGATCAGGGATGCGCTTGACGGGCTTGTTGCCGAGCGCAAAGCCTCCATGCCCGACGAATGGCACTAGAAAGGAACCATCATGACAGAAGAACTCAGCCGCACGTCCGCGCTTGCCTCTCGCCACTCCGCCCTTGGCTCCGGCCTGGAGGATTGGAACGGGATGGGTACCGCCTGGACCTGCGATACCGACCCGAACGACGAGCATGACGCGGTGCGCGAACATGCCGGAATGTTCGACATGTCGCCCCTAAAAAAGGTCTTCGTGCGCGGCCCGGATGCACGATCCGTGCTGGATCACCTGACCACGCGGGACATGTCCAAGGTCGGTTCCGGCAAGTCCGTCTATCTCTGCGTCCTGACGGACAAGGGCGGCATCGCAGACGATGCCATAGTGTCCAACAACGGCGGTGACGAGTGGATGATCGTGCACGGCTCCGGCGGCACGATGGCGCTGTTGGAAGCTTCTGCGCTGGGGCATGACGTCTCGATAGAGTTTACGGACGACCTGCACGATCTCTCGGTTCAAGGTCCGGCATCGCTGGAAATTCTCGATGCCAATACCGATATCGACCTCGGCGCATTGGCCTATTTCGAGCACGCCCCGGCGACGCTCTTTGGCCACGCTTGCCGGATGTCGCGCACGGGATATTCGGGCGAGCGTGGCTACGAGGTCTTTGCCGACGGCGCGGTGATCACAGACATTTGGGACAATCTTGCGGACGCCGGCGTGATGCCGTGCTCTTTCACCGCGCTCGACAAGGTGCGGATCGAGGCGGGGCTCCTTTTCTATGGCTACGACATGACCGAAGAGAACACCCCGTGGGAGGTCGGCCTCGGCTTCACGGTGAGCACGACCAAGGGCGATTTCCGCGGCAAGGACGCATTGATGGCCGCCAAGGGCGCCGAGAGGATCAACAACGTCTGCCTGGACATCGATCACTCCGACATGGTCGAAGGCGGCGAAACCCTGTCGCTGAACGGCAAGGAAGTCGGCGTGATCAACAGCCCTTGCCATTCCCGTCGGATGGGCAAGTCGCTTGCCTTGGCGCATGTCAGCCCGGGGATAGCCGCGGGCAGCGTTCTTGCCGTCTCCGGCGAAGGACAGGATACCACCGCAACCGTCATTGCCGGCCCGATCTACGACCCCAAGAAGTCCCGCACGCACGCCTGATCGACTTCAGATGCCGCCAGGGGAATCGTTCATGTCGTGCGGGTCCACCAGGCCGCATGGCCGACATTCGACGAGTCCGCAGAAACATGCATTTGGGCTCAGACCGACCTGACGGTCACGCACCATTTCGGTTCGTGGCATGGGCCTTTCTCAGACGTTCGTCCGGCGGAAGCTTGACTCAATTCCGGAGCGTTGAACGACATGGCCGATGTCGCGTCGTCCTGAGCCGTGCGTGATGGATGGCGCCAGCGGCCGCAGAGTTCCCGAAGTGAATGATGTCGCGCAGTTTGCGAACCGGTCCGAATCGTGCGCGGCTTCTTTTGGCCGGTCCGGGATCGCTCAGCGGAACCGGCTTTCCGTCGCCGACCCGTCCCGCTTGATTTTGGTGCCGTCGCGGCGGACCGGCGCCGCAACCGCAGACAACCGCACGCGGAATCGAGCGTTGACTTCGGTTCAGGCGCGCCGGGACATCTTTCAGGCATGATTTTTCTCACCTTGATGCCTGACGGCCAGCACCACGGCGTGTTCTCCAATCAGACGACAGTGCGCGAGATAACCGCTGTCGTCAGATGCGATGGGTCATTCCTGGAATTCCGGGTCCATCGCATCCGCCGACGTCGGGAGTCTCCGCCAGAGATGTGGCTTCCTTCCGAATTGCGCCGACGGCGCAAGAAGCCTCGGAAAGACCATTCGGAGCAAGGCAGCGAAAAACGCGGTGGACGTCCTGCAGGGTTTCTGGCGCCCAGATCAGGCATGAAATTCAGGCAGCTCCAAATCGTGCTCCATGCAGATGTCGATGAATTCGACAGGACTGAGCGGCATGATCGAATGGTTCCTCGTCTCTTCTGCGGAGATCAGGCCGGCCAGCACGTCATGCCTGTCCGCCTCCAACGTTCCGTTCTCCGGGACATGTTCGAAGCAGGGCTCGATCTCGGCGAGTGCCCATCTGCAATCCTCTTCGGCTCTGATTGGCCGAACCCCCATCTCGACACCATCGCTGTATCGATTGGAATTTTCGGTTGCTGCATCCTCTGCGAGACTTTCTGCATTGGCTTTCGTCCTTGACCGCGCTCTTCCAGGTCATGTTGGAGCACAGTGCGAGCACATTGGCCCCGATTGCCGGCCAGAGGATCTAACAGTGACGATGCGTCCTATGCATCCCAGTCGAACGCGTGCAATTCCCTCCACGGAATCAGGCTGTCGGTTCCTCGGCGCTGGCGTTGATCGCCGCCGTAGACAACGACGACGGAACATCGGCGGGTCGATTGGGAAAGGTGCCCTCGGACGCGCCTGGATCCGTCGAACAGGTTGGATGATGCTGTCTCAGAGGACTTGGCTTCGATGATCGTGGTGCCGTTCGGGCTTTCGACCATCAGATCCACCTCTGCGCCGTTCCGGTCGCGGTAATACGAGATGCCACCGGTTTCGCCCTGGTTGGCTCGATGTTTCGCGATCTCCGAAACCACCCAGGCTTCGAAGATTGCACCGCGAAGCGGATGTGTGCGCAGTTGCTCGGGGGTGCGGATACCCAGCAGCCAGCAGACGATCCCGGTATCGTAGAAATGCAGTTTCGGCAATTTCACCAGGCGCTTGCGAAGATTCGTGTGAAGGACCGGAAGGCGGAAGGCGACAAAGCTGGTTTCAAGAATGCTGAGCCAGGCCTTCGCAGTCGGTTGCGAGATGCCGCAATCCCCAGCAATCGACGAGTAGTTGAGCAATTGTGCTGTCCGGCCCGCGCAAAGTGATACGAAACGCTGAAAATTCGTGGGATCGCCTACGTTGCTGATCGTCCGCACGTCGCGCTCGATGTAGGTTGCAATGTAGGAACCGAGCCAGTCCGAGGCTTCATGCCCTTCATCGAAAATGCGCGGGTAGGAACCGGTCAAGAGAGTTTCGTCGAGAGTCTTCGGGTGTCGGGGAAAGCGTGTCGTCTCGCCTCGCGTCAGTGGCAGAAGGTTGTGCACTGCCGTCCGTCCCGCCAACGACTGACTGACCGTTTCGAGCAGAGTGAGGTTTTGCGAGCCCGTGAGAATCCAGCGACCTGGCACGGGGTCTGCGTCGATGATGCCTTGCAGGTAGGAGAGCAGGTCCGGCACTCTCTGGACCTCGTCGAGAACTGCGCCTTCCGGAAATTGGGCCAGGAAGGCGCGGGGGTCTTCGGCGGCGAAGGCCCGTACGTCGGGGGCTTCCAGCGTCTCGTACTGGTGATTTGGAAACAGGGCGCGGCTCAACGTCGTCTTTCCGCTCTGCCGAGGTCCGGTGAGCGTGATTGACGGCCAAACCTGAGCCGCCTCCATCAGCTTCGGGGCGAGGTCGCGTGTGATCATGTTCCACAAAGTAGCAATCTCTTAGGCTAATTCAATATTTGATTTTGAATTAGCCTACGTTTTGAAAGCGAGACTCGCTTCTGCACCGGTCACCAATGGCGCAATTCTGATTCGGTTGCCGAGTGGCACCAATCAAGGCGAAAGCAACTTGTGTTGGGCGTTTGCCTTGTCCAATGCAGGCTCCAGCTACTTCGAGGACAAGGCGAGCCTGGATTGCCTGGACGAAATCGACCGGAAGTGCGCGAAGGCGACCAAATAGAACGGTGACAGCGCGAGTCGCCAGATCAAGGAGAGCAAACAGGCCGAATTCCTGGTCGAGCGCTGCATTCGGTGGAGCCTCGTGCAAGAAATTTGTGTCCGGTCAGAAGCCGTGGGTCTCGAAGTGATGCAAATGATGGCTGGACGAAGCCACGGACCCAAGCTGGAGCAGGCGTTGATTGCGGCCCGAACAGGAGCGGACTCCGTCAGGAAGACCCTTCAATGCGCTGACGCCCGATGGACGGCACCGCGGCTTGCTCTCCATCCAGACGGTACAGCACAAGATGACCGCTGTCGCCAAATGCGATGGGCCAACTTCGGAATTCCGGGCCCATCCCGTCTGCCAGCGCCGAGACTCTCTGCGATGACCTGGATCCACTCACGAATTGTGCTGACGGCACGAGATGCCGGTCAAGGGTCCTTCGGGGCAAGGAACCGATAGATGCGGTGGACATCTTGCAGGGATTCTGGCGCCCAGATCATTCATGACATTCAGGTGGCGCCAAGTCGTGTCCCGTTTCCAGCTCGGCCATCCAGCCATCAGCCTCGGCATGAGTCACATGTAGACCGCTCTCCCTAAAGGCCGCCCACGCTCGGAGCGCATCCTGACGCATGGCCTCGCGCCTTTCCTCGCGCTCGACATACTGGCTGATTGCGTCTCGCAGAAGGCAATGCGGGGCGCGATTCCGGACCACGGCAAGTTTCTGGATCCGGGACCGAATGTCAGCGTCCAACGTCATGGTTACAAGGCCAATGGAAGCCATCCCTTTCTCCGACACTTTTTGATATTGCCCGAAGACTCATCCCTTTCGCCATGGTGCCACAAAATCTTGCCTTGGCAATTCCCCCAGGAATTCCGCCCAGGACTGCTGGCTCCCTTGGACTCGTGAAGGACTGTGACACCGGCCGTGTCCAGGTCGAGATCGTGGCCCGCGCCAGTCCCGGTGCGCAGCCGGCCGAAATGGACATTTTGACCGACAACCCGCGATGCCTTTCGAGAACGTAGCGCCCGATAACACATTTCCGGATCCGCAATGCGGGCTGTTGATGCCCCGTGATGCGCATTCACCTGTCAGGTCGTGGCTAAGGAAGCGCCGTCAGGAATCGGTCTTATCCGAGTCCGCTGTCAATTCCCTTGCATGCTTCGACAAGACCCCCGACGGCAGCGACGGACTTGTCGAACATGGCCCGTTCGTCCTTGGAAAGATCGATTTCGACGATGCGTTCGATGCCGCCCGCACCGATGACGGTTGGGACGCCGACATACATGTCTTTCAGGCCGAAGGCGCCGTCGACATGCGCGGCGCAAGGCAGCAAGCGCTTCTGGTCCCCGAGATAGGCGGTCGCCATCTCGATGGCGCTCGTGGCCGGCGCGTAGAAGGCGGAGCCGGTGCCGAGCAGGCCCACGATTTCGGCGCCGCCGTCACGCGTGCGCTGCACGATGGCGTCGAGCCTCTCCTGGGTCGTCCAGCCCATTTCGACAAGATCGGGCAACGGGATGCCGCCGACCGCGGAATACCGGACAAGCGGCACCATCGTGTCGCCGTGACCGCCGAGCACGAACGCGGTGACGTCTCTCATCGATACCTCGAACTCGAGACTGAGGAAGTGGCGGAACCTTGCGCTGTCAAGGACGCCGGCCATGCCGCAGACCTTGGCGTGCGGCAGTCCGGAATACTCGCGCAACGCCCAGACCATGGCATCGAGAGGGTTGGTGATGCAGATCACGAACGCATCGGACGCATGCGCCTTGATGCCGTCTCCGACGGCTTTCATGACCTTCAGGTTGATGCCGAGAAGGTCGTCGCGGCTCATGCCCGGCTTGCGGGGAACGCCCGCCGTGACGATGCAGACATCGGCGCCGGCGATGTCGGCGTAATCGTTGGTGCCCTTGAGGCTTGCGTCGAAGCCTGCGACCGGCCCGGCCTCGGCGATGTCGAGCGACTTTCCCTGCGGCACGCCTTCGACGATGTCGAAGAGGATGACGTCACCCATTTCCTTGATTGCGGCGAGGTGCGCGAGCGTTCCGCCGATCTGGCCTGCACCGATGAGGGCGATCCTTGGTCTGGCCATGAGAGTCTCCAATCCATGTGATGTCAGTCTGGCTGTAGAGTGTGCTAGTGAGTCTCCGTTGCGGTTTCAAGTCACGTAACTGGCCGAAGACCGCAATGCGCAGGTGACGCGTGGCAGGATTCGTCAACGCAGACAGGCCGTTCCGCCGCGAGATGGGCCTTTCTGCCGCAGGTCCTCCGGGTTGCGGGCGCCGCGCGAGACGTGCAGGTTGCGCGCATTCCCGGCCCTCTCGATCAAGGAAGGTTCAATGGTCGCTCCGCAAAGGCTCTGCCGCTCCGTTCTCTACGTGCCCGCGTCGAAGACCCGGGCCCTCGAAAAGGTCGGAACGCTCGATGTCGACTCGATCATATTCGATCTCGAGGACGCGGTTGCACCTGCAGAAAAGCCTTCGGCCCGCGAGACTCTTGCCCGCGCCCTCGATGCCGGGGATTTCGGGCACAGGCAGCGAATCGTGCGCATCAACGGGACCGACACCGAATGGGGCGATTCTGACGCACGGGGCGTCGCGGGCATGGACTGCGATGCCGTGCTCCTGCCCAAGGCGGAGGACCCCGGGCAGGTGGAAGAGGTTGCCGCCCTCGCGTCCGGAACGCCCGTCTGGTGCATGATGGAAACCCCGCGCGGCGTCCTGAAGGCGCTCGACATTGCCGCGCTGCCCTCGGTCGAAGGCTTCGTTCTTGGCACGAATGATCTTGCCAAGGAGATCGGATGCGCCACGGGAGGCGACCGGATGGCGATGATGGCGGCGCTCCAGACCGTGCTTCTCGCGGCACGGGCCGAGGGCATTGCCTGCGTAGACGGCGTGTACAACGCCTTCAGGGACGAGGAGGGTTTTCGGGCCGAATGCGAACAGGGCCGGGCGCTCGGCATGGACGGCAAGACCTTGATTCATCCCTCGCAGATCGGCGTCGCCAACGAGGTCTTCGCGCCGAGCGACGCGGAGACCGAACTTGCGAGACGCCAGATCGAGGCATACGACGACGCCATCGCGCGCGGCGAGGCGGTGGCCGTGGTCGACGGGCGAATCGTCGAGAACCTTCATGTCGAAACGGCCCGGGCCGTCCTTGCCAAGGCGCAAGCCATTGCCGAACGGGCGGCAGGATGACCCGGGACGCGAACATGCGGAACGAAGACGCGCCTCCGCAACCGGTGCAAGGAGAGTGACGTGAAGGCAAGCCAGGGAAGATTCTTCGAGGACTTCCGGGTCGGGGACACGATCCGGCACGCGGTTCCCCGCACCTTGGGGGACGGCGAGAGGGCGTTCTATCACGCGCTCTACCCGTCCCGGCACGCGTTCAATTCCTCGACCGCCTTCGCGCGCTCCTGCGGCCTGGACGCTCCGCTGGACAACCTGCTCGTGTTCCACACGGTCTTCGGCAGCACGGTGCCGGACATCTCGCTCAACGCGGTGGCGAATCTCGGCTACGCGGAAGGCCGCTGGCTGATGCCGGTCCATCCGGGTGAGACGCTTGCCGCCACGTCCGAGGTCATTGGCGTGAAGGAGAATTCGAACGGCAGGACGGGCGTGGTCTGGGTTCGCACGACCGGCTGGAACGGGCGCGGCGATGACGTGCTCAGTTACGTCCGCTGGGTCATGGTGCGCAAGCGCGACCCGGGCTCGCCTGTGCCGGAGCCCGTGGTTCCCGAACTGTCCGAAAGCGTTCCTCCGCTGGACCTCGCGATTCCCCAAGGGCTTTCGTTTGCCGACTACGATTACGGGTTTGCGGGAGAGCCGCATCGCTGGGGCGACTACGAGGTTGGCGAGACCATCGATCATGTCGACAGGGTGACCATCGAGGAAGCCGAGCACATGCTGGCGACCCGTCTCTGGCAGAACACGGCCCGCGTGCACTTTGACGCCACGTCGCGCGAGGACGGGCGACGGCTCATCTATGGCGGCCACGTGATCTCCATGGCGCGGGCACTGTCCTTCAACGGGCTCGCGAACGCCCAGATGATCGTGGGCCTGAACGCCGGCAGCCATGTTGCGCCGTGCTTCGCGGGCGACACGATCTGCTGCTGGTCCGAAGTGCTGGAGAAGGCCGAAACCGACACGCCCAGCATCGGGGCCTTGCGGCTCCGGCTCGTCGCGCACAAGCCCGAGGCGGCCCCGTTCGCGCTGAGGGACGGGGACGGCAAATACGTGGACGGTGTCCTGCTTGACCTGGACTGCTGGGCGCTGATGCCGATGTGACGCGACGTTGGCGCGGTGCCGGGTGCCGACCCTGACCAGGTGCTGATTCTGCTGGTCGTGGGTCCCGGCGACCGATGCCGGCGGCGTGGAACCCGGGCGGAGCCGGCAGCAGCGGGTTCGGGCAGGACCGGCGAGTATGCGTCCGGCGGGTCATGCCGGCACGGAATTGGCCGGCCGGACCAGGCGGTGCCTGCGTTGCGGCGTCGCGGGGCCGTGACAAGCCCGCCTGTTCTGCTATTGAGGTCGGGACGCCCACAATACGGGAGCCACGACATGGCCGACGTGAACCGGGGCAACAGGCCCCTGTCGCCGCATCTGACGGTATACCGTCCGCAAGTCTCGTCGATGACGTCGATCCTGACGCGCATCAGCGGCACATCGCTCATCCTGGCGGCGCTTCTCGTCGTCTGGTGGTTCCTTGCAGCGGCGGTCTCGGCGGAGCAGTTCGTGCTGGCGGACGGGTTCATGACCTCGTGGCTCGGCGACACGGTCATGACGCTCTCGGCCTGGGCTCTCTGGTATCACGCGCTGGCAGGGCTGCGGCATCTCTACTGGGACACCGGCCGCGGGCTTGACGTCGCGACGGCCGAGAGGACGGGCATCGCGATCGTCGTGCTTTCGGTCGCCCTGACCGTCGCGACCGTCCTGGTCGTGTAGGGAGGCGCCGATGAGCTACATGACCGACCGCAAGCGCGCAGAGGGCCACGGCTCGGCCCGCGAGGGCACGCGCAGGCACTGGGGCATGACGAAATCCAGCGTCGCCCTCGTGTTTCTCGTTCCCGCCTTCGTCTTCACGTTCGGGCCCATGCTTGGCCGGCCTCACGCCGAGGTCGTGGCGTATTTCGCGCAGCCGTTTCCGGCGCTCGTGGCCGCGCTGATGATCATCGTGGGCCTGGTGCACTTCAAGAACGGCATCCAGATGGTGATCGAGGACTACGTTCACGGGGTTCTCCGGGAGTACACGATCATCCTGACGACCTGCCTCTGCTACGGCGCGGTGGCTGCCGGCCTCTTTGCCATCGCCAGCATCGCTCTATAGGGAAGACCGATGGCCGCATATGACTACGAGACGCACGAGTTCGACTGCATTGTCGTGGGAGCCGGGGGATCGGGCCTCCGCGCGACGCTGGGCATGGCCGAACAGGGGCTGAGGACGGCCTGCATCACGAAGGTGTTCCCGACCCGCTCGCACACGGTGGCGGCGCAGGGCGGCATCGCGGCCTCGCTCGGCAACATGGGGCCTGACCACTGGCAATGGCACATGTACGACACGGTGAAAGGGTCCGACTGGCTCGGCGACACCGACGCGATGGAGTACCTCGCCCGCGAGGCGCCTGCCGCCGTCTACGAGCTTGAGCATTACGGCGTTCCGTTCTCGCGGACCGAAACCGGCCGGATCTACCAGCGGCCGTTCGGCGGCCACACGACCGAGTTCGGGGAAGGCCCGCCCGTCCAGCGCACCTGCGCTGCCGCCGACAGGACCGGGCACGCGATACTGCACACGCTCTACGGCCAGTCGCTGAAGCACGACGCGGAATTCTACATCGAGTATTTCGCGATCGACCTGATCATGGCCGAGGACGGCACCTGCCAGGGCATTCTTGCCTGGAGCCTGGAGGACGGATCGCTCCACGTCTTCAACGCGAAGATGACGGTGCTGGCGACAGGCGGCTATGGCCGCGCCTACTTTTCGGCAACGTCGGCCCATACCTGCACCGGCGACGGCGGCGGCATGGCGGCGCGGGCCGGGCTGCCGCTGCAGGACATGGAATTCGTGCAGTTCCACCCGACCGGGATCTACGGCTCGGGCTGCCTCATCACCGAAGGCGCACGCGGCGAGGGCGGCTATCTCACCAATTCCGAGGGCGACCGGTTCATGGAGCGCTACGCGCCCACCTACAAGGATCTTGCCAGCCGGGACGTCGTGAGCCGGTGCATGACCATGGAGATCCGCGAGGGCCGTGGCGTCGGCGCGGAAAAGGACCACATCCACCTTCACCTGAACCACCTGCCGCCGGAGACGCTTGCGGAACGGCTTCCTGGCATCTCGGAATCGGCGCGCATCTTCGCGGGCGTCGACCTGACGCGCGAACCGATCCCGGTATTGCCAACCGTGCACTACAACATGGGCGGCGTGCCCACGAACTACTGGGGCGAGGTGCTGAACCCGGCATCGGACGATCCGGATCGCATCGCGCCCGGCATCATGGCCGTGGGCGAGGCGGGCTGCGCGAGCGTCCACGGGGCAAACCGTCTCGGCTCGAATTCGCTCATCGACCTCGTGGTCTTCGGGCGTGCCGCCGCGATCCGCGCAGGCGAGGTCGTGGACCGGACAGGCGGCAATCCTGCACTGAACATGGCGTCGGTCGACGCCGCCCTCGACCGGTTCGACCGGTTCCGGCATGCCGACGGCACCGTTCCGACGGCGGAGCTGCGGCTCGACATGCAAAGGACGATGCAGTCCGACGCGGCGGTCTTCCGCACCAGCAAGATCCTGTCCGAAGGCGTGAAGAACATGCAGCGGGTCGCGTCCAGGATGGACGACATCCAGGTCTCCGACCGGTCCCTCGTCTGGAACTCGGACCTGATGGAGACCTTGGAGCTCGACAACCTGATGGCGAACGCGCTCGCCACGATCGTCAGTGCCGAGGCACGGAAGGAAAGCCGCGGCGCTCACGCGCATGAGGACTACCCGGAACGCGATGACGACGAGTGGCGCAAGCACACGCTGGCCTGGGTCGAGGACGGCGGCGTCAGGCTGGACTACCGTCCCGTTCGGCTGGATCCGCTGACGGAGGAGTCCGACGGCGGGATCGAGTTGAAGCGG
>JAJEAC010000170.1 GCA_022824315.1 Silicimonas sp.
ACCCGAACGGGTCTCGCCGAACGCAAACCGCACATCCGGCCCCACGGTGGAAAATGGCTGAAGATGAAGAGAGAAAGGGCCTGATCCGAATGCCGTGAGGCAGAAAGATCAACGCTCAATTGTGGCCCGAGCAGTTACGGCAAATAGAGGTAAATTGGCCATGCATCGAGCGCGATCTTGCCTGAACCGGGCGGGAGCCGGGATCGCCACGTCGGCGCTGACCAAGGACCGCTCGGACCGTCACGTCCGACAACGCAAGCGCGACGCAACCAGTCCAATTCCGGCAGGTTCGCCCGGTTTCAGCAATCGTATGGGCCGCAAAGCGCACCCTGCCGGGCGACGCGCACATGCCCGCAGCCAGATCGCGCGACATTCGCTTGTCTGCCCCAGGCCGACTGTCAGTAAAGCGGCGACGTATCAATGTCGGACGCAACCACTTCCACGTCCCATCCGTATTTCCTGATCAGCTTCTCGACGGATCGCCTTGCCCATGCGGGCGTTCCGGGCTGAACCCGCACTGTCTCCACAAGCCTATCAATGTCGACCTCCGCATCCAGTCCGGTCGGCATGGGATCAAGGTCTGCGAACCTTTCGCCGTCCGGACGGTCGAGCAGCAGCGGCTCCGTGAAAAGGGCGAATGCGCGCAGTTCCCTTTCGTGCTGGAGTTCCTTCCGCTTCGACAGGAACGGATACAGGAGGTTTCCGCTTGGAACGCAGTCGACATCGTTTCCGTAGTCCCGATACTGCACCATTCCCATGAAAATCGCAGACATCATGGCTGCGCTTGAGGGTCTCCCTTCGCGAAGGACAATGCGCGACGGAAGAACGTCTTGCAGCTTTCCGTAGGTGCTCTGCAACGCGACCGAACCGGATTCCGTTCCGTACAGCTTCCACATCGCCTGGCTTTCCGTTTCGCTGGCGTGCCAGCAATTGGCGTATGCGCACCGAACGGCGCCACGCGTCATCTCCCGCAGTGCGTTCACAAGACCCTCGGGGGTATCCGTACCGGGATCGATATCGGCCAGCGCCATGCGGATCTGCTGCTCCCTGACCGCAACGCTCCGCCTCGTCAACGATCCCTCAAGGCGATCGTCGAACATGTCCACTCTCGTGAAGCGCAGGCTCCGTGTCTGGAGCAACGCAAGCAGCCCGAGAACATTGAAGTATCTCCAGACCTTGATGCTCGGGTCGGACGGCTGGCAGTCAATCACCGCCTCGTGCCCGATGTTCGCGCCCATCTCGACTCCCCTGCTTTCACTTCAAAATTCGTTTCGTCGATGGACACGGCAATGTCGAGATGCTCGGGAACCGATCCTTGGAAACCGTTTGGCGCCTTGCGGCATGATCGCCGACGCCGCGGGCTGAGAACGGGACGAAAATCGTGCAACGACAAGTCCCGTTGACGGCCTCGTCCTGCCGGTTCGCCATGTCGCAGAACACTCCAGACTCACCCCCGTACCCTCAGGTTCAAACAGCAGACGCCAGATCGAACATGGTGCCGTCGACCTTCTCGATCACGACCGGAACAGCGAATTCGGCACCCGCGTTTTCCGATCGCGCTCACTTCCCCGCACGGAACATGCCACGGAAGGCACATTCCATGATCGGTCTCGATACTGCCTGTCGAAGCCGGAAACCATCGGGCGGACCCCGAGCACGCACGCACGCCATTCACGGTCCACGGACCGGCCTCACTTGAAATTGCCTCCACGCATCCGATACGAAAGCGCAAGCAAATTGAACTTTCGCCGGGCAAGTGTTGTTTTGAATGCCTTCCGAAAATCGCAAGAGCGGATACATGGCGGTCCGGTCCTGTCTGCTTTCCTGCACCGGCGAAGACCCGCGTGACCGTGGAGTCCTGCAAGCGAGCCGGACCGGAATCCGGCAAGGGCGGCGCCGAATGACGCATTTTCACCGCCCCACGAGCAACCCGGGAAGAGCGGCCGGCTTGCGGAGCCGGAACCGTGGCATTGCTCCGGCACGACGCGCGAGCTGCTTCCGCGTGTTTCACGAAGGCGGTTGCTGTCGGGATGCCGGGTGAGCGGCCCGTGCCAAGGAGAATCCCGCCGCCGCCATTGACCGCCGGGTCCGAACCTGACCGTGCGGCAACACCCGACCCGCCCGCAAGGGTCCGGAGCACGCGCGTCTTCATGGCCAGGAGAAGGGGTCTGGCCTCGCTGCTGTTCGCCCTGTTCCGCCCTGGACAGGCCAAGGCCGCGACCGTGAAACCGGACAGCGTCAAGCTGAACTTCTGGTTGCGATCAAGGGAAATCCCCCTCCGCGACATCAAGGCGGTCCGGCTGAAGGCGGGTCGGCGCTGGGGCGACGCAAGGCTGGAGCACGCGGCGGGCGCGGCGACGGTCTCGGGCCTCGCCCGAACACAGGCGATCATGCTCGCTGACGTGATCGAGACGGCGATGGCCGAGTGGTGGCGCCATTGGCTGGCACCGCGGGCCGACGCGCTCCGCGCCGTAAACGAACGGCTGGAACGCCTTGCCGATCCGCCGCGTTACGCCCATTCCGTCGACATCCGAAGGCTCGAACGCGACGCGCGGGACGCGACGGCCGGGATCCTCCGGTGCTGGCCCGAGGCCCTGTCCGATGCCCCGGAATTCCGGATGCTGGGCACGATCCTGACGTTCCTGGAATCGCCGGACGATGCCCTAGCGAGAGCCAACGAGACATTCGTCGCGAACGAGCTCGTCCGGTCCCGCGACCTGTTCGACCGGATCGAGGCCAGGCCGCTCACGGACGAGCAGCGCAAGGCGGTTGTCGTCGACGAACGACGCAACCTCGTGGTCGCCGCTGCG
>JAJEAC010000026.1 GCA_022824315.1 Silicimonas sp.
CACCATAGCGCCGACGTCGCTGCCACATTTGTTTCCCTACTTGGTCTGCCGACATTTCGGGCCCGTGCGGAACGCGCCATCGAAGGCACTCTATCAGATCCGGACATCGAGTGCCTTGGTGCACTGGCTTTTCTTCATGACATCGGCAAGATCGCTCCCGGGTTCCAGGTCAAGGCACGAAGGCAGCCTCTCCCTTTGACCCCTCGGGGCCACATTCAATGTGGCTGGAAGTGGCTGCAGGGCGATCCGGACGATGCGCTGGGAGGCCATGCGAGCCTCATGGTCGAATGGCCGGGAATTCCGGACTGGTTCAGGGTACTCTTCGCGCATCACGGGCGTCCGGTGCCCTGCCCGGACGAAAGCTGGGGGCAGGACGCATTCAGGCCGCTCCACGGGTATGACTGGAAGGCCGAGGAAGACGTGATGGGAGAGGCCTTGGTCTCATGGTTTCCCGCAATCCGGCATCATCACCCACCCGAGCCCAAGCCGGCGTTCGCGCACTTCATTGCCGGGCTCCTGGCGCTGGCGGACTGGATCGGATCCGACCGGGAGGCGTTTCCCTTCGTGGAGGACTACGAGCCGCGGTACTGGCAGAAAACCCGTGAACGGGCCCGAAAGCGGCTTCGAGAGATCGGACTTGACACTGAGTCGTTCAAGCTTGCCGGGCCAGCGAACTGGTCCTTGCTTTCCCGGCACCCTGCACCGCGACCGGCACAAAGGGCCGTCGCCGACATCCCGCTTTCCCAGCGGCTGGTCATACTCGAAGCCGAAACCGGCTCCGGAAAGACCGAGGCCGCGCTTTGGCGATTTGCCCGGCTCTATGAGGCCCGCGAAGTTGACGGCCTCTATTTCGCGGTTCCGACTCGCGCCGCGGCACGTCAGCTGCAGCGTCGGGTCAATGACGCGATGAAGAGGTTGTTCCCCGCACCGCATCCCGAGGCCGTGCTCGCAATTCCGGGACAGGCATTTTCGGGCGACGCACAAGGCGCTCGCCTGCCTGAATTTCGTGTGCTCTGGGACGACACCGAAGACGGAGTCCGCCGATCCGCCCGGTGGGCGGCCGAGCATGCAACCCGATTTCTTGCTGCACAGATTGCGGTGGGAACGGTTGATCAGGTCATGCTGGCGGGGCTTCAGGTCAAGCATGCCCACCTGCGCGGCAGCGCCCTGTCCCGCTCGCTCCTCGTGATCGACGAAGTCCACGCATCGGATGCATGGATGACCGAAATCCAGCGCAGCATCTTGGGCGATCACCTGTCGCTCGGCGGACATGCGTTTCTGATGTCGGCGACGCTGGGGTCGGTCGCACGCCACGCCTGGCTGGATGCTCCCTTGCCGCCGCTCCAGTCAGCGGAGTCGGAAATCTATCCGGTGGTCTGGACACGCACCGCGAAGAACACGGTCGTCCAGGACGCGGTCGAGCAAAAGGAAGTCTCCATATATGCGCGTTTCGGCTGGAGCGGACAGGACGCCGCTGCGCCGGCAATCAAGGCCGCCCAGAACGGTGCGCGCGTGCTGGTGATCCGAAACACCGTGGATCGGGCACGGGAGACCTGCGCCGCCTGTGTCGCCAATGCACCCGAACTTGTCTTCGATCTCGATGGCATCGCCACGTTGCACCACGGTCGTTTCGCGCTCGAGGACCGAGCCCGACTCGATGCGCGCGTCGAAACGCTGTTCGGCAAGGACAGCAATGCCGGGAGCGTGGTCTTGTGCGGTACGCAGACTCTCGAGCAGTCGCTCGATATCGATGCGGACTTTCTGGTGACGGATCTTTGCCCGATGGACGTTCTGTTGCAGCGCATCGGACGCCTTCACAGGCATGCACGGACGAGGGCACGGGGATACGAAATGGCCGAGTGTGTCGTGCTTTGCCCTGAAGGCGATCTTTCGACCCTGACGCAGGAACCGGAGAATGGTCTGGGCGCCTATGGCAAGGCAGCGTCGCTCTCCGGCGTCTATCTGGACGTGGCCGGGTTGGCAGCGACACTCGAGGAGATTCAGGCATGTCCGCTATGGCGCATCCCCGAGATGAACCGCAGGCTGGTCGAACGTGCGACCCATCCTCATCGGCTGGACGAAGTCGCAGGGCAAAGGGGCTGGGAGGACTATCATGGTCGCGTCACGGGGAAGGCCATCGCCGAGACAAGAGGGGCGGAACTGGTCACCCTGAGGCGTGAACTGCGTCTTCCTGAAGCATTTCCAGCAGATGAGGCTGTGCGGACGAGATTGGGCGATGCAGGAATGATCCTGAACCTTCCCGAAGGTACGATCGGCCCATTTGGAGGGTCCGTGACGTCCATTGCCCTGCCACCTCACTGGTCGCGCGGGTTGAGCGATGAAGACCATGTGGTGGTTTCTTCCGACGATCCGTTGCTCTTGCGAATCGGAAGCAAGTCATTTTCATATGACGCATTGGGTTTGCAGTTGATGGATTCATGGATCTCATGATTGGAAACCTCCTTTTCGAAAATTTGATTGAGACGGATCGCGGATCGCACTCCTTGCCCGGAGTCCTGGCTGCCATGGCGCGAGGCGAGGTCGCCAGCTTTCCCGCCCTTCGACCACATCAGCGGCCCGCCTGGCACATGTTTCTCGTACAGCTTTCCGTTCTTGCGCTTTCGGAACAGCCTGACGAACGGATTCCCGAGGAGGAGGACACGTGGCGTGCGAAGCTTCGTGGTCTGGCTCCATCCTTCGAGGATGACGCTCCATGGCACCTTGTCGTGGAAGACGGCAATACACCTGCTTTTCTGCAGCCGCCTGATCCGGGTGGGCTGAAATGGAGGCCGGTCGCCACTCCCGATGCGATCGACATGATCATCACCTCGAAGAACCACGACCTGAAGGGCGAAATCGCAAGGGAGGCCGAGCCGCAGGACTGGATTTTTGCGCTGGCAAGCCTTCAGACAATGGAAGGCTACGGCGGGCCAAGGAATTACGGCATTGCACGGATGAACGGCGGTTCATCTTCGAGGGCAATGATTGGCCTTGCACCGGATCGGGCAGGAACGCGGGCGGTGGATCCCGCTGCCTGGTGGCGACGCGACGTCATGCGCCTGCTTGACGGGCGGTCCGGTCTTGCAGGACCTGCGCTCCTCTGGTGCCTGCCTTGGCCGGAGGGCCGGATGCTCTCCCTTCAGGAACTCGACCCGTTGTTCATCGAAGTCTGCCGACGCATCCGCCTGCTGGACGTGGCCGATGGCCTTCGGGCGATCCGGGCGAACTCAAAGAAGGCGCGCATCAATGCGAAGGAGGCCAAGGGGGCGACCGGAGACCCGTGGGCACCGGTTCACGTGGCCGAGAGCAAATCGCTGAC
>JAJEAC010000171.1 GCA_022824315.1 Silicimonas sp.
GCCTTGCCTACCGCAAGAGCGCAACGGTGAACTGGGATCCGGTCGACATGACCGTTCTGGCCAACGAGCAGGTCATCGATGGCAAGGGCTGGCGCTCAGGGGCGGA
This sequence comes from Silicimonas sp., assembly GCA_022824315.1. Classification (GTDB taxonomy): domain Bacteria; phylum Pseudomonadota; class Alphaproteobacteria; order Rhodobacterales; family Rhodobacteraceae; genus JAJEFO01. The sequence continues at coordinate 107 of JAJEAC010000171.1, forward strand.
CGTGGAACGGCGCGAACTGACTCAATGGTTCTTCCGGATCAGCGATTTCTCGGAGGAACTCCTGAGCGCGATTGACGAATTGGATGACTGGCCTGCGAAGGTCAAGCTGATGCAGCAGAACTGGATCGGCAAGTCGCGCGGCCTTCGGCTCTCGTTCGAGCGGACCGACGGCGGCGAGGCGATCGATGTTTACACGACACGTCCCGACACCCTTCTGGGAGCGTCCTTCATCGGCATATCCCCAGACCACCCGCTGGCCAGAAAGCTGGCCGAGGACAATCCCGAGGTGGAGAACTTCCGCAGGGCTTGCCAGAAAGGCGGCGCGACCGAAGAGGCGCTCGAGAAGGCGGAAAAGCTCGGCCTGGACACCGGGCTTTCCGCAAGGCACCCGCTGGACCCGAATTGGGAACTTCCGATCTGGATCGCCAACTTCATCCTCATGGACTATGGCACCGGCGCGATCTTCGGCTCTCCGGCACATGACCAGCGAGACCTGGACTTCTGCCGCAAATACGGCCTGCCGGTCATTGACACGTTCCTGTCTCTCGACGACCCGCGACCCGTCGAAAGCGTGGCCTTCGTCCCGCCAAAGACCGAGCGCGTCAAGTGGATCAACCATTTCACGGGCATCGATGTCGCGACCGGTCAGGAGGCCATCGACGCCACAATCGACTTCGCCGAAGCGAATGGCTGGGGCGAGGGCGTCATACAATACCGTCTTCGTGACTGGGGACTGTCCCGCCAGCGCTACTGGGGCTGCCCGATTCCGGTTGTCCATTGCGATGACTGCGGCACCGTGCCCGAAAGGAAGGAAAACCTGCCGATTCTCCTTCCGGAGGACGTGAGCTTCGATGAACCGGGCAACCCGCTCGTGCGCCATCCGACTTGGCGTGACACGCCGTGCCCCAACTGTGGTCAGCCAGCCACGCGCGAAACCGACACCATGGACACGTTCGTCGATTCATCCTGGTATTTCGTGCGCTTCACGGCACCTCGGGCAGAGACTCCGGCAGACATGGACGAAGCTGCCTACTGGATGAATGTCGACCAGTATATCGGCGGCATCGAGCACGCGATTCTCCACCTCCTGTATTCCCGCTTCTTCGCCCGGGCAATGCACCTCTGCGGCCACTTGCCGAAGTCGGCCATCGAGCCATTCGACGCCCTGTTCACGCAGGGCATGGTGACACATGCCATCTACCAGACCCGGGACGCGAACGGCCGCAGGATCTATCATTACCCCGAAGACGTGGAACTGGGGGACGGCGTCGGTTACCTGAAAGACGGCAGCCAGGTCGACATCATCCCTTCGGCGAAGATGTCCAAGTCCAAGAAAAACGTGGTCGACCCGGTCAACATCATTGACCGGTACGGTGCCGACACCGCCCGCTGGTTCGTCTTGAGCGATTCGCCCCCCGAACGCGACGTGGAATGGACCGCTGCCGGCGCTGACGCCGCGCACAGGCACCTTGCCCGGATTCACCGAATCTCGACAGACATTGCCGCGGGCAAGGACACCGGATCGGACGACGACGCCCTGTTGCGGGAGCTTCACAGGACAATCCACGACGTGACAATGGGGATCGAGAGCTTTGGGTTCAACACGTCGATCGCCAAGCTCTACGCATTCACGAATGTTCTCGCAAAGTCGAAGGCGTCGCATTCCGCACGGCGCGAGGCAATCAAGGTTCTGGCTCAGCTCATGTCGCCGATGACACCTCATCTGGCAGAAGAGATATGGGCAATGCAGGATGGCGACGGGCTGGTAGCGGACGCCCCTTGGCCGGAGGCGGACGACGCATACCTGGTTGAGGATTCGGTGACGCTGCCGATCCAGGTCAACGGCAAGCGGCGATCCGAAATCGTTGTAGCCAAGGATATTGACAGTACCGAGCTTGAAAAGCTCGTGCTTGCCGATCAAGCTGTCATCAAGACGCTGGCAGGTGGCCAGCCGAAAAAGCTGATCGTCGTGCCCGGACGCATCGTCAATGTCGTCGTCTAGAACATCATGCGCATGCCTCGCTCGCTCACCGAGCGCCAAGACGTCAGGTGCCCGGCACACTCGCAGGGCAACGCTTCTTTCGCTCGCCGCGCTGGCGGGCTGTGGCTTTGCGCCGATCCACGGTCCCGGAGGTTCCGCTCGCAACCTCAGAGGCCGAATAGCGGTTCTGGCGCCGGCCGACGAGGAGGGCTCCGCACTTGTCCGCCGGCTTGAGGATCGGCTGGGGATTCCGCGGGAGGCCGACTTGGTCCTGGCGGCTCAGATCCGGATCAGCGAAACGGCAGTCGGCTTCCTGTCGGGAGGCGAAATCAGCCGCTTCAATGTCGAAGGCCAGGTCGACTGGCAACTGACCGACAGCACAGGCACCGCCGTCATGACCGGCCGCGAGCGCGGCTTCACCAGCTATGCCGCGACATCTACGACCGTTGCGACAACATCTGCCCGCCGCGACGCCCGCCGCCGGCTCATGGTCATCCTTGCCGATCATGTTGCCGCCAGCATCCTGACGCACGGCTCATGAAGCTGTCGACCCGCAACGCTCCGGCCTACTTTGCAAAGCCCGACCAAAACTCCACGGGCCTGTTGATCTATGGAGCGGACGCAATGCGTGTCGCGCTGCGCCGGCAGGAGGTCATCCGGGCTCTCATCGGGCCCGACGGCGAGGACGAGATGCGCCTGACCCGCATTCCCGCGGCCGAACTCCGCAAGGACACCGCCCTGCTCGCCGACGCCGTGAAGGCTCGGAGCTTCTTCCCCGGCCTCCATGTCGCATTCGTCGAGGATGCGAGCGACGGGCTGGCCGATACGATTGCCCTTGCCCTGGCGGACTGGTCCGAAGGCGATGCCCAGATCATCGTCACTGCGGGCAGCTTGCCCGCACGTTCGAGACTCCGAGGCGTATTCGAGAAGCACGACAACGCCTACGCGACGGGCATCTACGACGATCCGCCGTCACGTGCCGAGACCGAAGCGGCCCTGAAGGCCGCCGGACTCACGGACATCTCGCCGGACGCCATGTCGTCACTCACCGAATTGTCGCGCGTCCTTGATCCTGGCGAGTTTCGCCAGACCCTCGAGAAGATCGCGCTCTACAAGTCGGGCGACGGGACGCCGCTCACGCCGGGCGAGGTCGCACTGTCCGGCCCGAGTTCCGTGGAGGCCGGCATTGACGATGTCCTCAACGTCGCGGCAGACGGCAAGACTCACGCGGTCGGGCCCGTATTGCGGCGTCTCGAGGCCCAAGGAACAACCCCTGTCAGCCTCTGCATCGGCGCCACAAGGCATTTTCGGAGGCTGCACCTGATCGCCGCAGACCCCGGCGGCCCCGGCGCGGGGGCTTCCAGGCTCCGGCCTCCGGTGTTCGGCCCGCGACGTGACCGCTTGCAACGTCAGGCAACCCGATGGGGCATGCGCAATCTGGAACGTGCTCTTGCCATTTTGCTCGACACCGATCTCAAGCTCAGATCCGGGGCACGAATCCCCGAGATGGCCGTGGTGGAACGTGCGCTCCTCCGGATCGCCTTTCTGGGAAGGCGGTGAGACCGACCGCTGCAATGCACGCCTTGCCAGTCATGCCGACAGGAGCCATAAGAGGCCATCCAGCAAGATGCGCGTGGAACGACCTGATCGCAGTGCCGCCATGGCCGGACACCAGACATGATTCTGCTTCGAAGCCTGATTGCCACATTCTGTCTCACGCTAGCTGCACAGCCGGGTCTTGCCGAGCTGACGGCGGAGCAGGTGCTTGAGAACCAGCTGTCCCAGTACTCGACACCAGAGATCACCGTGCGTGCCGGCGGCAAACGCCGTTCGGGCAACGTGCTGACCGTTGACCGATTCCTGGTGGATGTCGCATTGCCCGATCAAGAGGGAACGGTATTGGTTGCGATCGGTGGCGCCAGTTTCGCCGAACGCAACGACGGAACCGTCCTCGTGACCTATCCGCCGGAATCTCCGTTGACCGTCCAGACGCTCGCATCGGAAGGCGAAGACTTCACGCTTGCAGCGACAATCAGGCAATCCGGTGCACAGACCATCGTCTCCGGCACGCCGGACCAGATCCGTTACGTGTCCACGGCCCCCACGATCACCGTTGACGACTTTCGCATCATCGAACCGGAAATGCCCGATGACGTGTCCATCGTCGCATCGGTCAAGATGGCGGGATACGAAGGAAACTCGGACATCAATCGCGGTGAAATCTGGGATGTCCGAGGCGAGGACGCGCTGGACAGTTTCCAAGTGCACGTTGATGTCAGCGAGCCTCGTGACGGCGGTTCATTCAGCCTGCGGCTCGAAATTGCCGATATTTCCGCACGGTCCTCCGGCAGGATCGCGTGGCAGAGCCTTGGAAACCCCCTTGTCGCATCGATCCTGGATGGAAATACGTTCGACATTTCCGCAAGCCTTGGACATGCCCGCTACGTCGTGACTGGAACCGGTCCGGATGCGAGTCCCTTTGAAGTTTCGTCCGAGAGTTCGTCGAGCGACGTGTTCGTCAAGATGGACCGAAACGGCTTCGACTACCGCGGCTCGACACGCCGTGGGGTTCTGTCCGCTCTCGTCCCTGACTTGTTCGGTACCCGAATGGAGTTCGGGTTGCCGGAGATGAGTGCGCGATTCCTGCTTCCGATCGTGCCGGACCGCGAGCCCCAGGACTTTGCAGCCCGCATCGCGGTCAATGGGTTCGAGATGAATCAGGAGCTCTGGTCAATGTTCGACCCGGCAGGTGTGCTTGACCGTGAACCCGCGACGGTCGTCCTTGACACGAGCGGCGAGATGATCGTGCTGCAGGACGGTCTTGACGGCGACTTTTCCGAATTCATGACAATGGATCATGCCCCGGTCGATATCCGTTCCCTTGACCTGAACAAGTTGTCGATCAAGCTGGCCGGCGTCGAGGTCACGGGAGACGGTGCCCTTGCCTTCATCACGCGCTTCGAAAAGCCTTGGCCCGTCGGCGGAGTGAGCCTGACCGTCACGGGTGCGGACAAGCTCCTCGACGGGCTGGTGCAACTTGGATTCGTGCAGGATCTCCAGGCGTTGGCGCTCCGCGGCATGGTTGAAGCGCTTGCACGGCCCGGGGACACGCCGGACGACTTTGGCCTGACCATCGAGACCGGAGAGGATGGCTCCGTTCTCGTGAACGACCAGCGCATTCAGTAGCGGCAGATCCCTTCACGGCAGACTGGCGGGGCGCGAAGAATTCTCCCTTGGCGCCTGCCCTTTGCTTGACAAGCAAGGCCTGGCGAAAACCGGACTCAGTTCTGGGGCCGTTCCATGACCGCCTCCTCAAATCTGGAGAAGAACCGGTCCGCAAGTTTCCTCGCGAAGGAATCGATGAGCCTGCTGCCGAGCTGGGCCAGCTTGCCTCCGATCCTTGCCTCCACTTCATAGCTGAGCTTGGTGCCATCGCCTTCCGGCTCGAGCTGCACCAGGGCCGCACCCTTGGCAAATCCGGCCGCACCGCCCTTGCCCTCGCCTTCCAGACGGCAGCTCTTCCCCGGATCGATGTCCCTGAGAAAGACCGCACCCCTGAAAGTCGCCTTGACCGGACCGACCTTCTGGACCACGACCGCCTCGAAACCGTCGTCAAGGTTGCCGGTCAATTCTTCGCAGCCCGGAATGCACTCCTTCAGAACCTCCGCATCGAGAATGCTCTCCCAGACAATGTCCGGTGGCACGGTGATGACGCGTTCGTCGACCATTTTCATCTGACCGCTCCGCTTGATGCACTTGCGTCGTGAATCCGGCAAGGTGCACGGGAAGTCAACATTTGGGAATTAAATGCGAAAGTCCCATTGAGACTTCGCATTGATTTCACGGGTCGTCGAAGTGGCCAACGCCAACGCTCCTCGCCGTGCAGATGCGCCAATCCCGGACGCCGCGCCATGTCTGCCCCTGCAGCGGGGCGGTTCGGCAGGGCCGCAGCCCTGCAACTCTGTTGCCGAGATCGGACAGGCAACGCCTCGCCCTCATGCACGGTCTTCCCGCCACGTTTCCACCGCGAGCGCAACCTCGAAATCGAACGATGGGACTTTCGCATATGATTCCCCAACATTTCCGTTGCTTGAAGCTCGGGGCGTGTCGCACTAGGTCGGGCTCATGACGTCTCTTTCCAATCTGACCGAAGCCCTCCTCCACGCAGCGACACACGCCGGTGCGGAGACAGCGGATGCCATCGCGATCAAGGGGCGTTCCGTTACGATCGAAATTCGGGACCGCGCACTGGAGCATGCGGAAAGCGCCGAAGGCGTGGAAATCGGCCTTCGCGTGCTGCTTGGCCGGCGCCAGGCCTGCGTGGCCTCCTCCGACACTGGCTCCGAAGCGATTGCCGAAATGGCCGAGCGCGCGGTCGACATGGCGAGGGTTGCGCCAGAAGACGCTCATGTCGGGCTGGCCGATCCCGATCAGCTTGCGCGGAACCGGAACCTGGACGCGCTGGACCTGGTCGATCGTTCGGACGCGCCTGTTCCGGCAGAAATGGAGAAAACAGCGCTGCAGGTCGAAGCGGCCGCCCTATCGCATCAAGGCATCTCGCAAGTTGACGTTGCCGCCGCTTCCTTTGAGCAGAGCGCCTTTCACCTTGCTGCAACCAACGGGTTTTCCGGCGGATGGGAGCGCACGTCTCACGGCGCGTATTGCGTTGCCATTGCAGGCGAGGGCCTCGAAATGGAGCGTGACCATTGCAGCGAGAGCCGGGTCCATCAATCAGACCTGCCTGACGCCGAGGACATCGGACACCGCGCCGCAGAACGCACCCTTGCCCGCGCCGGTGCACGAAAGCCCGAAACCGGCGCCTTTCCCGTCCTCTTTGACGAACGCATCGCCGGCAGCCTGATCGGCCACCTGCTGCAAGCCGCAAACGGCGCGACCGTGGCACGCGGCAGTTCCTGGCTGCGCGACAGGCTTGGGAAGAAAGTCCTGCCCGACGGGTTGTCCATCACCGAGAACCCGCACCGTCCCCGGGTTTCCGGCTCCCGGCCATTCGATGCCGAGGGTCTGCCGACGCGCACCCGACAGATCGTCGAAAACGGAACCCTGAACGGCTGGACGCTTGATCTCGCAACCGCCCGCAAGCTCGGCATGGACAGCACCGCGAGCGCATCCAGGGGCACGGCCTCACCACCCTCCCCGTCGGTCACGAACATCTTGCTGACCGAAGGCTGCGTCTCCCGTGACGACCTGCTTCGCGACATGGGAAACGGCCTGATGGTCACGTCGCTGATGGGGACGTCGATCAATCCCACGACCGGGGACTACTCTCGCGGCGCCAGCGGGTTCTGGATCGAGAACGGCGAAATCGCCTACCCGGTCAACGAGTGCACGATCGCGGGAAACCTGCTTGACATGTTCCGAACCATCCGTCCTGCAAATGACGCGCGCCACCACCTGCGACGGGTTGTTCCGTCGCTTCTGGTCGAGGGCCTGACCGTTGCCGGCAAGTGATCTCGACCTTCTTGAAGAAACCGCACGCGAAGCGGGCGAGATCGCGTGCCGCTTCTGGCGGGGCGACCAGCAGGTTTGGGACAAGGGCAAGGAGGGTCCGGTCAGCGAAGCCGACCTCGCGGTCAACCGGCACCTGAAGGAGCGGCTTCTGAGCATGCGTCCCGACTATGGCTGGGTCAGCGAGGAAACCAAGGACGACCCCGCTCGCCTTTCGGCCAAGCGGGTCTTCATCATTGATCCCATAGACGGGACGCGTTCCTTCATTGCCGGTGAACGCACCTGGGCGCATTCGCTTGCGGTGGCGGAAGACGGTCGGGTGGTCGCGGCCTGCGTCTTTTTGCCGGTTCGCGAGAAAACCTATCTTGCGGCAGCGGGCGCGGGCGCGACGCTGAACGGCGCACCGATCACGGCGTCGCACCGTGACAGGCTGGAAGGGGCTTCCTTGCTGAGCTCGCGCGTCGCGCTCAGTCACAAGTATTGGTCCGGCGGTCCCCCGGACGTAGAGCGTCACTTCCGGTCGTCGTTCGCGTATCGCCTGGCACTTGTGGCCGAAGGCAGCTTCGATGCATCTCTGACGTTTCGACCGACATGGGAGTGGGACGTCGCCGCCGGCGCTCTCATTGCCACGGAAAGCGGGGCTTGCGTCAGTGACCGAAACGGTCGCGACCCGGCATTCAACAGCGGCACACGCCAAGTGGACGGGGTAATCGCAGGCGGCCGTACCGTGCACCGGGAACTGTTGAAACGCCTGGCGTAATTGCCGCGATGCCACGTGGACGCGGCTCGCGTGCCCGGCAGGTCAGGTCACCCGTTCGGGCAGGATGTTCCTTACGATGTCCATGGCCTTGCGCATGACTGTTGGCAGATCCTCCCTGCGCAAGCCGGCCACAAAGTGCCCGTGGGCAGGTTGCGCGTCGTCCTGCACCTCCGTCATGCGCAACGACAGACGCAATTCGAAGTGAGTGAACGCGTGCCGGACCTCGACGCCTGGATTCCGCCATTCGCATTGAAATGGCGGCGCCTCCTCCGGCGGTGCCTCGGTCCATTCCGTCCCCGGCCATCCCAGCATGCCGCCGAGGAGGCCTTGCTCCGGTCGCGTCTGCACCAGCCACGCACCGTCCGCGCGTCGCGCCAGGTAGGCAATCCCGTAGCGCACGGGCCTGGATGGCTTGACCGCTCTCTTCGGCAACTCCAGCTGACGGCGCGCCGCCTTCGCCTGACAGGCACGCGCCCAAGGGCAGATGCCGCAGGCCGGGGACTTGGGCGTGCAGATCGTGGCCCCCAGATCCATGACGGCCTGCGCATAATCACCAGGACGCCGCTCGGGGGTCACCCGCGTCGCCAAGGCAACCAGCTCGGGCTTTGCCTTGGGAAGCGGCGTCTCGACGCTGAACAGCCTGGACATGACCCGTTCCACGTTTCCGTCAACCACCGTCTCGGGCCTGTCGAAGGCGATCGCGGAAATGGCGGCGGCCGTGTAAGGGCCGACCCCCGGCAGACGCAGCAGGTCTTCATGCGTCTCTGGAAACCGCCCGTCATGTTCCTGAATGATCGCACGGGCGCATTTCAGGAGATTCCGCGCCCGTGCATAATAGCCAAGGCCAGCCCATGCGGCCATGACATGCGCATCTTCAGCCGCGGCAAGCAACCTGACATCTGGCCATCTCTCCAGGAATCGCAGGAAATAGGATCGAACGGCAGCCACCGTTGTCTGCTGAAGCATGATCTCGCTCAGCCAGACATGATACGGGTCGGGAACCTTGCCCGCCTTCCTCTCCGACGGACCAACGCGCCATGGCAGGTCGCGTGCGTGGTCATCATACCACTCCAAGAGAGTCATGGCGGAAGGGTCACGCATTGTTTATGCCTCCGTCAGGGGCATTCGACTGGTCACGGCGCACATGATCCCTAGAATAGTGTGAGGGCGATCCCTCGGAAAGCAGGCAATGAAGTCGCAAGGCAAGATGCAGGAACCGGAGCGCCGCGCACGCGGGTTCGAGCGCGCGTCAAGCCTTGTCGCGAGCCGCGTCCGCACGGCGGGCGAACATCGCGGCTTTGCGGTTTCACGCCTTCTCACGCATTGGACCGAGGTGGCGGGTCCGGACATCGCTCGCGTCTCGCGTCCGGTTGAAGTCACCTATGGTCGCGGACTCGGGGCGACGCTCACTCTTCTGACGACCGGCCCCGAGGCACCGATGCTGGAAATGCAGAAGGACAAGATCCGCGAACGCGTGAATGCCTGCTACGGCTACGGCGCAATCGAGAAGGTCCGCATCACGCAGACCGCCGCAACCGGATTTGGCGCTCCGGATGCAGCCTTGGAACGCAGGGACAAGGACATGAAGACGGCAAGGCCAGCTTCGAACGAGGCGAAGGAGGCCACCAGTGAAATCCGGGACGCAGGTCTTCGCAAGGCACTTGAGCGCCTCGGGTCGAACGTCCTATTCGACGAATGTAGCTAATGAGGTTTCGACCATGATCCGACGATTGACGATTCTTGCCGCGCTGGCCGCTGTTGCCTTCGCGACCACACATTTCCTCTCCGCGCGAAACGTGCTCCCAAGCCCCGTCGGCCAGGCGCTGGCACAGGACGCGAAGGATATCGACACGTCGATGATCAAGGAGATGACGCTCGGCAATCCGGACGCAGCGGTGACCGTGATCGAGTACGCCTCCTTCACATGTCCGCATTGCGCGACGTTCCACGCCGGGCCGTACAAGCAGCTCAAGACCGAATACATTGACCCCGGACTGATCAACTTCATCTACCGTGAAGTCTATTTTGACCGCCCTGGCCTTTGGGCCGGAATCACGGCCCGTTGCGGAGAAAGCGCCAAGGGCAGGTATTTCGGCATCGTGGAGATGCTCTACGAACAGCAGCGGCACTGGGCTGGCGGCTCCGGCGGTGGTCAAGAGATCGTTGAAAGGCTCCGCAGGATCGGAAAGACGGCCGGATTGACGGATGCGGATCTCGACGGGTGCTTCACGGACGGCGACCGGGCGCAGGCGCTCTATGCCCTGTACCTGCAGAACGCGGAGGCAGACGGCGTCAGGTCCACGCCAAGTTTCGTCATTGACGGCAAGCTCCATAGCAACATGTCATATGCCGAGTTGAAGGCCCTGATCGACGAAGCGCTCGACGGTTGATGACGCTTCTGCACATGGACATGGCAGCACTGGATGGCCGTGCATCGAGAAGGCACGACGATTGGAGGCGGCATCTGTGCCGTCACCCCCTTCGACAGAAGGCCCGAACCTCGAGACATCGTTCGTGATCGGCCCCGAAAGTCGATTCGGAATCGGACGCTCGTGTCGTCAGGTTGCCTGGCGCGACTTACTGATCATCGCATCCAGTTCGCGAACCGACGGCTATGCCCGGCAGGATCCAACCAACTCCTCGGTCGCCGATGTTGCTGGTTTCCTCTGCAGTTTCGATTTTCTTCACCATCGTCATCAGCTTCGATCTGTTCACATCAACGAAATCCGGTCGGCCGGAACCTTGGACCGTCTTCAGCCGACACCTGTCATCGAGCAACGTCATGTCTTGTGACGCACCCTGCCCGCTTCCCGATGCCGAATTTCGACCCCTGCCAAGAATTCCGTCTTCGACAGCTTCAGGACCAATTTGACGGCGGACCGGACCAGTAGGAGCGATCGCGGCTTCGGAGAGATCGTGAGCCTGGGCGGGTGCCTGGGAACATGGATCTCTGCCGCCGCGTTCTGGTGCCGTTTCCGACGGCCTGTGCGAACCGGCAAGTTGGGATAGGCCGTTCGGCATCTTGCTCGGCCAAGTGGTCGGCGAAGCCAGCGAACCTCGTGAGTGTTACAACCGCATGCCTCGGCCCGGCGGAGGCACGATTCGTGTCAGACGTCTTCGAACCAGACACGGCCTCTCCAACCCGGAAATCCTGCCAACCCGTCAAATTCGGAGTCCTTCGACATCAGCGGACACGCCATCTGGATTGCGGTTGCCGCGATCATGCGGTCAAACGGATCCGGGTGATCCCATTCCATTGATCCAGCCAGGATCGCCATCCGTCCTGTATAAGGCGCGATACGGAAACCTTGGGCAAGACACAGGCTGTCAAGAGTGCCGGCATGGGGTGCCATCTCGGACCACTTTCCCTTGCGCACCTTCAGCGCGATCTCGTGGAGGGCGCAGGGCGGTACGTGGATCGTCGAACCTCCTTCGAGCGTACGCCGCACCTCTGATGTCAATTGCGACGGCGAAATCAGGGACCAAGCCAGCACATGCGTGTCAATCAGGGCATCGCTCAAGCACCCCACTCCGCAAGCTCATCCCTGGTCATGGGCTCAGAGAAATCGGGGATGCTGTCCGGGCTCACGACACCCTCCAGAAGGCCAAGGCGCACACCTGCCGCCGCCATGGGCATAAGCCGCGCAGCCGGAACCCCATTACGCGCGATGATGACTTCCTCGCCAGCATCGACAGCGGCGAGCAGCTGAGACAGCTTCGCCTTCGCTTCGGCAACGTTCATCTGCACCGCAACACCTCCTTGGCTAATACATGGACCATGCTTAGACCAATATGCGTCAATTCTCAAGTATCGCTCCGAGCTGCGCCACAGTGACATGGCAGGCCTGACTCTCGCAGCGCATGAGAGAATCGATGTACCATGCCGGCAGCGGCGCGCCCCAGGACGCAAATTGCGGTGGAACGACGACATGGAATCCCCGACGCGGAGTAAGCAACGCCCTGCGACGCTTCAATCGTTCTGCAGCATCCAGGAACGTGCCATGCCCGATGCCGAGCGCCTGCTCGGCCTCGTCATCGGTGAAGACCGCCCGGCCAGAGGAGGGCAGTCCGTTCAAGTATCCCGACAGTGGCGATCGGCGATATCATGAAACATGTTTTATCTTCTGCTTTACGTGCGGATATCTCAACATGAATTGTCATAAACGTCATGGCAACAGGGCAGAGCCGCCTCTTGGCTCAACGCCTGCCGGGTCGGACTTTCAATTGGAGACGACTTCGGATTCGATCTGCGGAACCACCTGCAGCCCAGTGAGCGCTGCGTCCAAGGCAGCAACGTCATCCATTGCCAGCCGCACCGGCAAGGTCAGAACGCCTTGGCGCAATGCTGACGGCAGGCGCACTGCATCCTTTTCCGTCGTAACAAGCTGTGCCGACAGCGAACGTGCATCTCGTTCCAGGCGCGCAATCAATGCATCGCCCAGCGGCTGATGGTCATCCAGAGCCTCAGCTCGGACAACCTCCGCTTCAAGTCTCCTGAGCGTCGCGAAGAACTTCTCCGGGCGTCCGATGCCGGCAAACGCAAGAACCCGCAGGCCCTTCCAGTCCATTCCGGTCGGCAGAACCTCGAGATTCCCTCTCGCATGGGGCACTGAAACTACATCGCCCCAAACCCGCCGAAATCTCTCCTGCGCGTTAGGGTCGCCAATTGTCAGCACCAGATCGGCCCTCGCAAGACCTGCCTCCACCGGCTCGCGCAAGGGACCGGCCGGAATGACGCGTCCATTGCCAAACCCCGTTTCCGCGTCGACCACGACAATGTCGAGATCCTTGGCAACGCTTGGATTCTGCAGGCCGTCATCCATGACGATCACGCGTGCCCCTGCGGCTTCGGCCGCTCGTACGGCCGCGGCGCGGTCACGGGCAACCCAAGTGGGCGCAAATGCAGAAGTCAGGAGGGGTTCGTCTCCGACATCGGCTGCACTGTGCCGTCGTTCATCGACGCGCAAGGGACCTTTTTCCATTCCGCCGTAGCCTCGCGTCACTACATGCGTCCCGGCTCCAAGGCGTTCGACCAGCGCGATGACGGTCGGCGTCTTGCCCGTGCCACCGACGTTGATGTTGCCGACACAGATTACGGGGACACCGGCCCGGTGACCCGAGCCGCGTGCGATGCGGCGCGCCGTGACGACTGCCCAGATTGCCGCCAGGGGCGCCAGCAGCCGAGCTTGCCATCCCGGTCCGTCAGGCGGGTTGGTCCAGAAAGTCGGCGGTCGCATCACGCCGTCTCCAGCCCCATGCGGGCCGGACGGGCAAACCTCGCCGCTGGTCCGGCCGTCGCGGTCGTGCCTTCCGCTGCGGTTTCCCGGACGGTTGGCCTGCGCATCTTGACGTGGCCATGCATCATGCGTGACCGGACGCCGTCGTCCGACATGCCAGGCAAGTGCCACCTGGCGCTGCGCGGACACGACACGGTCCGGCTGCATGGAAGAATCCGCTCGGGAAATTCATGCGTGACTGACCTGTCGGCATCGCGAGTCGCCTGTGGGCGTGGCGCTCGACCAGCAGGGCGGGCTGGCGGCTTGCCGATCTTCCGAATTCCGCCGTCGCGTCGCCCTCGCCATACCGAAGAGCCCGAAATCAAGGAGCGATGCATGACAAGGCGTCCGGGACCGGCGCATCCCGACGACGAGGTGCGATTGCGGTGGCAGCCCCAGCGACCAGTGAAGTCAATGCGGACGGACACTCAGTCACGTGCACACCTCCCCTCAGCTGCCCAGCACCTCGGTGGACGACGCCTCGGCGTCTTCGTCCCGGAGCCGATGCAGGTGTGCAATGAAATACCGCATATGCGCATTGTCCACGGTTCGCTGCGCCTCGGCTTTCCATGCGTTGTAGGCCGCTTGATAGTTCGGGAAAATCCCCACGACGTGGATGTCGTCGACGTTCCGGAACACGCTCTTTGCCGGGTCGACAAGTTCGCCGCCAAAGACGAGATGCAACCGTTGAGCCATTGCGCTCCTCCTCCAAGTGTCATTCCAAAGCTAGTCCGCACCGGTCAGTCGTCAAGCACTGGACCGAATGCCGTGCCGGAA
>JAJEAC010000069.1 GCA_022824315.1 Silicimonas sp.
CCAATAGAGGCCGCCTTGCTCGCCAAGAGTAGACCGAAACGTGGCAACACTATCTAGTTGAGAAAAATCTAGTTGCGATGGAGGAACAGGAACTGGCGCATCTTTGAAATAGACCATTAACTTAACGGATTTCGGGTCTGCATCGTGACGTTCTTTTGCCCGCTGGAATTCCTCGATTGTTCCTGAATCAGCTCGTCCAGTTGGTGTGCCGATTCTATGCCACAAGAGCCCGATAAAAAGATCAAAATCTTGTGGCAATTGTTCATTGATGACTGCTTGCGGATCCTCTCCAAAGCCAGGATAAGCGTGAGTTTCCCAGTTGACTAGCTCAAGCCGAATTCCAAGACTGCGCGCCCATGTCTTGTTTTGCTCACTGATCACCTCCTCAAGAATGCCTCTTTCTTCTTTCACATCACTGGGTGAGGCAACAAATACGCTGATGATGATTTCTTGTCGTGCCACCGCTCTTCTCTGCAATTTTCATGGATCTTAGAGGATATTCAGGCAAATGCTTCAACCGGGGATGTCCTGACAAGCGTTGAATCTGGTTGGATCTGCGCTGTGTTTTGGTCACTAGATTGCCCTCGCCTGACCGTCAAGTGCAGTGTTTTTTGATCCAGTGCGATGATTCTTCAATACTGCCATCAGAATCGAAAGTCGTTTGTATGCGTTGAAACGTCGAAGTGCGACAACCAGCCGCCCATCCCGCGAACCTCGTCGGTGGCGAAGCATCGAAGTACAACGTTGATGCGGTATGCGGTTGTTCCATTAGCGCTTCAACCATCGAACCCATAGAGCCCGTTGCGGAGCGTCTTCCATGAATCGAAGTTGACGCTCGATCTGCGTAGCGAAGAGTTTCCTGGCATCGTGGCCAGCTTGGTTGGAGAAGGCGGGCAACCATTCGTCGACCAGATCGTCGACGAGGTAGATCAGGATGCCTATTCAAATCGTTGCTCTCGCCCCTCATCTTCAATGCGTTCTCGTTTGCGCGCAATCTCAATTTGTTTCGTTGCCGCTTCAACGATTTCCTGCGCACGTGCGCCGATGCGTCGATTCTTGTGCTGAAACAGAGTATTGAACATAGCTGTTCGGCGTTCCATGACATCGGCTTTGCTGCCCATCCATGACCTCGGCGGGATGTTGCTTCCGTAAATCGTCAAAATGTCTTCCGGGACAGGCGAGGCTTCAAGGAAGCGAACGGCGGCATCGGCGCGTCGGAGCGTTTCGTCGCGGTCGTTCGAAAGCCAGAGCCGCAGGCCGGCGGCGACCGCCTTCCATGCCTGGGGATCATTGCGCGCCTCGCACCATGCGATCAGGTCCTTTGCTTCGACGTCGGACAAGGCAGTATTGCCAAAGGTCTCACGTTCAATGAAGTAGGTACGCCATTGGCGCCTTTCGTCGTCAACCATGAAGGCACGATCCAGGAAGTCGCCGGGCATGAATTTGGCAGTCAGGCGTATGGCGCCATTGAACGAATTCAGTATTCCGTTCTAGGAGGCCCTTTCATGATTCTGTAAAGTTCGCAGGACTTTTACCCTTGCGAACTTTACCTTTTTGCCTATTTTGGATTTGACAAGAGAATCTTCCCGTGCGTAGCTATTTTTGTGCACAGGAGAACATCCATTCCCATGTCAAGTTCGACCACCGAAGCCGTCCGCAACATCACCCTTCCGGACGGTGAGTTGCTCCCCGCCCTGATCGATCATCTTCACGGCCCGGTGCTGGACACGCTGCGCTACTCCATTGCCGCGCTGAGAAATGCCGGTCGGGCCGAGAAGACGATCGATGGGCACCTGCGGGCCATCGCCGTCGCTCGCCGGTGGGCCAGGACCAACGGCTTCTCCCTCGAGGAGCGAATGACCGCGGGCGCCGGCCTGGACGAACGCGAGCTTGAGAGTCTTTCCAGCACGCTGAGAACGGAACACGCCCGAAGCCGAGAGGAACCGTCGGCGCGCAGCAACGTTCTGCCCTTCGCGCGCTCCGGCGGCGTGCCTCTCCGGCGCCTGCCGCACAGGTCCGGTCAGGTCCTCGCCCCTCAGACCGGTGCCAACCGGGTGCGATTCGTTGCCGCATACCTCGAATGGCTTGCGCGCCACAGCCCCGCCGAGCATGCGCGCGAACGCCTGAGAGACACGGTGGCCTCGCTCAACGCTCGAGCCAAGACCAGCCTCCGTCCCGCAACCGATCCAAAAAGGGGCCTGTCGACCGAGCAGCGTGAACGCCTTCTCGCCGTCATCGTTCCGTCGTCCCCGGAGAATCCCTTCAGGACCGAGGCGGTGCGCTACCGCAACCTCTCCCTCATCGCCTGCCTTGACCAAACCGGCATGCGCAGGGGCGAGCTCGCGGGCCTGAAGATCCGCGACATCGACTTCAGGCAACTCACGATCTCGATTCATCGCCGCCCTCCGGACCCGAAGGATTCACGAAGGCAACGACCCCACACCAAGTCGAACGCCCGCAAGGTCCCGATGAAGCTGGAACTGTCGGACATCCTGTTCCACTACGTCACGGTGTGGCGTCGCGCCGAATCCGGCTCGCGAAGGCACGACTATCTCTTCGTCGCCCACGGGGGCACGAACCAGGGGGCGCCGTTGAGCCCGAGAAGCATCGGCAAGATCTTCGATTCCCTCCAGCCAGTCCTCGGCTTCGCTCTCCATCCCCACCTGCTGCGCCATACCTGGAACGACAGGTTCTCCGACGAGATCGACCGCGGCGCCCGGCTCGGCAAGAAAACCGCCACGGCCCAGGAAGAGCGCCTCCGCAACTATCTCATGGGTTGGAGTCCCGACTCGAAGATGGCGGAGCGCTACTCGCGACGACACATCGAGCGTGCCGCCCACGAGCTCATGATACGCATGAACGGGCGGTCTTCGGACGATGAGTGACGCCGCCGGTTCCAGCCCCATCGCCGTGACCCGGCCCTGGTATCGCGACCTGGGAATCGACCGCGACGATGATCTTTGGACGATCCCCTCGGCAAAGGGTTCAACCTACATTCGCTTCAACCCGATTCGCCAGAACTGGGGCGATGTCCTGACTGACGCCGCCAAGGACGCCGCGCTGGCGTACTTCGAGAGCCGCTCCGCCGATACCGTCGCCAACGGGGTCTACTTCCTCGCACGGATGTCGCGCCATGTCTCCGTCAACGGCACCATCTCCGCTTCGACCCTGATGGATTACCGCTCCTGCCTGCCTCCAGAGCACCTGCACTATCTCGGCCACGTCGCGGCGTTCCTGAAGTTCTGGCTCGAACGCGCCTACCCCGGCGTCGACCGCGACGTCCTGCACTTCTTCAGGAGCGTCAAGATACCCGGCAACGTCAAGGGCGCCGCCGTTCGCACGCATCACCCGACCAAGGGCCCCTTCACCGATGCGGAGCTGCAGGCCGTCACCCTGACAGCGCGCGAGGCCCATCGCGTCGGCCGGGTAAGCACGCAGGACTTCGCCATCCTGCTCGCCTTGAGCGCGACCGGAGCACGGTCTGGCCAGGTCTCGATGCTCGTTTGCGGCGACCTCCTGCCGCCGGAACGCGAGACATCCACCATGCGGCTCCTCGTTCCGTCCTCGAAGAAGAGGACGCGGGAGCGCCGCACGCGCGAACGCCCCATCCCGGACGAACTCGCCGCCTTGCTCGGCGAGATCGTCGAGCAGCGCCGCCAGGATGAGCGCTTCCCGGGGATTCCCGTCGAGGAGCGTCCGATCTTTGCGACCGCGCATCCCGCATACAATCGGCTCGAGGACGCGCACATCGGCAGGCAGGGCGTCGATTCCGCCCTGAAGCGGCTCCAGAAGACCATCAACCTCCGCTCCGAACGCACCGGCGCACCGCTCGTGCTCTCGCCCCGGCGCTTTCGAACAACCCTGGGAACCCGTGCGGCGGAGGCCGGATACCCGCCGGTGGTCATCGCCGATCTGCTCGATCACACCGACCTGCAACATGTGAGCGTCTACGTCGAGACCCGGCCCTCGATCGTCGAGCGCATGGACGCCGCCCTGCACGGCCTCCTCGAACCCCTCGCCGGGCTCTTCACCGGTACCGTGGTTGCGGACGAAGGCGCATCCGGTGTCGCGGATGCACCCTCCCGACGCGTTCTGGCTGACAGCGGGGGCAACGTCGGGACCTGCGGTGGGCCTCGCAGCTGCACCCGGCTGGCGCCCCTCGCCTGCTACACCTGCTCAGCATTCCGCCCCTGGCTCGACGCGCCGCACGAAGAACTGCTCGAATCGCTGATCGACGAGCGCGAGACGCTTCTCGCCGACGGCGTCTCCCCGCAGGTCTTCGGCGCGAACGACGCGATCATGATGGCAATCGCCGAAGTCGCCGAACGCTGCCGCCAGGCCCGCGAGGCGCAAGCGAATGGCTGACGCTGTACTGTTCCAGCCCGGAAAGGGCCTTCGCGCCGAGGCGAACCTCGCCGCCTTCATCCGCTACGCGCGCGAGGACCTCACGGTATTCGGCGCCGATCTCGATTGGGGCAGCCCGAAGTGGGAGCTCCGCGGCGTCGCCAGGGTATCAGGGCGCCCAGAGACACCGCGCGTTGCGTGGGGCCATCCCCTGAAGAAGTCCCCCAAGTCAATCGATGACTACGCTCCCCTTGATGGCCGCAACGTCGACTTCTTCAAGGCGTATCTGCGCTACAGGTACGGACTTGCCCCTCAGATGAACCCTCTCCAAATGCTGGCAGCAATGCGACATCTCGACAAGGCGCTCGCGACGGCCGGGAAATCAGTTGCCGATTCGGAGAGCGACGACTTCACCGTCGCCGCGGCTGCATGCCGATCCGCCTACAGCCGCGAATCCGCGTATCGCGTCGGCGTGCAGCTTCAGGCGATCGCGCGCTTTCTCGACGATCACGAACTGGTCGCGCACCCCCTTGCCTGGACCTGCCACATCAGGCGTCCCACCCACTTCCATCGCCTCGGCGAAGAACGCGACCGCAGGCGTGACCGCAAGCTCCCCTCCCAACGCGCCATCGCAGCGCTTGGAGAAGCGTACCGCCGCGCCCGCGATCCGATGGATGTCATTGCCGCATCCGCCTACGCCCTGCTGCTCGCCACGCACAGCCGCATCTCCGAACTCCACCGCCTCGATGCCTACGAATGCGAGGTCGAGACCGTGGAGAACGGCGAGCGACGCTATGGCCTTCGCTGGTATCCGTCGAAGGGCGGGGAGCCGGAGACACGCTGGGTTCCGACCGCTCTCGTGCCCCTGGCAAGCGAAGCCTTGCAGCGCCTGCGTCAGACCACGGAACCGGCGCGGGTTCTTGCCCGAAGTTACGTCGCCGGCGAACCAATCCTGCCGCAGGACGACCCACACGATCGGTTTGCTCGCGAGGGCTACATCAGCAAGGAGACCCTCGGGACCGTCTCCAACCCTCAGGCCGTACTTTCCGCACTGCACAGAAACGGATTCGATGTGCGCGCGGAGTATGCCAGAGACCTCGGCGTTCCCGTCAGCACCGCCGCCAGGCTCTACCTGCGCGCGCCGATCGAAGAGGGATTCCGGTCAGAGCTCCCCAAAGGGTTCCCGCTGGCCGATGCGAAGTCCCGACTCCGATACGACCGTGCGCTGCTGGTGCGCACCGCGAGCATGAGCCTCCGATCCAGCAGCATGTTCTGGCGCCTCGCTCGCATCCCGTCCGACGAACTCGACCTGACCATGAACGGCAGAGACAGCAGGACAGGCCGCACGGCGGGACTGTTCGAACGCCTCGCTCTGGTAGACGAAGATGGAGAGACGGTGCGCATCACGCCGCACCAGCTGCGCCATTACATGACGACGCTCGCCAACGAGGGAAACCTGTCGCAACTCGACATCGCGAAATGGGCGGGCCGCAGGGATGCGCGGCACAACCGGTACTACGACCACGAAACGGCGGCCTCCCTCGTGGCGAAAGCCCGCGCAGTCGGCGAGGACATGTTCGACAGCGCGATCACTGTCACCCCGCGCGGGCCCGTGACCGCGAAGCAGTTGATCGAGGGCCACCTGCCTGCCGTCCACCTCACCAAGTACGGCGCCTGCCTGCATGACTTCGCGATGTCGCCCTGTCCGTTCTACCGCGACTGCCTGAACTGCGTCGAACACGCCTGCGTCAAGGGCGACGAGCGCGCCGAGCGCGCCCTCCGCGCCCGCCTCGCCATAATGGAGAAGACGGTCGCATCCGCCGAGGGAGCGGCCGCCGCAGGCGACCCCGGCCCCGAAATCTGGCTCTCGCGGAAGACGCTCGAGCTCGCGCGCCTGCGGGAGCTGGTCGCCCTCATCGACAGCGACACGATCCCCGCGGGCGCCATCCTCAGGCTGAACGAGGAGGCGCGCTACGCCATCGACTGCGGCGACGCCGATGCGCACCGGCGCATCGCGCTTCCTAACCATGGCCCAGATCCGGCCCCTCGAATCGGGTCACCCTGACATGGCCCGGCGTCTCACCAAACGCAACATCAACACCCTGGTCGCCGGCATTGGCACACTCGCCGAGCCCACGTGGAAGCAAGTCGTGAAGCTTGCGAAACGGCGCCTCCGTCACGGTTACTCCCGCCAGACCCTGTCCAGCCACGAAGAGATCAGCGCCGCGCTCGCGGCCCGGAAGGTGGAGGTCAGGCAAAGCCACAAGGTTCGCCACCCGCAAGCGATAAAGGAGACCAGGACCGCTCTCCTGGCCCGCATCGACTCTCTCGAAACGGAGGTTGCCCGGCTTGCGGCCCATAACGAGACCATGGAGGGCCAGTTCGCCATCTGGGCCTACAACGCGGGCGTGCTCGGCATTCCGGACCATCGCCTAAAGGCGCCGCTCCAGCCCGTGCAGCGCGATTACAGCGAGGCTGACACGTGACCGGGAGCAGCGGTCCGGAACGCGGCCGGCAGGCAGTGAAACGTCTCCGCGAGGCGATAGCCGCACGCGACGCCGTCGGCGAGACCCTGCCCATGAACGGCCCCGCGCTCCATCTTGCCAGGATCTGCCAGCTCGTCGGCGTCGGTCGCTCGACGGTGACCCAGAATCCCGCATTCCGCGCCTTGCTTCAGGACTATGCAAACAAGAAGGGCGTCGCCTTCTCGGCCAAGGGTCCATCGTCCGGGCATGGTCCGCAGAGCACGGCGTCCGCCGAGACGGGGGGCGGGGAGGCCATGGTGCCTGCGTCGCGCCTGCGCGAGGAACAGCGCCGGAGCGCCGCCGCAGAGCGACGCATCGGCGAGCTCGTTGCCAGGAACGCGGCGCTCATCGCGCGCCTCAAGCGCCATGAGGCAACCGACCAGGTCCTGATCGCCGCCGGCCGCCGTTACAGCCCCAGACCCCCGCAGCAGGAAGAGCCGGACCCGCGCCAGGATCGCCTCGATCTCGCAGAGCCACCGGAATGAACCCGTCCGGCCTTGCCCCCCGTACCGGCCGCGAAGTCCCGATGCCGGCAACCCCCGGGGCGCTCGAGGCGTACCTTGCCGAGGACAGGGACTTCCGCGGCATCGGCCCAGCGAGGGCCGCCGCCCTGGCTGCCGCCTTCGGCGACGAACTGTCCGATGCGCTCGCTCGCAAACGTCCCGAGGTGATTGCAATCCTCGGCGACGAAACCGCTACCAACGCGTTCGCGACGTATGAGATCAAGAGCCCGGAGATCGAACTTCTGGACTGGCTGGAAGGCCGGGGCGTCGCATCGGCGGTGGGCACCCGCACCGCGATCCGGATCGCACGCTGCTGGGGCCATGACGGCGTCGACGCCATGAAGGACAATCCCTACCTCCTTGCAAGCTTCCTGCCCTGGGCAACGACAGACAGGGTCTGCCGCGCCCTCGGCATAGAGTCCGACGATCCTCGCCGCGCGGTCGCCGCGGTCGAGGCCACCCTCTACCGCCGTCTCGACCGCAACCATACGTGGATGCCCCGTGCCTCCGCGGAGGCCGGCGCCACCAAGCTCCTCGCCGGCGTCGCGGCTCCGGACGGCCGGCCGGCCGGAGCCTGGGCGGTGGACCGCGCGCTAGAAGCCGGCGGCGCCGAGCCCTTCGGGGATGGCATCCAGCCCATGGGCGCGGCCGCCATGGAGGCATTCCTTGCCGCGGAGCTCTCGCGGTTCGCCGCCGAAGCGCCGGTATCGGACCTGGCTATGCCACCGCTTGCCGCCGACGAGATCGACCACGCCGTTGCCGAGTACGACCGCACCCAGCCTCACCGCCTCACGGTCTCACAGAAGGCTGCCATCGCGCTCGCGTTCCAGCGTCGCCTGACGGTGCTCGGCGGCTATGCCGGCTCGGGGAAAACGACCTCGGTGCGCGGCATCTGCGAGCTCGCGGAACGCTTCGGGCGCGACACCGTGCTCACCGCCCTCTCCGGCCGCGCGGCCCAGCGCATGGCCCAGTCGACCGGCCGGCCCGCGATGACCATTGCCCGCTTCCTCAAGGAGACCTCCGGCGAGGCAGCCACGCGCCTCCACGCGGGCAGCATCCTCGTCATCGACGAGGCGTCCATGGTCGACCTGCCGCTGCTCTGGCAGGTGGTGAGACGCATCGGGGAATCATCCTTGGTGCTCGTCGGCGATCCCGCGCAGCTGCCGCCCATCGGCTTCGGCCTCACCTTCCACGTCCTCATCGAGCATCCCGCCATCCCGAAAACCATCCTCGATCGCGTGATGCGCCAATCGGCCGAGACCGGGATACCGGCCGTGGCCGAGGCCATCCGCAACGGCCGCTGTCCCGAGCTCGGTCCCTTCCGCGGCCTCGTGCCGGGCGTGACCTTCATCGGTGCCGGTCCGAATGAGGCTTTCGACGCCATCTTCGATGTCGGTGCGCGACTCGCGAAGGACGGATTGCGCCGTGGCGACGCGCAGATCATCGCCCCGGTCAATGCGGGGCCGGCGGGGATCCTCGCGATCAACCGAAGATTCCACGAACTGCGGATGCAGGCAGGCAACGGCGCTTCCCGTCTCGTTCCCGGCCGCGCCGACATCGCCGAAGGCGACCCCGTCATCTGGACCCGCAACGATTACGAGCGCGACCTGATGAACGGTTCCACGGGGAGAATCGTTGAAGTCCGCAAGGACCATGCAATCGCGGTCATCGACGGCCACGAGCATCGGCTGAGCGCCGCCGACAGCAATCTCATCGAGCTCGCCTACGCCGTCTCCGTGCACAAGGCCCAGGGATCGCAGTGGCCGCTCGTGATCGTGCCCGTCTACCGGTCGCGCATCCTCGACCGAACCCTCGTCTACACCGCGGCCACCCGGGCCTCGCAGCAGGTCGTCTTCGTCGGAGACCGGAACGTGTTCCGCACCGCCGTGGAGATGCCTCCGAAGAACCTGACGCGCGACGTCACACTCGCGTCACGGCTGCGATCGTTCACGGAATGACGGTTCATCGACATCCTGCCCCCGGCGGCCCGACACTGCTTCGCAGACGGCCGGACGCCATCACCTGCTGCGCAGCCGGCCCGTCGCTCTCTGATCCTGATCCTGCCGACTCGCGAGGCAGATCGACGCTCCAACTGTCACCCAAAGTCGATCCAGGGAAGCGGCTTGACCCGGCATCGGTCTCACGACACCCGCGCATGACGTCCAGCTCATCGTTCGACCAGATCCACCCGACTGCGGGCATGAACCCTGCCGTCTCACTGACAGCATCAGTCTGACTGGGCGACCGAAAAACCTTCCTCCGTACATCCCGTCCCTGCCTTCGAGGGAGGATGCAGCAAGCACCGGGCGACCGCGACGAGGGCGGCACCGGATCCATGACGCCGAGGGCCGCGTGCGAGCGCCCGGCCGCCATTCGCGGGGATCGGTGACCGGCGCGTCCCCCACACCAAATAACGATTCTCGCCCCGACAATGCCGTCGCGGCCCAACCTGCCCGCCGACGGACCCGACGGTCCCGAGGCACCCGGCACGGTCGCCGTCCCCGGCGGAACTGAGGCGGAGGGGGGCTTGGGAGGGGTGAACGGAAGGGGGTTCGGGAGAGCGTCCCGGTCCAAGCCGTTCGCAACCCATCGCAATGAACCAGACCTGAAGGAGAAGACCATGAGCTTCGGACTCAATCGCGCGGAACTGATCGGACGCCTCGGCGCCGACGTCACCGTCAACCAGCTCGCATCGGGGGGCCGCGTGGCCAACCTGAGCATCGCCACCGACGAGAGCTACATCGACAAGAACGGTTCC
>JAJEAC010000110.1 GCA_022824315.1 Silicimonas sp.
GCGGGTCGAAGAACGCGTTCGACGCGAACAGTTCGTCGCGCACCGTCCCGGCGTTCGGGTTCAGGCAGCCGTGCTCCTTGAGGGCGCGGGTCTTTGCGTCGGCGGGGCGTCTGGCCATGGCAGGGGCTCCATCGGGAAACGTGTGTAAGTATATTTATGCATACTTCTGTCACTCCGTCAAGGGCGTCTCTCCCCTCTTTCGGCAATGAAAGGCCTGTTATGCTCACCAACAAGCCAAGAACAGCCGTCGCAGCGTCCACAAGAACGTCATCCGGTCGGCGCCATTGCGCAGAAACATCCTTACACATGTCGCAAAATCTCCTTGACAGTCCCGGCCTCCGGATCGCTCTCCCGCGCGGTCCCGCCTTCTCCGTCCAGGCCTTCGAGCAGCTCCGCCAGCGCAAGCAGGTCCAGGACGCGGAACGCCGACCGGCCCGCCGCAACCCGCGCAAACGGATCCACCGTGGCAGCATTGGTGAATGCCTGACGAATCGTCCGCACCGTGCCGTCATCGGCCGTGTAGTGAGCCAGCCCGGTCCCCAGCATCAAAGTGATCTCGATCAGCTCGAACTCGCGTCCGTGAAGGGGATGAAACGGGTGCGTCACGCGAACGCGCTGCTTCTCGACGCACAGAGGACGTGCAGTTGATAGCTCATTGCAGGGACTGGCGCATCTGCACGGCGAGAGGCGTTTGCGTTGGCAACCTCTGACCCGTGAAATCAATGCTTGCGGCAGACTGACGGTCCGTCAAGCCAAGCATACAAGTCCCAATGACTGCACTGTCCGCCAGGTTGTGCAGCGATCGATGCCGTCACGATTGCAGGCTCAAGGAATTCGAGCGCATCGCCACGAGGCCGTGCAAGACCGACTCATGCTGCCGCCCTGTGAACTGCCTTGGCGCGGCCATGGCGGATTCGAGGCGAACATCTTCAGGCCCTAACCGAATACCGCCCGTCGTACGAGGTTCAGCCCGGCCAACACGAGAACGACCAGAACGAGTGCCTGGAACCTGTCCTGATCCAGCCGATCCTGTATTGCAGCGCCAATGGCCAACCCAGCCAGTGCCGGAAGGACGAGGGCAATTGACAGGTTCAGGCCCACACCGGACAGCACGCCGGATTGCAGATGTGCCAATGTCAGCATCACCGCCCCGGTGCCATAGACGGCACCCTGGATGCGGACATGCTCCGTCATCGGCACACCCAAGGCCGTCAGATACAGCGCCGTCGGCGGCCCCCAGGTTCCGGTCAGGCCGCCAAGAAAACCGGCCACAGCTCCCGTGCTGATTTCGGTTGGTCGCTGATGCCGCGCCGACACCTTCGGTCGCCAGCCGGCCAGTTGCAGCGACGCAAAGATCGTGATCGTCGCTCCGAGGATCAGGAACAGCAGCCCTACCGGAATGCTCAGGACGATCTGGCTGCTGAAGACCAGGAACGCAAGCATCGTTGCAAGATAGCGCCAGTGCGTCCTTGCGGACTGGAATGCGGCCCTCGCGCCTTGTCGAAACGCCTGAAAAATATTGGTGAAAAGGGCCGGAAGGATCATGCCCGCCAACGTCAGTTCCGGAGAAAGAAAGGATCCAAGCCCGGAAACCATGATCATCGGCAATGCAAAGCCCGTCATGCCCTTCACGACACCCGCCAGAAGGGCAAGGGCCAGGGCCACACCCAACGCGACGGTTCCCATCGCTGCCAGTTCCGCAATCATTGCCGTCTCGTATCGGCTCGCCCCCTCGCAAGAAAGCGGAATCGCAAACGACATTATTGTTCAAAATGCCGCATTCTCTTGAAATCTTCTTGCGCTGCACCTGCCAAGGCCCTAGCGTTCGCGAGCGCAGAAAAACGGGACGCGAAAGTACGCAATTCCGGCAGAAACATGACTGAACCGACTGTCCTCACAGGCCTCCTGAAACTGACCAGATCTGCAACGGCCTCGGTCGATACGCTCATGTCGCGGGCGATCGAACGCGTGCGGGATCTCGTGGGCGAATGTGGTACGGTCCATCCTGACTTGCTGGACCGCGAACAGACAGCCGCGCATGGACTGGCGTGGTTTGCAACCTGCGCCGAAGCCTTGCGGCATATGCAGGAATGGGCTGAGCGGCTCGAAGGCAGGGGACGGTTCGGCGAAATCGAGCAATTGACCCACCAGATCGCCTTCGGGGAGTACCTTTCCCAGATCATTGGCGGAATTCCGATGAGCCAGCATGAAATCGTGCGGCCCTGGGACTTGGGCCTCTCGCCGGACGACCTGCAGGCTGCACGCTCACCCGACGTGCTCGCGCTCTCCCGCAAGGGAAATTCCCAGGCCGCACGGATGCGGCTTGTGGAGCTGATTCGGGCCATCAATGGCGACATCGTATACGGCGCCACGGGTCTTGACGACGAGCTCGAAATGATCCGCGAGCAGTTTCGCCGCTTTGCCCGGGACCGGATCGAACCGTTCGCCCATGAGTGGCACCTCAACGACGAGCTCATCCCGATGGACGTCATCGGGGAACTCGCGGACATGGGCGTCTTTGGATTGACGATTCCCGAGGAATACGGCGGAGTCGGCCTGTCCCGCACGGCCATGGTCGTGGTCTCGGAAGAACTGTCGCGGGGCTACATCGGCGCCGGTTCTCTGGGCACGCGTTCGGAAATCGCCGCCGAGCTCATCCTCACCGGCGGCACCGAGACGCAGAAGACGCGTTGGCTGCCGGGGCTTGCGTCGGGAGAGATCCTGCCGACTGCGGTCTTCACCGAACCGGACACGGGATCCGACCTTGGATCCCTCAGGACGCGGGCGGAGCGTGACGGGGCGGGCTGGGCGATTTTCGGAAACAAGACCTGGATCACGCATGCGGCACGCAGCAACCTGATGGCGGTGCTGGCACGCACCGATCCCGAAACATCGGACTATCGCGGACTGTCGATGTTCCTTGCCGCAAAGACCCCGAGTACCGGCGAGAGACCCTTTGTGGATGACGGTCTTTCAGGCGGAGAGATCAAGGTTCTTGGCTACCGCGGCATGAAGGAATACACGGTCAATTTCGACGGCTTCCGGATCAACGACGAGAGCCTGCTTGGCGGTGCGGAGGGTCAAGGCTTCAAGCAGCTGATGCGAACATTCGAGAGCGCGCGCATCCAGACGGCGGCGAGGGCGATCGGCGTCGCGCAGTCAGCACTCGATGCAGGTCTTCAATATGCCGAGGATCGAAAGCAGTTCGGCAGGCCCCTGATCGCGTTTCCGCGCGTCGCCTCGAAGCTCGCCATCATGGCCGTGGAGATCACCATAGCACGGCAACTTGCATATCATGCCGCGCGGCAGAAGGACGCGAACAGGCGCTGCGACCTCGAGGCCGGCATGGCCAAGCTTCTGGGCGCGCGTGTTGCCTGGGCTGCGGCGGACAACGCGCTGCAGATTCATGGCGGCAACGGATTTGCGCTAGAATACGGAATCAGCCGAATTCTCTGTGATTCACGGATCCTGAACATCTTCGAGGGCGCCGCCGAAATACAGGCGCAGGTGATCGCGCGGCGACTGCTCAGCTGAAAGCGGCCGCCAACGCCTTGACCCATGCCCTCACGTGCCACGCCGCAAACATCGCCGAATTCCCAAACCTGACGCCCGAACGCGTCGTGCATCACCAACTCGCCGATGCCCCGGCAGTGCCTCTGCTGCGCACTGCATTGTCGCCGTTTCTTCAGTCCGTTGGCCGTCGTCCGTCCCGGCGTTTGCCATTCCGCGATCAGACTGCCTCAGAATTGACCCGATCTCCGGGTCCGGCGGTTCCACCCCTGCCTTCCTTCGGTCGCACGCCGTCCCAATCCTCCGCCCATGAGGACTGAACCCGGCGGGCCGTTTCGAACGCCGCCGGCCGGTCCGTGACCCGTGCCGCTGACTCGAGCGGTGCCCGATCGAAAGCGATGCAGGCTCCGCGGCCGCGTCCTCCCGATTCCATCTCGCGCGACGTCAGGTTCGAGGCGCGGGGCTGAGGCGCCGGAAGCAGCATTTCAACGCCACGGACCGGTTCCCCCGAAGTGCAATCGCCTTTCGGACTCTCCCGATTTCTGTCGGAATCCGGCGGAGGCGATCAGCATCGAGACGTGTCGGCGGTCCCGTGCGGCATTCTCGAGCATTCCGCGCATGAACCCGGCCCCGCCGCCCGCGGTGGTGCCGCTGCAAAGCACCGATCAGGCGCTCGGACGAATCAGGAGGACTCGCCTTCCAAAATTCCTGCCAGCCGATCGCGGGCCTCCGGCAAACGGCGGTTCCCGAGTGCGGGAACCAGCCGCGACTTCAAGAAGTGGCACGTCGTCTTCAGGCCGTCCCGGATCTCGGCAGCGGTGCCGTCGCCCCGGCCAAGAAGTGAAGGCGACAGGGGCAGCAGGCTTGGTTTCCATTCCCCGGCCCCGGCATCCGAGACCGCGCGGCCGGACTTGGGCGAAACGTAGACGAGCCCTTCGGTCGCTCCGGTGACGGCGCATTTGGACAGATCAAGGCCGAAGCCAAGCTCTTCGAGCAACGCAATTTCCCAACGCACGTATGCCAACGGCCAGAAAGGGCCGTCGGACATCATTTCAAGTACCGTCAGCGTTCCGTCATACAGCGCCGGATGCGGTTCCCGCTCGGGCAGCGCGTAAGACAGCAGGGCGGTGACCGCGTTCAGCCCGGCGAGTGTCCGGCGGTCGACCATGAGCAATGCGGCGCGAGCCAGCACCGGCTCGACCTCGAAGCTGCCCAGATGTTCCGCCAGACGCGCGCGCCAAGTAACCTGGACCTGGTTTCCCGGCTCCAGGATCGGCGCCAGCCGCCGCGAGCCGCCGCCCCGGACAATCCCGACGTGTCGACCATGGCCGCGCGTAAACACTTCGATGATCATGGCATTCTCGCCATGACGGCGACGTGCAAGGACGACACCCTCTTCGCACCACTTCATTTGCTTGCCTTCGCTGCCGTGCACCTTTCCGCACCGGAACCGCCGGCACGCGCGCCACGATACCCGCGCCGCAGGCGAATCGCTGACGCTGCCTCAGCGCATGCGCTCCGTGCAACCGTATCTCGACCGGAATCGGGAAGCACGCTGTCTTCCTCTTTCGCGGATCCCTCTCGTTTCGGACCAAAGGCAAGAATGCAAAATCATCCGAATGACATCAAGCGGGACGGTCCGGACCTACCGTCACCTTGGACCGGCTGCGCCGTGCCGGACAGGCGATTCTTGCAGGGTGACAAGGACCTGGCGACCCGATAAGAGGGCGCCGAAACAATCAGCGTGCGTGCCCATGACCCACATAATTTTCGGCCACAAGTCGCCGGACACCGACTCCGCCGGATCGGCCATCATCTGGGCCTGGTACCTGAACGAATGCCGCGACACCCCGGCACAGGCACGTCTTCTTGGCGAACCGAATGCCGAGGCCCTCTTCGTGCTCGAGCGCTGGAGTCTCGACAAGCCGGACGTCCTTGAAAGCGTAGGTCCGGGGGACAACTGCACCATAGTCGACACGAACAACGTCGCGGAACTGCCTGAAGGCATCAACGATGCCAACGTGATCGAGGTGATTGATCACCACATGCTCCAAGGCGGGCTGAAGACCAAGACGCCGATCACCATCACCGTCCGCCCGCTGGCCTGCACGGCCACGATCATGCACGACCTGATGGGCGACGACGCCGCGAGGATGCCACGTTCGATCAAGGGCGTGATGCTCTCCTGCATCCTGAGCGACACGCTCGAATTTCGTTCGCCGACGACGACCGATGTCGACCGGGAACTGGCGGAACGGCTTGCTGGAGATCTGGGACTCGACATTGCGGAATACGCGCAGGAGATGTTCGCAGCCAAGTCCGACGTCTCGGGTTATACGGACGCGGAATTGCTGCGCGTGGATGCCAAGGCCTACGAGGTGGACGGCGCGAATCTCCGAATCTCGGTCTTTGAAACGACATCTCCGTCGAGCGTGCTGGACCGGAAAGCGGGCCTGATGAAGGAAATGGAGATCGTCGCCACGGAAGACGGCGTCGACCAGGTCCTGTTCTTTCTCGTGGACATCCTGTCTGAAGAGGCCACCCTCTTCATTACAAATGACGTTGTGCGGCGCATCGCCGCCAAGAGCTTCGGGGTCGAGGCCGACGGCGACCTTGCCACGCTGCCTGGAGTGGTCAGCCGCAAGAAACAGATCATCCCGGTGTTGAAAGTCTGAGGCATGGTTCCGCTGGTCGACAGCCTGTCGGAGATCTCCGACCGCTACGATGCGCTTTTCTGCGATCTTTGGGGGTGCGTGCATGACGGGGTGCGATGCTATCCCGAGGCCATCGACGCGCTCCGCGCCTTTCGTGCCAGGGGCGGCAAGGTCGTGCTCCTGACAAACGCGCCGCGCCCGCGCGCGGGCGTGGAAAGGCAACTGGAGGTGCTCAAGGTTTCGCCCGATTGCTGGGACACGATTTCCACGAGCGGCGACAGCGCCCGGGTTGCGATGTTTCGCGGCGCCATCGGCAACCGCGTCTGGTTCATGGGACAGGATCACGACCTGCCGTTCTTTGAGCCGCCTGCGATCGTCTCCGATCCGGTTGACCTGCGCCTCGTCGAACTCAAGGACGCGACCGGAATTGCGTGCCTCGGTCCCTTTGACGCGCACGCGGATCCGGCCGTGAACCGCCCCGAGTTCCTCTTTGCCAAGCAAAAGGGCCTGAAGCTGCTCTGTGCGAATCCTGACTTGGTGGTTGACCGGGGCGAAATCCGCGAATGGTGTGCAGGCGCGCTTGCCCAGCTCTATACGGAAATGGGTGGGGTGAGCCTGTATTTCGGAAAGCCGCATCCGCCGGTCTACGCCTTGGCGCGGGAACGGCTGGCGCAGATCGGGGCACAGGTGCCGGACGGGCGGATCCTGTGCATCGGAGATGGCATTCAGACCGACATCATGGGCGCCTTGGGCGAGAATCTGGACTCCCTGTTCGTGACGGGAGGGCTGGCGCGCGAGCAAACGTCAACCGTCCGCCAGCCGGAGCAAGGCGCCCTCGACGCGTTCATCGCCGAAGCCCGGCTGACACCGACGTATGCCATCGGCTATCTCAGATAAGGTCGATGTCCCGGCAATTCTCGGCGGGCTGGCCTTTGCCTTCATATGGGCATCTGCATTCACGTCCGCCAAGATCATCGTCACCAGCGCGCCGCCGCTGACGATCTCGGCGGTCCGGTTCCTGATCGCGGGCCTGATCGCCCTGGCGCTGGCCCGCATCCTCAGGCAGAACTTCACCTTGACACGTCAGCAATGGCAACTGACGGTCATTTTCGGCGTTTGCCAGAATGCCCTCTACCTGGGACTGAACTTTGTTGCCTTGAAGACGGTTGAAGCTTCACTGGCGACCATCATTGCGTCCTCGCTGCCCCTGTTGGTCGCGTTGGCTGGCTGGCTGATCGCGAGAGAAATCCTGCGACCGCTCGGCATGGCGGGATTGATTGCCGGGATGGCGGGGGTTTTCCTGATCATGGGAACGCGGCTGACCCAAGGGGTCGATCCGGTTGGAATCGCGCTATGCGGGATCGGTGCGCTTGCCCTGACCTTTGCCACGCTGGCCGTCCGGGGCGCATCCTCGGGCGGAAACATCATGGTTGTCGTGGGATTCCAGATGCTGGTCGGGAGCGTCGTGCTCTGGGTGCCTGCCTTGGCGCTCGAAACCTGGGCCGTCAACTGGTCGGTCACTTTCGTGGCGGCGTTCCTCTACACGCTTTTTATGCCTGGACTGCTGGCGACGATGATCTGGTTCTGGCTGGTCCGTCGCATTGGCCCCACGCGGGCCGCCACGTTCCATTTCCTGAACCCGTTCTTCGGGGTGGCCATCGCTGCGGCCCTGCTGGGCGAGGCAATTGGCGTTCTTGATGTTGTTGGAGTGGTCGCAATCGCTCTGGCCATTCTCGCCGTGCAACTCTCCAAGTCGGCGACAACGACCTGACGCCCTTCTGCAAGATGCTGCCCGCGC
>JAJEAC010000162.1 GCA_022824315.1 Silicimonas sp.
CCGCGACGCTCCGCATGTCGAAATGCCCGAACGCCCGGCCGCCGCGTTCTCCAACCCGTGGGCGGACCTGGCCGACCGTCGCGAGCGGCCCGTCCTGCAGGACTACCTGGTCCGTCTACTGCCCCACGACATGCCTGCAGCCGCGCTCCTGGCGGCGGCCGCCATCATCACGCTCCTGGGCTCCGTCGGTCCTGCGCTCGTCACGACGCTCGACATCGGCCCCGGCCTCTCGGTCCTCCCCGGAGCGGACTGACCAGGCAGCGGCGCACGGGAAGATTTTCCTTGTCACGCGGGGGATCCCGTGCTTCATTGCCGGAAAAAGACGGCCTGGGGGCAGGCATGAGGCAGGAAAATGCAGGACTCCGGACGACTTTCCGGCGGGGCGGATCTCCGCCGCGTCGTCAACGCGATCCGTGACAACCCCCACGACAAGCTGGCGGAGGCGCTGCGCGCAGACGCCACGGTCCGCCACATCCGTGACGCCCGGACGCTCGGCAGGCTCAGAAGCGACCTGGCGGCGTTCCACGCCGACCAGGCCAGGCGTCTCGCCGCCCAGGACGAAGCTTCCGCCGGACGCCATGAACGGCGGGGCGCGACGTTCGCCGATCCCAGGGCGTCGGCGACCGGGCACGGCTGGCAGGAGTCCCTGTCCGCGCGCATTCCGATGCGGATTCTTGCAGAGCTTGCGCTCTCCGGCGGCCTTTTCGTCGCGCTCGTCATGTTCTGGAACACGTTCGGACCCTCCTTCGTCGCGGCGCTCGCCGGCCAGCCGGTTCCGTAGGCACACGTCTTGGCGGTCGCCAGCGGCGGCTCCGTCGTGGCCGACCCACAGCGCCTTCCCGACCTTCGGCTTCGGCAGGCGGGTCCGTTTCTCGACGAAGCGCATGCCCGTCCCGACGCGACCGTCGTGCAGGAACGCCGACAGATGCCGTCCCGGCTGTCGACGATGCGGCGCAGCCTCTCGCCGAGACGGGAGCGCACAGAGACTCGCGAGCGCTGCTGGTCACTTCACGTCCGCAGCATCCCGGTTGCGGGCCTGAGGTTCTGCCTGAAGCAGCCTGTCGCCGAGTGCCGATGCAAACCGGTCTGGCCTGCGCGTGATCCCGACCGCTCCCACGCCTTGATCTCATGTTCCACCTGATCGAATTCAGCGCTGCCCTGCCTCAATACCGTGCCGTGCGGCCCGGTCTCCACCAGGAGCGCGTTCCATCCCCCGAGGAATTCAATCCGCATGGTTGCCCCGTCGTGCCTGCGCCGCGTGATGCCGAGACGACCCTGAGTGCAGTCAATCTTGAACGGTTCGGCTCCGGTTTCGACCCGGCTCGCCAAATCCCGGAATTCACTGCGGATCCGTGCGCTGACAGTGGTCAGAGCCATGAGTCTGCGCTGGCAATCCGCCATGTTGCGCATTTCCTCGGCGCTTCGGCGTCTCCACGCATGAGGGGCTCCGCCGCCTTCGCGTTGCGCCCGAGACCTTTCGGCGAGCCTGGTGCGAAGGGCGCGTCCCGACCCGGTCTGGTAGAACGCCCGGCAGCGGTTCCAGTGGCGGTTCGCTTCGTCGAACCCGCCGCGATCACGTATCCGGCCGTCGCACGGAGTGGACGGGCCGCCCCGTACGACCCGCGAGACGGCGAGCGGGCAGAGATCCATCGCGTCTTCCATCCGGTCAGCGGCCGCTTCGCAATTTCCGGTCATCTCCGCGGCCACCCAGCACGTCATCACCGCATCGACACCCGGATCATCGGCATGGCGCGCGCAGAGGCGCGAGAGCTCCTCCCATTCGGCTGCCAGCGTGAGCAGCCTCGCGACCTTGTATCGAGCCCCGAGAGGGTCTTCGGGGCGCGTTGCGCGCTCGATGTCGCGGCATGTCCGAAGCGCTTCAGCGCCCTGTCCCTGTCTCTCCTTGATCATGGCCAACTGGAAGCGGCTGCGCAGGAACGGGCGATTCTCGATCTCGTACCAGTCCAGCTTGTCGCGACTCCATCGGAAACCGGCCCGCTCAAGCGCCGCGAGGCCTCGGTCAGCGATGCTTCGTACGATCCCCTCACGCTCGATCCTCGTCGTCTCCGCCCCGGTGCTCACCGCGAGATCTTCGGCTGCATTCAGGTTCCAGCCTTCGATAATCGTGAGCTCTCGCAGCAACTCGGTGGCCCGCGTCCGGTTCCCGTTCTCCATGTGGCGGTCGACCGCCGTCTGCAGCACGGTTCCGCCCGGTCCCCTGAACGACCATTCACCGGCCCGATTGCGTTGGACAACGGGCTGGTGCGGCCCGTGACCCGGGAGCGTCACGCTTTCCATCGGGTCGGGGTGCGCCCCTTCTGCCGCGAACTCGAAGATGAGCGGCCCGGCACCATGCCAGCCGCGCTCGGTCTCGCCTTTCCTGGATCCACTGCTCAAGCGCCAGGTTCTCCTGCCCGCGAATCGCCTCGAACTCCGCATGCGCTGCCTTGCCGTCCATGGAGAACGTCGCCCGCAGGCGTCTGCGCATCCGCAGGTCGGGAGGCGGCAGCCATGTCCGTCCGTCTCTCTCGGTCACGATCTCGATGACATGACGTTGCGCGGGCAACCCTTCGGCAGGGCGCCACCCGTCCCACTCGATCAGGAAATTGTCGAGCGTCTCCAGCACCCCGGCGACGTCGTCAGATCGCGTCTCGCGCTCCCACCAATGTCCTTGCACGATGCATGCGCGAATCGGTTCTTCGCAGCAGGCATCAATCGACGTCGACCCGTCGAGGTCGTGCCTGCCTCTGGTACGAGTTCCACCGAGGCCGAACCTTCGCGGCACACGGGTCTCCGCCTCGTCCCCGACGACCCGGCGAAGCTCGGCGACGAACATCTCCCCGCGAGCGGTCGGGTCTCCGGCAAATTCCGGCATCGCGTCGACGGCCCGGCGCAGTTCTGGAATTCCTCCGGCGTGCAAGAACCAGCCCCGTCGTTCGCGCAGCACCCGTATCGTCATCCAGCCTCGCTCCGCAGCGTCGTCTCGAGCGGGCGTCACGTCAAGCGCCGGCAGGTCGCCGCCCAGGCGCATCGCGGCCCGGCACTGCGCAAGCGCGCGCTCGGCCTTGGGACCTGCTTCCCACCCTCGCGCTGACCCGCTGCCTCGAACCTTGACGGCGTCGCCCAAAGCGATGCGTTCCGACACGAGACAGGCATCGAGCAGTCCCCTGAGCCTTGAGCCGACGCCCTTCGGGCTGCGTGCGCCGGCGAGCCTTGCCATCTCGGGGGTGGAGATGCGTCGATCAGGTGCTCCCGCGGTCTTCAGCACCCGTTCCAGGATCGCCGCGATCTCGCGATGTCACTGCATCGGCGTGTCGATTTCCTCGTCATGGGCTCATCCCTCCGTTCGGAACGACACGACAGGATGTCGGATGTCGCAGTAAGGATGTCGCAGCAAGCCTTGACGCGAGGCAGCATGTTTCATCTTGATCTGCCATTCACGTCAAACAGGGAGACCGCTCTCATGCGCTTGCCATTGCCCATCATCGCCGTTCTCACGCTCATGCTCGCCGCTTGCGGTGGCGGAGGGGGAAGCTCCGCCGTAGAAGACGCACGAACCCTCACGGATTCCGAACCGCCAATCGAGACGGCTGCCGACCAGTCTGCCAGAGCAGCGGGGATAATCTCGCGCATCGACTCGCTGATACTGTCATCGGGCTATGGCAATACCTCACATCCTGACTTCCCTTCATTCACTATCCGGTCAACATGTTCAGGGGCCAGATGCGTCTTGCGTGAACCACGGAGCGGGTTGGTATCCACCCTGACCATTGATGACCTCGCAATCTACAATCACGATCCCGGAATTGGCGTGAATCACAGCAAGCACGGAATCACCCTGTCGGTTGGCGAAACCAGTGATGGTCGTATCAAGGCCTTGGGAGCCTGGATGCAGAACGGTGCATTTCAGGTCAGTGAGGAACACGTGACCCAGGACGGCATCGACATCTGGGTAAGATCCGGTCTTGTTGGCGGCGACCTCACGGGAAGCCGCCCCGGCTCATCCGCAACATGGCGCGGCGTCATGGTTGGAACGCCTGCTGCCGGAACAAGTCGCGGAGATTTCCTGCAGGGTGATGCAAGGCTCATTTACAGCTTCTCCGGCACGATTGATGCAGACTTCACCAACATCAAGAACATTGACAGGAACCAGGTTCACACCGTTGCGGCGGTCCGTTTTGACGACGTTCCAGTGCGATCAGACGGAACGTTTCAGGCCGGAGTTACAGGAAATCGCATTCAGGGCGGGTTCTACGGTTCCGGACACGCGGAGACAGTCGGCGTGTTCGAGCAGTTGGGGATCGTCGGCGCGTTCGGTGGATTGGGGGAGTGACATGGCACGGTGTCCCCATGACAGACCCCAAGATGCTTGGCGACGCAACGCCGGAGAATCTTGCCTGCATGCAAGTCTCTTCAATTGCGCCGAGGAGGCGGCGATGCGCGGCAATGTCCTGCGGCTGGATGGAGAGCGAATGCGCTTGCTGCCGCCTGGCGTCGCTTCCCGTCGAGACGACACCAGAAAACACGGACATCCACCGCAACAAGCGGCCTGAATCGCGCGAACTTTCGCAGCG
The DNA here is from genome assembly GCA_022824315.1 of Silicimonas sp. GTDB lineage: Bacteria > Pseudomonadota > Alphaproteobacteria > Rhodobacterales > Rhodobacteraceae > JAJEFO01. The sequence continues at coordinate 4,575 of JAJEAC010000162.1, forward strand.
GCGGCATTTCGTGACGCTGAATCGCGACGACCTGATCCGGGGCGAGGGGCAACGGGACCGTCGCCCCCGTCCGGTCAGCCACCGTCCCTGAACAGCCGATTGCAGGCGGCTTCGGCCCGGGCCAGGCCCGCGTCGCTCAAGCCAACGGACTTCGCGCTTGTCGCCGGATCGGAGATGAGACCGCTATCGTGAAGCCTGTCCATCGCATCCCGGTTCAGTGACTTCCACGCACTGGCAACACCAAAGCGCGAACGCTGCAAATGTCGAGATGCAGCAATGCCGGAACGGCTTCGTCGATCCTGTCGGTCTTCAGGTCGCCCGTCATCGTCCAGCCCCTCCTTCCAATTCAAGGGGAGCGCTGCCGCTGCCGCCCGATCCCATGAAGCATACGAGGTGGTCGGTCACGTCGTTGAAGCAGTCGGCCAGTTCGTCATGAAGCCGGCGGCATTCCTGCCACGCCCTCCGGTCGAACTCGCGTTCGCGAGCGCGCACCATGACGGTCGTCCGGCGCTGCCGCCTGTAGCGGTACGGTCGCACCCCATGCTTGCGACAGACCGCGCGGAACAGTTCGGCGGACCAGACATCGGGGAGCGAATACTGGAGTTCGACCTCCGGCTCCCGCTTCTCGCCCGAACCTGCCAGCCGCCCCTGCAGCCTCTCGATCGCGGCACCGGCGGCCGACTTTTCTCCGGGGCTGCCCGCTCTCCGGAACAGCGCCTCCAGCTTGGCGAGCTTCGCCTTCAAATCACTGTCTTCGCTCATTGCACACCACAGGTCCGATTCGTCTCGCGCGGAGCATGTCAGAATGCCGAACCGAATGTCCAACAGGCTCCAGACGCGAGGTGCGTCCCGGAGCGCGGAAGCACGCTTTAGCATCCTGCCTGAGCTTCGTCGCGCACGACGGAAGGACGCACTTAGGTCGGTTCCGGACGGCACGGTTTGCGGAACAGCAGGGATGCCACCGATCAAGGGAATTGAGAGTCTTCGCGATTCCTGACAGGGACCCGGTCGATTCCGCCCGAACCGGCTGGCGGCCGGACGCGCGCATCGGGATTCGGGCGAGATGTCGCGCGGCACCGGCGGCAACGATCAGGAGAGCCAGCGGATCTCCTTGACGCGCCGTGCCCCGCATCCGCTGCATCTCATCGTGGCGACGGCGTCGCCGACCCGGGCCTCTTGCCCGTGCCGGGAGACGAGGGCAAGGACCGGAACGTCGCCGGAATGGCCGCAGCCGCACGTGATCCGGAGCGTGCCGCCGCGCAGACGTCCAAGCCGCCGCCCTTCGAGGCGCAGCTCCAGGTCCTGCCGGGAGGCGGCCTCGGCATGGCCGGTGCCTGGCGGAGGATCCTTGAACAGAGTGTCGAGAGAGGGTTTTGCGTTCGGTTTCCTTGACGGTTTCCGCGACCGGAACCTGCGTGACGGGATCCCGAGTGACGGGCCGTCGCGCACGGATCGCCCCGAGCTTGCCGTCATTCGCCCCCCCCTCTCCGATGCACCGTCACGCTATCCGTCCCGATCACTCCGGTCAAACAGCCGGCTCCACCGGCCGGTACGCGAATTCCGGCACGACCGGCAGTCGGCGGAAACCGCGCCGAACCGCCGCGCAGCCGGTTGCATTTTGCCCCGGTCGGTGGAAAGCCGGTGCGAGAAAGGACTGGCACATGTTCTACAAGGACGAACGGCTCGTGCTGCTGATCGACGGCGCGAACCTGCACGGCGCGGCGAAGGCGCTGGGATTCGACATCGACTACAGGCTGCTGCGCCAGGAGTTCATGCGGCGCGGCAAGCTGCTGCGGGCGTTCTACTACACCGCCCTCCTGGAAAACGAGGAATACTCCCCGATCCGGCCGCTCGCGGACTGGCTCGCCTACAACGGCTTCGCCATGGTCACGAAACCTGCCAAGGAGTTCACCGACAGCCAGGGCCGCCGCAGGGTAAAGGGGAACATGGACGTCGAGATCGCAGTCGACGCCATGGAGCTTGCGCCGCATGTCGACCACGTCGTGCTGTTCTCCGGAGACGGCGACTTCCGTCCGCTGGCGGAAGGCCTGCAGCGCCAGGGCGTACGGGTGTCCGTCGTCTCGACGATCCGTTCGCACCCGCCGATGATCGCGGACGAGCTGCGCCGCCAGGCCGACAGCTTCATCGAGCTTGACGAACTGAAGGACGTCATCGGACGCCCGCCGCGCCAGCCGCACGAACGCACCGGGCAGTGACGCGCCGGGCATCCGCATTCCCCTGCAGTCCGCGAGGCAGCCGTCTCTCCTCTTGTCGACGGCGACCGGCGTCTCGTACCCGCTGGTGGATCGAGACGTGCGCCCGGAACGCGCCGGCCAGGGCGTCATGCCAGCATCGCCCTGGCGCGATCAGCAATGAGTCCCTTGCACGGACTGCAGCCGAGATATGGACCTGCTCGCACGGATGCGGCCCTGCAGGATGTCACGGACCGTCAACCGGACCGTTTTTGGAGCAGCTCGTCCTGCAACGCCCGGGCGGCCTGGACAAGCTCCTCGATTTCCGCCCTTCGGCCCGCATCGAGCATGTCGACGCGCATCTTCGTCGCCAGGATGTGCGTCGCGCGAAACGTCGTCTCGATCAGCGGCGCAAGGCGAGCCGTCGCCTCGCCCCGGTCCGCTGCCGCCGCGAGCGCTGCGCAGCGCACGAATTCCGAACCGGTTAGGCCGCGCGCTTTCGCGAAGGCCTCGATCCGCTTCCACTCAGTGTCGCGGAAGCGAACCGAACGCGACCTGCGCTCCCGTCGGCTTCGCCAGTCCCCGTTTCGCCTCTTCCAGATGTCATCAGCTGTTTCCCTCTTCCTGCCGTCCAGCCTTGCCGGCACCTGCGCCCTTGTCATCACGACCCGGGATCCATGCCGCCCTTGCCCCGGGTCGCGGACACCCGGCCCAGGCGACCGGACCTGCCCGGTTCGTCACGGACCTCGCCCACGCTCTCGTTCGCATCGCATTCCGCCTGACGTTCGGCGCGTCCGCCGCCCTGCCGGTCGCGCCGAACGCCGCGATCCCGAAGAGGCGGGCAACGCCCGGTCCGCGTGGGTGGTTCCCGCAGGCATCAAACCGTCGGGACCTGGGCTGTGCCAGATCCCTTTCGCGCCGCGGCCTTGCGACGAACATGGACGTTGTCAGAGTCTTTCCGGATGTCGAACCCGCCGGACCTCTCGACCAGGGTGCTCAGGTTCGCGCATCCGTAGCTGCGCGGGTCGAAGTCCGGATGCGCGCCCTGGATCCGCTGCCCGACGCTGCCCAGGCTCTCCCATCCGTCGGCGTCCGGCTCACCGATGGCGTCCGCGATGATCTTTCGCGCCTTGCGCGGCGCATCCTTCCTCTGTGCCGCCGTCCTGGCCGGCGCCTTGCCGCCCTTTTCCGGTTCGGCCTCAAGGAGGTTCTCCACGTAGATGAACCGGCTGCAGGCGTCTGCGGAAGGCCTCGACCGACTTGCGCTCGCCGAAGCCGTACACCTCCAGGCCTTCCTCGCGCAGCCGCTGCGCGAGGCGCGTGAAGTCGCTGTCCGAACTGACCAGCACCACCCCGTCCAGCGTTCGCTTGAACATCAAGTCCATCGCGTCGATGACCAGCGCGATGTCGGAGGCGTTCTTGCCCCGCGAGTTGCTGCGCTGCTGGTGCTGCAGGATCGCAAGCGACTGGATCGCCTTGTCCCACGCCGCGAGACGGCCGTGCGAGAAGTCGCCGTAGATGCGTCTCACGTTGGCCTCGCCCAGCTTGACGATCTCGTCGAATATCGCCTGCGCGTGCCTGGCGCTGGTGGTGTCGGCGTCGATCAGCACCGCCAGGCTCCTCGTACCCGCATCGGTCGCCATGATCCCTTCCTTCGCCATTTCCTCGTCCGGCACGATCCTGTCTTGAACCCCGCGCCTTCCCGGCACATCTCCTACAGGATTGGCCCCGGGCTTTGCAGCCCCGAATTCACTTCGGGGCGCAGATGCAGAAGGTCACGGTCGGGAACCGGCGGTTACGCGGATCCGCCCCTCTCGGGACGCCGGCACAGGCTCCCGGCAGGCCGACAAAACGCGACCATTAAGACGAAAGGTACCATGTCGGCGCGTTCGATCCAGGTGGCGAAGGCGCGTGAATCGCGGTCGAACCGCGAGTTTCGATCGACGGCGGGGCGAGATCGCGTCGGCACCCGCTGAGCGGGCGGCGCGAACGCAGGCGCGGCGGTTCGGCGGAGCCCGGCATCCTCGCCCGTTCGCCCTTGCCGAAGACCGCGAATTCCGGGAAACGTCGCTGGAACCGCCGATTGCGCCACCGGGAGGGACCATGAGCCTGCATCTCGAATTCTTCGAAGACACCGCCCGGTTTTGCTACCCGCCGGAACACGACACGTGCCTGGAGGAGTTCCAGCGGCTTCTCGACCGACACCGGTCCGGCCAGATCGGCGAGAAACGCTGCATCGACTCGCTGCGGGGCCTCGCCGAACGGCATCCGTGGTTCGTCGACGCCCATGTGCACATCGGCAACATCCTGCTGGAAGGGGGCAAGCCCAAACGCGCGCACGACGCGTTCCTGGCCGGATTCTCGATCTGCGAAGCGGCCATCCCCCCGGGCTACGCCGACCTCATCGAGTGGAATTGCCTGGACAACAGGCCGTTCTTCCGTGCCGCGCACGGCCTCGTGCTTTGCCACCTGCATTTCGGCGCGTGGAACGAGGCCGTCGACCAAATGAACGCGATGCTCGTCTGGAACCCAAGGGACAACCAGGGCATCCGCTGCCTGCTCGGCTCCGCCCTCCTGCGTGCCGGCAGGCTGGACGAGGCGCGCGCGCTTCTGGTCGAGTTCCGGCACGAGGAGCCGTCGTTGCAGTATGAGCTGGGTCTCCTGCGGCTGGTCGAGGGAGAGCACGTCGCGGCTGCGACGTGCCTGCGGCACGGTTTCGTCGAGAACCGCTACATCGCGGAGATGATCTGCGGAACGCCAGACCCGCTTCCGGTCCCGATGTGGCACGGCTCGAATTTCGCCGAGCCGGACTGCGCGAAGAGCTACGTCAAGCTGTTCGGCGACCTGTGGAAGGAGACGCCCGATGCGGTCGCGTTCGTGCGCTGGCTCCACACCCATCCGAAGGTCATGGAGGACCGCGCGGCCATCTTCGAGTGCCGGGAGGCGCTGCTGTGGAAGCGCGACGCCGAGGTCCGCAGGACCGTTGCCGACCGCCTCCGCTTCCTCACGGAATCCATCGACGGCAGCCTTTCGGACACGATCGTGATCGAGCGCATCGACATGCACGGCGTCAGGACATGGCCATGGCTCCACCACTCCTTGCAGGCATGACGCCCCGGTGCACCGGGATAATCCGGAGGACCGGCCGAATACCCCGTTCGTTCAGGCGCAGTCCCTGATCAGCCGTCGGCAGGCCGCTTCGGCCCGGGCAAGGCCATCGTCGGTCAGGTGAACGGATTTCGCCCTGGTCGCCGGATCGGGGACGAGACCGCTTTCGTGAGGCCTGTCCGTGGCTTCCCGATCGAGGGACCTTCCACGCACCGACGACCGACCTCTCGCCCGCACTGCCCGCTGAGCGAAACAGCGCCTCCGGCCTGGCAAGCTTCGCCTCCAGATGCCTGTCCCCGTTCAAGGCTCTCCGCAGGACCGATTCGTCTCCGGCGCAGCATGTCCGAATGTCGACTCGCATGCCTATCGGGTTCCGGATCGCGCCAGGACAGGGCGGCCGGAGCCATGTCGCGCCCGAAGGAGCGATTTGCGGCCAGTCCTCGCGGGCGCGACATGCCCGGATTCCCCTGGGACCGAGCCCCGTTCCGGCCACGTCGCCCCCCCTTATGCGCGACCGGCTGCGGACGGTGCGGGAATGTCCGTCTCCCGGCCCGTCGAAACCGTTCGGCTCCCGCCCGGACGCGCTTGCATGCCGGACTCCAGGCAACGACCGGGTGCCGCGTCTCAGAGGCTGAATCAGAATACCGTATATTGTATTAAAATCCGATTTATCCGGGGTTTGATAACAATATATTGTGCATAGACCGGACTTTTGGTCAAGCTCTCAGTGCATCGGCGCGTCCAGCGACAATGCCGAGTCGAGCTCGATCGCGTCCAGCTGCTCGTCGAGCGCCTCGATCATCTCCATCGCGCGCTCGCGGACCTCGTCGCGGGTTCCGGCATCCATGTCCCGCAGGTTCCCCCGCAGTCCAGCGCGGACACGAGCTTCGTCAACGCGACGAAGACGATCTGCGCGGCATTCGGGTCAACCATGAAGCCGACCAGCGGCGTCACGTCATCCTCCATCGGCAGGTGTCCTTGCGTTGACTCGCGCGATAGCGAGGGTGATCCGTCCATGTGACCTGGTTGCACCCATTTGCCCGTCCCGTGCTTGCATGGCCGCCGTCGTGGCCTGTCCCGATGCCGCGCCTTGCTCCTGTCCGCAGTCCGGCACGTATTCGGCGATCTGTTGAATCGTGTCAATCGGCGCATGACGCCACGTCCATCCGCCTGCCGGCGCCGGAAATCCGGCTTGACCTGCACCGCATCGCCAGCTGCGCGACCGCCGTGCGGGTGCAGCTCAGTGGCAGGGGACGGGCCATCCAGGATCGAGACGGGGGTTCGATTCCCGCCCATCCGCTCCAGCCCCGTTCAGCCGATCCAGCGCACCTCCCGGATGCGCCGCGCGCCGCAGGCGCCGCACGTCATCGAGGCGGCGGCATCCTGAACGCGGGCATCCTCCCCGTGCCGGGCGACGAGGGCCGAGACCGGAACGTCGCACGAATGCCCGCAGCCGCACGTAATCCGGCGCCTGCCGTCGCGAAAATGGCCCAGGCGCCGACCCTCGCATCGCATCTCCGGTCCTGCGCGAGAGGCTGCGACCGGCGTTCCGGTTCCGGCCGGAGAATGCTTGGGCGGAGCCTTGCCTTCGGGCTTCCGGGCCGCCTGCGGGATCGGGGCCGAAGACCGGAACCGGTCTGACGGCAGCTTGCGTGACGCGCCGGCCGGCATCGAACGCCTTGGTCGTTACGCCATCCGAACCCCTCTCCCAAGCGTCTCCTGACAGTGACGCCTGCAGGCCGGAAGACCTCGTCCAGCGTGCCGATCACCTTTCGACCGAACGACACATGCCGCCGGAGGGCGGAAGCAACCGCCCGAACGGCCGTCAGGCCCGCCGAGGCCCGGTCAATCCGAGGCGCCCGGTTCGGCAGCCTCGCAGTCGACGAGGAAGTCGGCGGCGATGCTGTCCGACACGCGAACCGCCGCGTCCCGGACAGAATCCTGCGCCAGGTGGGCGTATCTCGCGGTCGTTTCCAGTTCCGAATGACCAAGCAGGCGACCTATCATCGGAAGGCTCTCCCCCAGCGCAAGCGCCCGGGAGGCGTACGAGTGACGCATGTCGTGAATGCGCATGTCCTCAAGACCCGCGCGGGTGCACACGATGGCCCAGGGGCCGTTCAGGTTGCGCAGAGGTTTGCCCGGCACCCTCCCAGGAATGACATGGGGGTTGCCCTTGACACGCTGAATCCGCGACAGCACCGACACCGCCTCCGGCGACAGGACGATGGTCCGGGGACCGGTCTTGCTGTCGCTCAAGCGCAGCTCGCCGACATCCATGTCCACCTCGTCCCAGCGGAGGTTCAGGATCTCCCCCTTGCGGCAGCCCGTCAGAAGCAGAAGCCGCATCGCGGCCACCGCGTTCGCGGAGACGCCCTCGCAGCCCTCCGCCTCGTCCAGGACCGTCCCGAGGCGGCGGAACTCCGCGTCGGTCAGGAACCGTTCCCGTCGGCGCTGACGGTGCCGGACCACAAGGCGGCACGGATTGCTGCCCTCCGGGATCCGGCCACGGTCCTCCGCCGCGCCGTAGATGCGCGACAGGAATTCCACCGTCCGGTTCGCCGCCGCCGGACGATCGCTCAGCCGGTGATGGAGATCCGTCACCTCCCGCAGCGAGACCGCAAGAGCGGGGCGGTCGCCGAGCGCCGGGATGATGTGCTTGCGAACGACCGACCTGAAGGTCTCGATGGTCGAGGGCTTGCAGCGCACCTCGACATGCTCCGCCACGTAGAGCTCGGCGAGATCGGCGACCGTGGGTCCCCCCGCCAGCCGAACCGCTGGCGGCTCGGGAACCGGATCCTCGCCCGCCTTGATCCGCGCGATCACCAGCGCCGCCCGGCGGCGCGCCTCCTCGGGCGTGAGAACCCCGTGAACGCCAAGCGTGACCCGCGTCGCCGCCGCGCCCCGCGCCCGGCTCTGGGCGACGTAGACCTTCCGGCCCGACGGATGCACCCGAACGCCGAACCCGTGCAGGTCCCGGTCCCAGAATGTCGTGTCCCGGTCGGTCTCCAGCGACGCAACCGTCTTCCGCGATATCGTCCTGTTCCGCAATCGCGCCATGTCAGGCCGCCTCCCCGTCACGTCCGTTCAGGATGTCCGCCCCGATGCTGCCGCCGACCCTCGCCGCCGACGCCCGCTCTGTGTCGCGCTCGAGGTGAGCGTATCTTGCGGTCGTCTTCACCTTGCCATGACCGAGGAGATGGCCGATCATCGGCAGGCTCTCGCCCACCGCCAGCGCCCGGGAGGCGTACGAATGCCGAAGATCGTGAATGCGCACATCATCCAGTCCGGCGAGAGGCCTGAGCCTCAGCCAGACATGGTCGACGCCCTTGAAATGCCCGCCCGACTTCTGCCCGGCAATCACCCACGGGGAGCCGTCGGCACGCTCGATGCCCGACAGCACCCACTCAATGGCCGGGGTCAGCGGCACCCGCCTTGGTCCCGTCTTGCCGTCCCGGATCCGGATCTCGCCCGCCGTGCGGTCGATGTCGTCCCACCGCAGCGTGACGATCTCGTTCCTGCGGCACCCCGTCAACGCGAGAAGACGGATCGCCGCGATCCCCGACGGCAGGCACCTGCCGTCCGCCTCCGCCTTGGCGAGAACCCGTCCCAGCCGACGGTACTCCTCCGGCGACAGGAACCGCTCGCGCCCCTCCGTGCGGTAGCGGCGCACCAACCGGCACGGGTTCCGCCGGGGCGGAGTCATGCCCCAGGCCTCGGCCAGGCGGAACATCTTCGCAAGGACGTCGACCGTCCTGTTGGCCTGGCTGGGCCTGTCCCGCAGGGAGAGATGCAGGTCCGCGACATGCGACCGCTCCACCGCCGAGACCTTCATCCCGCCCAGCGCGGGCAGGATGTGGAGATCCACCGTCCGGCGGAACGTCTCGAAAGTCCCCGGCTTGCAGTTCTTCGCGACGTGCATCTCCATGTAGCGTTCCGCCAGTTCGGCCATGGTCGGCTCCGGCGCAGGCGGCTTCGGGAACGGCTCCTCGCCGCGCCTGATCCGGTCGATGACCTCAGCCGCCGCGCGCCGCGCCGCCTCCGCGGTCATCTTCCCGTGCCGCCCGACCGTGACCCGTTTCAGCCGCCCGCCGGGACCGCGCGTCTGGACCACGTAGGCCTTGCGGCCGCTGGCGTGGACGCGGACGCCGAAACCGCGCAAAACCCGGTCCCAGAAAACGGCGTCGCCCTTGTCCACGGACAGCGCGTCGATCGTCCGCTTGGTGATCCTGATGCCGTCTTCTCGCCCCATTGGCCTCGCTCCCCGAATTCGTTCGACCGTTTGCAGGCCATCCGTTCCCGTCATCAGATAGGTACCGAACGGCCTCATCCCGGATGTAGCATATGGCATTCCCTGACCGCGTTGCAAGGGTGAATTTCGACGTACTTGATGGTAACATGCTGATAAACAATATTTTATCATTCTCATGTCGCTGGCAGGCGGGCGCTGTCCGCTCAAGGGGAAATTACATTATTTTTGCCATCCGTCCGCTGCATTCCGCGCCCGTAAGCGTGGACGAAAGCCTTGTGACGCTTCAGGACGCCACCCGCATCGCCCGCGACGGTCTTGCAGAAGTGTTCGGCATCAAGCTCAACCGGGTTGGTGGATTGACCAAGGCTGCGCGCATTCGCGACGTCGCGCTTGCCCACGGAATTGACATGTTCATCATGGCAACCGGCGGATCGGTGCTGGCCGACGCCGAGGCGCTCCACCTCGCCGCCACGATACCGGACGCCCATCGGCTGGCGGTCTGGGCCTGCCAGGACATGTTGACCAAGGACATTGCCCGGGGCCAGGGACCGCGCAACAGGGACGGTCATCTTCATTTTCCCGAATCGCCGGGTCTTGGCGTTCATCCCGACGAGGCGGCCCTCGGTGAACCGGTTGCCGTCTACGGGCCAACGTGAACGTGCGCCTGCTTGCGATCCTTGGGCAGGCAACCTGTCTTGCGGGCACCGAGGACTTTCCCGTCGCCCGCTCGCTGCATCGAGATCGTCGTGCGGCAGCAGGAGCGTGACCATGAAGATCTCCACCATTCGTCTCTGGCACGTGCCGTTGAAGAGCCACGAGGCCTATCACATGGCCGACGGAAAGACCTGCGACACGGTCGAAACCGTGATCCTGGCGCTCGACACCGACGCGGGCGTCACCGGCTGGGGAGAGACCTGCCCGATCCCCCACTACCTCCCGGCCTACGCGCGTGGCGTTCAGCCAGCGATCGCCGAACTTGCGCCGATACTGCTCGGCAGCGACCCGATCGGGCCGGAAGCCGTCATGTCGAGAGCCGACACCTGGCTGCAGGGACACGTCTATGCCAAGTCGGCGATCGACATTGCGCTTTGGGATCTGACGGCGAAGGTCGCCGCCCTGCCCCTCTACCGCGTTCTCGGCGGACGTCAGGCGGAATCGATGCCGCTCTACCATTCCATCACCTGCATCGCGCCGGACGACATGGCGCGCATCGCCCGCGAAGCCAAGGCGCAAGGCATCGGGCAATTCCAGGCCAAGCTTGGTGCCTCGGGAGACTGGCAGACCGATGTCGAGCGGTTGACCGCAGTCCGGAAGGCCGTCGGGCCCGGGCCGCTCGTCTACGGTGACTGGAACATGGGCGCCACATCGCTGGACGCCACGCGCGTCGGTCGCGCGGCACGCGACCTGGACATCATGCTTGAGCAGCCGTGCCGTACCATCGCCGATTGCGCCAGGGTTCGCGATGCGACCGGACTTCCGATGAAACTTGACGAGGCGGCCTTTGACACGAACACCCTTATCGAGGGGCACGCGCGGGCCTGCATGGACGCGGTCGCGCTCAAGCTCTCCAAGTTCGGCGGCATCTCGGCTTGTCGCACTGCCCGCGACCTCTGCCTGCATTTCGGCGCAAAGGTGTGCATCGAGGACACTTGGGGATCGGACATCACCACTGCCGCCCTCCTGCATCTGGCGGCCACGACGCCGCCCTCGCGTCTCCTGAACACGTGCGATCTCTCGGGCTATGTCGGCCCGCGCCTTGACCCGAATGCACCGCGCCGCGAAGGAGGACGCATTGCACCTCCGGAAGGTCCGGGGCTCGGGGTCGAGCCCGAACCGGACATCCTCGGAGATCCGGACCTGACATTGGAGTAGGACATTGACCACGATCACATTCTGCAAAGCTTCACTCAAGCTCGCGAACCGACTGCACGCTCGGAGAAGTCCCGCATGCCGATGATCACCGAAGCCACGCCGGTCGCCCACGCTGACCCGATTCCGGAGGCCGTTGACGTCGTGGTAATCGGTGCCGGGATCGTCGGCACCTCGACCGCCTGGTTCCTCGGGCGGCAAGGCGCGAAGGTCGCGCTGATCGAGAAGGGGCGTGTGGCGGGCGAGCAGTCGAGCCGCAATTGGGGCTGGGTCCGCCAACAGGGTCGGGACCGGGACGAGCTGCCCATCGTGATGGAGTCGAATCGAATCTGGCAAAGTCTCGCGACAGAGACCGGAGAGAAAGATCTTGCGTTCGAAAGATGCGGTCTGGCGTATCTCGCCGAGGATGAGCGCACTCTCGCCAGGTACGCGGATTGGCATGACCTCGCCAGGGAGCACCAGCTGGACACCCGGATGCTGTCGCCGACCGAGGCACGGGAAGCGTGTCCCGGTCTGGAAGGACAATGGGTCGGCGGGATGCTGACCCCGAGCGACGGGCGGGCGGAACCCTTTGTCGCGGTGCCGGCGCTCGCGCGCGCGGCGCGGCGGATCGGCGTGTCGGTCACGGAGGACTGCGCCGTGCGCACCCTCGAGTCCAAGGCCGGAAATGTCTCCGGCGTGCACACCGAGCGCGGGCCCGTACGGGCCGACCGAGTGGTGCTGGCAGGCGGTGCCTGGTCCACCTGTTTTGCGCGCAACGCGGGAATTGACCTGCCGCAACTCACCGTGCGTTCAACGGTCGGCCGCACCCATCCCGTGGACGACCGCGGGCTTCCCAACGTTTCCATGCCTGGATTCGCCACGAGCCGTCGTGCGGATGGCGGCCATACCGTTACAACCGGGAACTTTATCGAGCACTACGTCTGTGCCCGTTCGTTCCGGGACCTGACCAAGTTCACGAAGCTGATGTGGAAATCTGCGGGGAACCTGCGGCTCAGGCCGAAGCCTCCTGCGGGTTATCCGGGCGCATGGCGTTCCAAGGTGCACTGGTCCGCCGACGAGGTCACGCCGTTCGAACGGATGCGCGTGCTCGATCCGCCTCCGTCGAAGGAGGGCCAGCGACGCTTGGCCAAACGCCTCCGCGAGCGGACGCCCTGGCTGGACGAGGCCGGCATTGCAGAGACGTGGGCGGGAATGATCGACGTGACTCCCGATGCCGTGCCCTACATCTGCGAGGTGCCGTCGCTCCCTGGCCTGTTCATCGGCACCGGCATGAGCGGACACGGCTTCGGGATCGGCCCAGGGGCGGGGCGGGTTCTCGCCGATCTCGTGCTTGGCCGGCCCACGGGCTTCGAACTGTCGCGTTTCCGTTTCGAACGGTTCGTCGATGGCAGCCCGATTGTCCCCGGCCCCTACTGACAACAACGCCCTGTCGTCGAACGCAGGCCATGTCGGTCCGTGCCTTGACCCGAACGCGCCAAGCCGAGAAATAGGATGCATCGCGCCTCCCGACGGTCCGGGTCTCGGGATCGAACCCGACCTGGACATCCTCGGCGACCCTGACCTGATTCTGGAGAGGACATTGACCACGATCGCATCGCAAGCTGACTGGATCGCGCGTGCAAGGGCCGTGCTGCCCGCAGGCGGGTTCGGCAATTTCGATTCCGGCATCGTCATCCGCGAGGGTCGGGGCGCACGAGTCCGGGACGAAGACGGCAACGAGTATGTCGATTACCTCATCGGCTCAGGTCCGTTGATCCTCGGCCACGGTCACCCGGAAGTGCTTGAGGCCGTGGCGGAACAGTTGCCCAAGGGCCAGACCTTCTTTGCAAGCAATGCTGTTGGCATCGAGCTTGCGGAAGAGATTTGCCGAGCCCTGCCCTGCGCCGAGCAACTCCGGTACGTCTCCACGGGCGGCGAGGCGGACATGTACGCCATGCGGCTGGCTCGCGCCTTCACGGGACGCGACAAGATCGTCAAGTTCGAAGGCGGCTATCATGGCATGAGCGCCGAGGCGCAGATGTCACTGGCGCCCGAAAGACTCGTGAACTTCCCGGGCGCCGTGCCTGACAGTGCCGGGATTCCGTCCGGAGTCGCCTCCGAGGTGCTGGTCGCACCATTCAACGACGCGGACTACATTCGTTCGCTGCTGGCGGAGTGGGGAGACCGTGTGGCCGGCATCATCGTCGAGCCGCTGCAACGCATCATTCCGCCGGATCCCGGATTCTTGCAGGTTCTCAGGGACGAAGCCGACAAGCATCGCATCGTCCTGATCTTCGACGAAATCGTCACCGGGTTCCGGCTCTCCTATGGCGGCGCGCAGGAAACCTGCGGCGTAACGCCCGACCTCGCGACGCTTGGGAAGATCATCGGCGGCGGGTTTCCCCTGGCCGCAATCGCCGGACGGGCCGAGATCATGAAGCACTTCGACAAGAGCCTTGCCGGCCCGGAAGGCTGGCTGATGCAGGTCGGGACGCTTTCGGGCAACCCGATTGCCGCGGTCGCGGGCCTAAAGACCCTCGAGATCCTGCGGCGTCCCGGCCAGTACGAGCGTCTGGAAAACCTCGGCAAGACGGTCATGGGACTGGCCCGCGACGCGCTCGACCCGACCGGCATTCCGTATCGGCTTGTCGGTGCGCCGTCGCTGTTCGATGTTGTCTTCACCGACCGGGATGTCCGGAACTATCGCGACGTTCAGACGGCGGACAACGCCCGCACCGCGTCCTGGAACGAGGCGCTCCGATCCCATGGGCTGTTCAGGCCCCCTGGCAAGACCTATTGCTGTCTTGCCCTCGACGACGACGATCTGGAAGTGACGACGAAGGCCTTCGAGGCGGCGGCATCTCGGCTTGGCTGACGGATTGTCTGGCGACGTTCCGCCAAGTCTGCGGGAGCGAACTTGCCGCTGCCGAGCACAGAGCCGACACTGACCTGCCGGGGACCGGAGGTCATTCACGGCGCGGAAGGTCCGGGCACGAGGCCCGGTGCCGCAACGGAGACGTGCCCACGAACGCTGTTGCCTGGCCATTTCCAAGGATTGACCTTCCGGGTGCGTCAAACAACCGTAATGTACATGGCCACAAGCGACGAAGAGCTTGCCCTTGCGGCGGCGGACGGCGACGCCGCAGCGTTCTCCGCGCTGCTGGAGCGGCGTTATGACGGGCTGTTCGCGCTGTGCTTTCGGCTCACCGGCAGAAGGGCCGACGCCGAGGACCTGACGCAGGACATCTGCGCCGCGCTGCCGGCGAAGCTGGCCGGATTCCGGGGCGACGCGCGGTTTGCCACCTGGCTCTACCGCGTGGCGGTGAACGCCGCTCATGACCGCCGACGCCGCGCGGCCGCACATGCGAAGGCTGCTGCTGGCTGGGGCGACCGGGAGTTGGATCGTCGTGCCGCCGACGCGGAGGCGGCCGACCAAGTGAGGTGGCTGAGGCAGGCAATGCGCGCCCTGCCGAACGATCTGCGCGACACGCTCGCACTGGTACTGGACGAGTTTACCCATGCTGACGCCGGGCAAGTGCTGGGAGTCTCCGAAGGCACGATCAGCTGGCGGGTGTCAGAAGCAAAGAAGATCATGCGCGCCCTGCGCGAGACCGAGGATCGGACATGAACGACGACGATCTTGACAAACTGAAGGCGGCCATGCGCGCCGCCACGCCCGCGCCGGATGACGCGAACAAGGCTGCCAATCTTGCACTGGCGCGGAAGAACTTTGACCGGATCCAAGGATCGGCGGACGCCCTGCGTCAAACCCCTGACCGCCCGAAATCGGGTTTAGCCAGGGAGCTAAGGATGATGCTGAATGTTCTGTCCAACCGCGTGGCGCTGGCCACGACCACCGCGATCGTCGCTGTCGGTGCGGTGATGCTTCTGCCCAATGGCGACGCGCTGGATCCACCGACAATTTCCGCCAGCCGCGAGGCCGTGGCACCCCAACCGGCGCTTGACTACCAAGCGACGGCTGGCGCAACCGAGGAGGCGCTGTCTTCGGCCGACCGCGTATCTGCCGAGCGGCGCCTTCGCGCATTGTCGCGGACCACAGCGTCCAGGGACCGCGAAGAATCTCATTACGCCACGGAAGAGTTCCTGGGCAAACGCCAGATCGTCGCGCCGTCGTGGCTGCCAGCAGAGGTCAACTCCGAAGAGTTTGCCAATGCCGACGACAACCCGGTCAAGGTGGCGGCGGAAGACCCGGTCTCGACCTTCTCGATCGACGTGGACACCGCGTCGTATTCGGTGGTGCGGTCGTCGCTGCTAAACGGCGACCTGCCGCCAGTCGAGGCCGTGCGCGTGGAAGAGATGATCAACTACTTCCCCTACGCGCATCCCGCGCCAGACGGGGACGCGCCGTTCCAGCCCACGGTGTCGGTCAGTCCGACCCCGTGGAACGCAGATACGAAGCTGGTGCAGATCGCGATCCAAGGCGCACTGCCCGAGGTCGAGGACCGCCCGCCGCTGAACCTCGTGTTCCTGATCGACACGTCCGGTTCGATGGACGAGGCCAACAAGCTGCCGCTCTTGAAGCAGTCCTTCCGCCTTTTGCTTGGGCAACTGCGTTCCGAAGACGAGGTGGCCATCGTAGCCTATGCGGGCAGCGCCGGGCAGGTGCTGGACCCGACCCCGGCACGGGAACGATCGACGATCCACGCCGCGCTTGACCGGCTGGATGCGGGCGGCTCCACCGCCGGTCAGGCCGGCCTGCAACAGGCCTACGCCACCGCGCAACGCATGAACAAGGATGGCGAGGTGACCCGCGTGATCCTCGCTTCAGACGGCGACTTCAACGTAGGCCTTTCCGACCCCGAGAGGTTGAAGGCACTCATCGAGCGGCAGGCCGAGGCAGGTGCCTACCTGTCGGTTCTGGGCTTCGGGCGTGGCAATCTTGACGATGCCACGATGCAGGCGTTGGCGCAGAACGGCAACGGTACTGCGGCGTATATCGACACTCTCGGCGAGGCGCAGAAGGTGCTTGTGGACCAGCTGTCGGGCGTGCTCTTCCCGATTGCCGATGACGTGAAGATCCAGGTGGAGTTCAACCCCTCGCAGGTATCCGAATACCGGCTGATCGGATACGAGACCCGCGCTCTGCGGCGCGAAGACTTCAACAACGACGCGGTGGATGCCGGCGAGATCGGTGCGGGTCATTCCGTCACCGCGATCTACGAAGTCACGCCCGTGGGCTCGCCCGCACGGCTGACCGACCCGCTTCGTTACCAAGCCGACGAAGTCGCGAGCGACTTGGACGAGCTGGGCTTTCTGCGGCTGCGATACAAGACGCCTGGGGCCGCAACCAGCCGACTGATCGAACAGCCGATCACCTCCGATCTGGCACCCTCGCCCGAGGTCGGGTTTGCCGCCGCAATTGCCGGATTCGGGCAGCTCTTGCGTGGCTCGAACCATCTGGGCGACTGGTCTTGGGACGATGCGATTGCACTTGCGAATGCCAACCGGGGCGACGACCTCTACGGCTATCGCGCGGAGGCGGTGCAATTGATGCGGCTGGCACAAAGTCTGGATCAGCAGCGTTGACGGGACGGGCGCGGTCTGCGCAGGGGCCGCGCTCAACAGCAGCGCAGCGATCACGATTCGCATTTTGTCTCGTTGCGCCCATCTTCCATCTCCGCGCGGGCATCCCTCGTCATCAGGTCCGATAGATGTGCGCCAGCGCCGCCGGGGTCTCCGGCGGCAGGCATCTGGCACAGAGCCAGCCGTGCACCCAAGACGAGACGCACAGGATACCTGTCATCGCTTCGCACGCCCGTACTGAACTTCAAGGGCCTCGACCCGATCAAGCAGGTCATAAGATGCGTCAAGCAAGCCACGGAATTGCGTGAACCATCTCAAAATGCCGGACATGCGTCCAACCGACCCGGACATGCCCGGCCGACGCACCTGTGACGTACGGCTCTCGACTCTCAAGCTCTCAATCGCCGTCAATGCCGTCGGCGCCGCCGGCACCGAATCGCCGCGAGGCTTCGGAAGCCGGCGCATGAACCCTGCAGGCAAACTCCCCGAGCCGGTCCCATGCTTGAGAATCGGGAGATGCACGACCCGCGCCGGGACGGGCTTCCGGCATTTCCCTGCTGACCGCAACCAACAAGCCGTCGAAATCCAAACCCGGGTCACCGGGCAAGGCGAGCCCCTTCCCGTCGGTGAACGACGAGCCGCCGGGCCAGGTCACCTGCAAAATTGCGCCGATCCCTGCCGCAGCCCTGCCCACGAATGGCAGGAACAGGACCGGCGACGCCATCCGACCGAATTCAAGCCCGCATTGCTGCACCTGGCGTGCATGATCCGACAGGGCCGCGCCCGCCATCAGTGGACAGAGCACACCGCCGGGCGCAGTCCAGATCTCTCCCGGATCCGGCGACCAGTCTTCGAGATTCGAGCCGTCGGTGCGTTCCAGCAGCGACGCCAATGGCGGACAGCCATCGATGCCGCGTCCCGCCAGCCATCGCACGGCCGCAGCGGCTTCCTCCGCAATGCCCCAAGGGTATCCCGCGCCGCGCGTCGCTTTCCATGCGATGGTTTCGACCTCGTTCAGCGACCTGCTCACGCGACCTGCTCCGGATAGACCCAGTCTTCGCAATTCCCGGGATCGAGGTCCCCGGGATATGGCGCACCGGCATACATCCGGATGCGCACCCATCGATCCGACTTTGGATCGAAATGCGTGGCGCCGAAGAAACTCAGCTTGGCCCGCATCATGTCGATCGGCAGCATCGCGGCTCCGATCGTGTTGTCATGAATCTCGGCATATGGGGCGGAACGGCACATCTGCGCACGGCGAATGACATGACGGTGCTCGGGGTGCTTCAGCAGGAAAGCAGCAATCGATTCGCTGGGCGACCAGCGTTCAAGATCGGCATAGGCGCGCGCCGCGTCACGGCCTGGGGAAAGCGGCTGCTCGAATTCCGCGATGTCTTCCTCGTGGCGCTCGCCGAGACGTGGCTCGAGTTTCTCTTCCGAGATGTACCACGCACGCGCAGTCTCCTTTGGTGCCGTCCAATCGATTTCCAGCGCCCAACCATAGTGCTCGCGAAAGAGCACGCATGTCTCCGCCAGCGACATCGAACCGTCGATGCGGACGTCGCCGTCATCCGGATCTGCCATCCCCTCGGAAAGTTCGTCCACGAGTGTTCCGTACGGTTCGAGAATCAACGAGGCCAGGCACTCCTGTCCTTCCTCGCTCAGGGCCGCCTCGGACCACTCAACAAGGCGATCCCACGGACAGTTTTCACCGGTCGGCCCGTCGTCAATTCGGGCCTTGATCAACTGCAGGTCCAGTTGCAGCCTGTCCACCTTTGCCCGCTGAACCGGGTCCCCGGAGCGCCAGTCGCGAACAAGAACCTCGCTGCGTTTCAGCCTGTCGAGAAACAGCGCCCGCTCCGCCCCGGTTGCCGTCGGGACCGACCGAACGCGCCGGATCGCCTCTTCGCGTGCCGCAATCCAGTTGTTGAAGAGCCCCGCGTGATTGACGATGAAGGGCGCCATTCCCAGCCCGGTCGCGTTGCCGATGCCGAGCTTCCTCGCCGTGTCGCGATCCAGCGCTACCGCCTGTCCGCCGCCTCGGCAACGGGCCACGTGTTCGACAAGATCGAGCACGAAGGCCCGGACCAGGAAGACAAGCAGCATCTCAGCCTGGAAGGGCGTGGCGAATTCGGGCCGGTTTCGGATGTAGGAGTAGTCCACGGCACCGAACTTGCCCGAACCGTATACCGCCGTCGTTCGCATCAGGTACCCGACGGCATCCAGTTGCTCGGCGTCTGGCTGCGCTCCCGCTGCGAGCGCTGCCACC
This sequence comes from Silicimonas sp., assembly GCA_022824315.1. GTDB lineage: Bacteria > Pseudomonadota > Alphaproteobacteria > Rhodobacterales > Rhodobacteraceae > JAJEFO01. The sequence continues at coordinate 23,791 of JAJEAC010000162.1, forward strand.
ACATGCTCCCAAAGCCGCGATGATCGGTTGGCCCGCGACACGACCAGTTCGCGTTCGCTGTACCGACCGGCCTCCTGCAGGGGCACATTGGACGCAAGACGCTCGACGTCCGTCTCGTCCGGCACACCGTCAAATAGCGCGAATGTCGCGTCCCAGGCCTCCGCGATCACCCGGTCCGATCGCATCTCGTCAGGCAGGTCATGGCCGAAGGCCACCATGGAGTAGGTGCGCTCCGGGCCCTCCACCGTGTAGGTCGCGCAGCCGGTCCCCAATTCATCCAAGTCGAAGGCGGTGCGCGTGAATTTCCAGTTCTCGCGGGCGATGCGGCGCGTAAGAATCCGCATGAAGCTCAATCGGCTTTGGTGCATGGAGCCGAGGCGCGCCAGTCTCATGACTCGGGACGGATCGCGGAGCGATGCCTGTCGGCCGCTCATGATCGGCTTGGCCCGAAATTCTCGGCAAAGAACCTGTACCAGTTCCCGCCCATGATGGCACTGATCTCGGAATCGCTCATGCCGACCGATTGCAGCCCATTCTCGATGTTCGCGAAGTCCCGATTGTCCTGGAACCAGTCTGGCATTGGCGGGAACCCGGGCGAGGTTGCCGATCCCTCGCCATAGTCAATCTCCTTCGTCCAGCGCCCCGTGCGCATCCATTCAACCACGCCGTCCGGCTGATCCTGGCAGAGATCCGAACCAATGCCGAAATGTTCGGTTCCAAAGGTGTCAGCCGTCCGTGCGATCATCTGGCAAAAGCTCTCGATGCTGCATTTCGACTTGTCCTTGAGGTGATGCGGGTAGAGCGAAAACCCCAGCATGCCGCCGGCATCGGTGACGGCCCGGATCACATCGGCCTTCTTGTTGCGCAAGGCAGGTGCCCATTGGCGAGGATTTGCATGCGTAATCGTGATCGGTCGTTCCGATATCCCTGCGGCCTCGATCGTCGAGCGATCCGCGGAATGGCTCATGTCAATCACCAGGCCGACACGGTTCATCTCCCGGATGAACTGTCGGCCCATGCGCGTGATGCCGCAGTCTTCCTGCTCGTAGCAACCCGTCGCCAGGAGCGACTGGTTGTTGTAACTCAACTGCATGAAGCGCACGCCAAGTGCGTGGAATATCTCGACAAGACCGATGTCGTCCTCGATGGGGCTCGGATTCTGGAAGCCGAAGAAGATTGCCGTGCGTCCGGTCGCCCGGGCGCGATCGACATCTTCCGCCGTCAGTCCCTTCATGATCAGGTCCGGAAAGGTCTCGAACCAGCGATTCCAGCGTTCGAGGTTCGCCACCGCCTCGCGAAAGGTCTCATGGTAGGCAATGGTCACGTGGATGGCGTCGAGCCCACCTTCGCGCATCTGGCGAAAGATCTTTTCCGACCAGTTTGCGTATTGAAGTCCGTCTATTCGCACCAATCGTCCGCCTCCACTCCGCCCGGAGATCCACCGGCAACCTTCGTGCAGACCCGACCACCCATCATCTCGACCGTCAAGCCTACTACGACGCCGTTTTCAGGACCTCGCGTTATATCGGCTGCATTGGTGTTCCGATGGCTCTCGCCCCGAGTGCGGACGGGATGGACCGGGACCGCGCCAGTCCTTCCGATGCCGAATGGACGACACAGCCGTAGGACGGTGCAGTGAAGGCGGCCCGCGCCGCCACGTGCCGCGACGGGGTCGTTGTTCAAGAGGATGAGCCCTCACGACCGGAACTGAATCAAGTCGTGGCAAGTGACGCGGATCCGGACAGGACAATTTGCATGTTCCCTGAACCGGCCAATTCGAAATGCCGTTGACTGTTGACCGCCTTCGGCGAGGTCGTTCGATCTCCGGAAAGTGCCCCGACCCGATTCGGCGTTGTCGCTGCAACGCCTCGCCGACACGGATTGCGGGCTCATCGGTCCTCGCGAAGTCTGACGGCAGCATCCCCGGCCCGCATGCAGTCATCGACTCGGTCCAGGCGCAGATAGGCCAGCCCCAAGGCTCCGTTCTGCGAATGGAGCACGCCCGCGACCCGGCCCTTGCCGTTCAGGACTTCGGTACCGACCGGTGCTTCGCCCGTGACATGGACCCGCTTCAGCCCCTTGCGAAGCTTCGCCTTGTGCTTCATCCGCGCGGTGACCTCCTGACCCACATAGCAACCCTTCTTGAAGTCAACGCCGTTCAGCCGCTCGAAGCACGCTTCAAGGGGATACGTGTCGTTTGGGATCAACTCGACGCCGCTCTCGGGCACTCCGGCAGCGACGCGAATCGCCTCCCAATCCACCGCCTCGCCCTCTCGACCGTCATAGGCCCGCCAGCCCAGACTGGGATCTCGCGGGTCGGGAAACGCACCATCCGGTGCGCAACCAAGGCCGCGTGCGACGATTTTGTCCGTTTCCTCGATCGTGACGTCCGCCCGCAGCTTGTACATCCGGAGGCGCTGCATCAGCCCTTTGGCAAGCCCCTCCGCGACATCAAGCAGGATCGCGTCACCTTCGGGGACGAGGAAGAAATCCGCGAGGTACTTCCCCTGCGGCGTGAGAAGAGCCGTCCAGACGAGCCCGTCCCTTAGGCGCGCCACGTTGTTGGTGACAAGGTTCTGGAGAAAATCCTCCCGGTCGGCACCAGATATCCGAAAAACCTTGCGTCCGCTCATGCTGGCCTCCTGCGGGTTTCCGCGCCAATATAAGGATCTGCCAGCCAGATTGCAGCCATGCCCGCACCCATTGCCGTCATCATCCCTTCGCTCAACGCAGCCCATGCCCTGCCTGCCGCGACCGAAGCGCTTCTCGGCGGACTGACAGGCGGGCTGCTCGCCGAGCTTATTCTTTCCGACGGCGGTTCGACAGACGGCATCTCGGACGTTGCAAGAGAACTGGGAGCGACACTGGTGACGGGGCCCAAGGGACGCGGAGGGCAGATAGCGCGCGGGGTTGCTGCTGCACGGGCTCCCTGGGTGCTGATTCTTCACGCCGACACGCATCTCTCGGATGACTGGGTTCGGGCCGCGCGCAGTCACATGGAGAACCATCCGGACATGGCGGGCTGGTTCAAACTCGGGTTTCGGGCGAACGGCTTCGCGCCACGGCTGGTCGCGGGCGGTGCAAATCTTCGCTCACGCCTCCTAGGTCTGCCCTACGGTGACCAGGGGCTGCTCGTCGCACGAACCACGCTGGAGGAAGTGGGTGGAGTGCCGGAGATTCCGCTGATGGAAGACGTGGCCCTCGCGCTCCGCCTCAAGGGTCGCCTTCGTCCGCTCGACGCAATCGCGCTTACGTCGGCGGAGCGTTACGAGACCGAAGGATGGCTGCGGCGAAGCGGCGGCAATCTCGGCACGCTCATGCGTTACTTTCTCGGCGCATCTCCCGAAAAGCTCGTCGCCCGTTATGAAAGGCGAGACCAGAACCCGTGAGACTTGATCAGCCTGCAGCCTCGACATCAGCCACGATTCCGTCCACGACCTCCTTTAGGAGCGCTTCGTCCTCGCATTCCGCCATCACCCGAATGAGCGGCTCGGTTCCTGAACGACGAATCAGGAGACGACCGGTACCCGCCAGTCGTTTCTCGGCTGCCGTGATCGCGCCTTGCACGACCGCTGATTCGAGAGGCTTCGCGTCCTCCGAGCATCGAATGTTCTTGAGGAGTTGCGGCACGGGCTCAAACATGCGGCGGAGTTCGCTTGCCGAACGCCCGGTGCGCTGCATCTCGGCCAGGAATTGAACACCCGCGAGCAGGCCGTCGCCGGTCGTCGCATAATCCGTCATGACGATATGCCCCGACTGTTCACCGCCGAGATTGAACCCGCCGGCGCGCATTGCCTCGACCACGTAACGATCGCCCACGGACGTACGCAAAAGAGAGATGCCTCGATCCTCCAAAAACCGTTCCAGCCCGAGATTCGACATCACGGTCGTCACTAGGGTGTTGCCTTGGAGGCGACCTCCATCGGCCCAACGTGCCGCGAACAACGCCATGATCTGGTCGCCATCTGCGACCTCACCCGTTTCGTCGATGATCAGCACGCGGTCTGCATCGCCATCCAGGCAAATCGCGACATCGGCACCGCAGGCCGATACCGCCTCTGCAGCCGTGGCGGCGCATGTCGTGCCGCAGTTCTCGTTGATGTTCTTCCCGTCAGGCGACGTGCCGATTTCCGTAAGTTCCGCGCCCAGCCTGCCAAGCAGCTCTGGTGCCGCACGATAGGCGGCCCCGTTCCCACAATCGATCACGACCTTCATTCCAGTAAGGTCCAAGTCGACTGGCAACGTGGACTGCACGCTCTCGACATAGCTGGACAGCCCGCCTTCGACCCGTTGGACGCGACCTATGTTGACCGGATCAGCCAGTTGGATGTCACCTGCCATGATGGCCTCGATAGCACCTTCTGCTTCGTCCGAAAGCTTGAAGCCGTCGGGGCCAAAGAACTTCACGCCATTGTCCTGGTGCGGGTTGTGGCTGGCCGAGATCATCACGCCCACGTCGGCCCCCATGGCCCGCACCAGCAAACCGACGGCGGGCGTCGGCACCGGACCGAGCAGCAGAACGTTCATGCCGGTCGACGTGAACCCTGCCGTCAAGGCGCTCTCGAACATGTAGCCGGAAAGCCTCGTGTCCTTGCCGATGATAACGTGGTGCGTGGCGGCGCCGTCCCTAAGAAAGTGGCGACCTGCGGCGGCGCCGAGACGCAGAACGGTGTCTGCCGTCATGGGATGCGTGTTGACGCGCCCGCGCGCGCCATCAGTTCCGAATAGCTTGCGTGTCATCTGCCCGACCGGACGCCTCGCTTTTTTGCGATCATATCATGCGCCAGCAGGATTCTGAAACCGCCTTTGCAAATCCAACCCCAAATTCGCTGGTGCATTGAACATGCGCAGGCACCCATGTGACGCAGAGGCCGCCAACTCGCTCAACCATGGAAGTTTCGGCATCCGGCGGCTCAAAGCGCAGGATCCCGGCACACGAGAATGGATGCCGTCAGGTCACCCAACCTCTGCCTCTGCGTTCCGTTTGCGTCGAAATTCGAGGGTGCGAGCCAAGCCTCAAATGCCTCCTTGAGCGCCGGCCATTCGCTGTCAATGCACGCATACCATGCCGTGTCGCGATTCCGTCCCTTGACGACCGTCGCCTGCCGAAAGATTCCTTCGTAGGAAAAGCCGAACCTCTCCGCCGCGCGCCGCGAGCGGTGATTCGCCGCGTCGCACTTCCATTCGAACCTTCGATAGCCCGCTTCGAAGGACCAGCGCATCAGTTGATACACCGCCTCGGTGGCCTCCCGCGTCCGCTGAAGGCGAGGCGCAAACGTAAGCCAGCCCGTCTCGATCGAACCCGCTGCAGGCTTGATCCGCATCAGGCTGAGTGTACCTCCAAGCCGACCGTCCTCCATGCGCACTGCGTAGTGAAGCGGATCTGGCGACGCACGTGCCGTGTCCATCCAAGCCAAATAGCCGGCCTTGTCGAACGGGCCGTGCGGAAGATACTCCCACATTCTGCCGTCTGCATCCTCGGCGAAGGCTTCCATCAATCCCGCGACATGTTCGCGTTCGACAGGCTCCAGCACGACATTGCATCCTTCAATTGCCGTTCGAGATGGAAGTGACGGAGGTGACCAGTCCTTCAGGCTCATGGCATCATGTTCCCCAGATCCTCGAATTCGCGGCGCAATGCGTCATCCTGACGGCGTCGGCAACCGCGCCGTTGCCAGCCGAAGCTCGCATCGCGAAGTGACAATCATTCCTCTGGCGGCAGAGTTCGCAATCGCAACTCACGCAACTGCTCTCGTGTCGGCTCCGTCGGTGCACCCATCATGAGATCTTCCGCCCGCTGGTTCATCGGAAATAGAATGACTTCGCGAATGTTCTCCTCGTCAGCCAGAAGCATGACGATCCGGTCGATCCCCGCGGCGCAACCACCGTGAGGCGGCGCACCGAAGCGCAACGCATTGACCATGCCGCCAAATCGGGCGCGCACCTCGTCCTCTCCATAACCCGCAATCTCGAAGGCCCGAAACATGATCTCAGGCTGATGGTTGCGAATTGCGCCCGAGGCGATTTCGTGGCCGTTGCACACCAGATCATACTGGAAGCCGAGGGCATCCAGCGGATTGCCGTCAAGCGCGGCCATGCCCCCTTGGGGCATCGAGAATGGATTGTGCTCAAAGTCGACCCCGCCGCTCTCTTCATCCTCGATGTAGAGCGGGAAATCGACAATCCAGGCAAACGCAAACCGGTCCCTTTCGACAAGTCCAAGTTCCTCGCCTATGAGCACGCGGGCCTTTCCCGCCACGACTTCGAAGCTCTTTGCCTTGCCCCCAAGAAAAAAGGCGGCGTCGCCCGAGGACAGGTCGAGCTGTTTCCTGATGGCCTCCGTGCGTTCAGGGCCAATGTTCTTTGCGACCGGTCCGGCCGCCTCCATGCCGTTTTCGCCGTCGCGCCAGATGATGTAGCCCATGCCCGGGAGGCCTTCCCCCTGCGCAAATGCATTCATGCGGTCGCAGAACCGGCGGCTGCCGCCACCTGGCGCGGGAATCGTGCGGACTTCCGTACCGTCCTGTTCCAGGATCTTCGCGAATATCGCGAATCCGGAACCCCGGAAATGTTCCGAGACATCCTCCATCCTGACCGGAATTCTCAGGTCGGGCTTGTCGGTCCCGTACCAGAGCATCGTGTCGCGATACGGAATCTGCGGCCAGTCGGCGACCGGGTCCACGCCACGGCTCGCCGCAAACTCGGAGAACACCCCCTCGATCACCGGCGAGACCGTATCGAAGACGTCCTGCTGCGTGACGAAACTCATTTCCATGTCGAGCTGGTAGAAGTCGGTGGGCGAACGGTCAGCGCGCGGATCTTCGTCGCGGAAGCATGGCGCGACCTGGAAGTAGCGATCGAAGCCGGAAACCATCAAGAGCTGCTTGAACTGCTGCGGCGCCTGAGGAAGAGCGTAGAACTTGCCCGGATGAATCCGCGAGGGCACGAGGAAGTCGCGTGCGCCTTCCGGGCTCGATGCCGTGATGATCGGCGTCTGATGCTCCCGGAACCCGGCGTCCCACATGCGCCGCCGAATGCTGGCCACCACGTCCGAGCGGAGCTTCATGTTTCGCTGCATCACCTCGCGTCGAAGGTCGAGGAACCGGTATCGCAGCCGTGTCTCTTCCGGGTATTCCTGATCGCCGAACACGATCAGCGGAAGCTCCTCTGCAGTTCCCAGAACCTCGAGGTCTCGGATAAAGACCTCGATGTCACCGGTGGAAATTTTCGGGTTCACGAGGTCGGCGTCCCGCGCCTTCACCTCGCCGTCTATCCGGATGCACCACTCGGAGCGAACCTTCTCCACCCCCGCGAAGGCCGGGCTGTCCGGGTCCGCCAGGACCTGGGTCACTCCATAATGGTCGCGAAGATCGACGAACAGCACGCCGCCATGATCTCGAACGCGGTGAACCCAGCCCGAAAGGCGAACGGTCTCTCCTACGTTGGAGGCATTGAGTTCCGCGCAATTGTGACTTCGATAGGCGTGCATGTCATCGCAACTCCCGAGTGCAGCGCGCCGATACAACTTGCAACGGGCCAGAAGTCAAGCGGACAGGCGATGCCAGAGCCCGATTGGACCTGTCGTTCGCCGGAATCCGACGGCACAAAACGCCGCGCTATCTCGGTTTGGCCCTTGCACAGGTACAACCAATCCCTATAACGCAGGACAATTTGCGCGTGATCACGAGGCAACGGATGCCGAAGAGAACTGACATTGGGTCCATCATGATAATCGGAGCCGGTCCCATCGTCATCGGACAGGCCTGCGAGTTTGACTACTCGGGCGCACAAGCCTGCAAGGCACTCCGCGAGGAGGGCTTTCGAGTCATACTCGTGAACTCGAACCCGGCCACGATCATGACCGACCCGGGCCTGGCAGACGCCACATACATAGAGCCCATCACGCCGGACATCGTGGCCAAGATCATCGAGAAGGAGCGGCCTGATGCGCTACTGCCAACCATGGGTGGACAGACTGGCCTGAACACGTCCCTTGCGCTGAATGAAATGGGTGTCCTGGACAGGTACGGAGTCGAAATGATCGGCGCCAGGCCGGAAGCCATCGAAATGGCCGAAAACCGCAAGCTCTTCAGGGAGGCAATGGAACGGATCGGCCTCGAAAACCCGAAGGCCGCGATTGCCGATGCGCCAAAGGACGCCGATGGCCGTTATGACATCTCGAAAGGTGTCGAGCGTGCGATGGATGCACTGGGCGAAGTGGGGCTTCCTGCGATCATCCGGCCCGCTTTCACCTTGGGCGGAACTGGCGGCGGCGTCGCCTACAACCGCACCGAGTATCTCGAAATGTGCCGCCGGGGGCTCGAGGCCTCTCCCGTTGCACAGATCCTGATTGACGAAAGCCTGCTTGGCTGGAAGGAGTTCGAGATGGAAGTGGTCCGTGACCGGGCGGACAACGCGATCATCGTGTGCTCCATCGAGAACGTTGATCCCATGGGCGTCCACACGGGCGATTCCATCACCGTCGCCCCCGCACTGACCCTCACCGACAAGGAATACCAGTCAATGCGGGCGGCCTCGATCGCCGTCCTCCGCGAGATCGGCGTCGAGACCGGAGGCTCAAATGTCCAGTGGGCAGTGAATCCCGCGGACGGGCGCATGGTCGTGATTGAGATGAACCCTCGGGTTTCCCGGTCTTCGGCGCTGGCATCGAAGGCCACAGGGTTCCCGATCGCCAAGGTCGCCGCGAAACTTGCCGTAGGCTTCACGCTGGACGAGCTCGACAACGACATAACCAAGGTGACGCCCGCCTCGTTCGAGCCGACGATCGACTACGTGGTCACGAAGATCCCGCGATTTGCCTTCGAGAAGTTTCCGGGCAGCGAACCGTCGCTCTCGACTTCGATGAAATCGGTGGGCGAAGCCATGGCCATCGGCCGCACGTTCCACGAAAGCATGCAGAAGGCGCTTGCGTCTCTTGAGACCGGCTTGACCGGGCTTGACGAGATCGAGATTCCCGGCGCACCTCCCTTGCCCGCACCGTTCTGCAACGGCAGCACCATCACCTCCGCCGAGGAAGATGCCGGCGGCGGCGGGCGCGCAGCCATCACGGCAGCCCTTGCCAAGCTGGCGCCGGACAGGCTTCAGATCATCGCGCAAGCAATGCGGCACGGTCTTTCGGACAACGACATTCAAGCCGTGACGAACTTCGATCCCTGGTTCCTCGCCCGGATCCGCGAAATCGTGGATGCCGAAGCCGAGGTGCTGGAAGGCGGGTTGCCCGAAACCAGGGAGGGCCTGCGCAAGCTGAAAATGCTCGGCTTCACTGATGCGCGGCTGGCAAAACTGACCAGTCTTCGGGAAATTGACGTCCGTCGCAGCCGCCACGGTCTGGGCGTTAACGCGGTCTTCAAGCGAATCGACACTTGCGCGGCGGAATTCGAGGCACATACGCCCTACATGTATTCGACGTACGAAGAGCCTGCCATGGGAGAGGCCGAATGCGAGGCGAACCCAACCGAGCGGCGCAAGGTGGTCATTCTCGGCGGCGGTCCCAACCGCATCGGTCAGGGAATCGAGTTCGACTATTGCTGCTGCCACGCCTGCTTTGCGCTCTCCGAGGCGGGCTTTGAGACGATAATGGTCAACTGCAATCCGGAGACCGTCTCCACGGACTACGACACTTCGGACCGGCTGTATTTCGAGCCGCTGACATACGAGCATGTCATGGAGATTCTCCGGGTGGAGCAGGAACGCGGCACGCTCCATGGCGTGATCGTGCAATTCGGCGGGCAAACCCCCCTGAAGCTCGCCAATGCGCTGGAAGACGCGGACATTCCCATTCTCGGCACGTCGCCAGATGCGATTGACCTGGCAGAGGACCGGAAGCGCTTTCAGGAACTCGTCAACCGCCTGAACCTGCGGCAGCCCAGGAACGGCATAGCGCATTCCCGCGAGGAGGCGCTCTCCGTCGCCGGCGACATCGGCTATCCGTTGGTGATCCGGCCGTCCTATGTGCTTGGCGGTCGCGCGATGCAGATCGTTCGCGATGCCGGCCAGCTTGAGCGATACATCCGCGACGCCGTCGTCGTGTCGGGCGAAAGCCCCGTCCTTCTCGACAGCTATCTTGACGGCGCAACCGAGGTGGACGTGGACGCGATCTGCGACGGCGAGGACGTGCATGTCTCCGGAATCATGGAGCACATCGAGGAGGCCGGTGTCCATTCGGGTGACAGTGCATGTTCACTTCCACCGCATTCGCTGCCGAACCGAATCCTCGACGAACTCGCCCGCCAGACCGAGGCGTTGGCCCTGGAATTGAAAGTTGTCGGGCTCATGAACGTGCAGTACGCCATCAAGAACCAAGACATCTACCTCATCGAAGTCAACCCTCGTGCCTCGCGTACCGTGCCATTCGTGGCCAAGGCGGTAGACAGCGCCATCGCTTCGATAGCGGCTCGCGTGATGGCTGGCGAGAAACTCACCGATTTCCCAATGCAGACCGCCGAGGACGACGCCGAGACGGATCCCATGACACTCAAGGAGTTTCGCACGCCGTGGTATTCAGTCAAGGAGGCCGTGCTGCCGTTCGCGCGCTTCCCCGGCGTCGACACGCTTCTCGGTCCCGAAATGCGTTCCACGGGAGAGGTCATGGGTTGGGACAGGAGCTTTGCGCGCGCATTCCTCAAGGCGCAGCTTGGCGCAGGCGCCATGCTTCCGGAAGAAGGGACCGTCTTCTTCTCAATCAAGAATGCCGACAAGACCGACGAGCTGGTCGAAACAGCGCGGACGCTGGACAGACTCGGACTGAAAATCCTTGCCACACGCGGCACCGCAAGATTCCTGACCGACAACGGCATTCCGTCAGACATCGTGAACAAGGTCTACGAAGGCGGTCGCACGATCATTGACGTGATGAAGGATGGCGAGGTGGCGCTGGTCATGAACACGACCGAGGGAGTTCAGGCCATCGAGGACTCGCGCTCGATGAGAAGCGTGACGCTCATGGACAGGATACCCTATTTCACGACCTCCGCGGCAATTCACGCAGCCGCACTCGCAATGGCGTCAAGGGCGGAAGGCGAACTGGACGTGAGGTCATTGCAGGAGTGAACGGCTCACGTGATATCCCCGTGTCCGAATGCAGAAGATCATCCGCACGATGACGTGGTGAACGTCAGGACGACGCGCGGCACTGCCCCAGTCCGGGCTGTCCTTCAGAGGTTCGACATAGAGTCGGTTCAGTCGTCCGGTCGCCTTGATGTCGAAGACGCTCTCGGGGACCTGTCTTTCGGTCGAGATGCCCGCAAACGGCAGGAAGTACCCGAAAAGGCCAGAAAAGTCAGCGTAGTTGCGAATGACGGTGTTGCCGCTGGTCAGGTCCTCGGCCTGGACCTCCTGACATCGTTGCGAAAATGAACTTCGCCTTGGTGCGCCTTGGCCGGACTTTCGCGGCGAGTTGCGAACGCCTCCGCAACCCTGGCGGGTGCGCAAATCCTGACATGAATGTTGCCGGTCTGAGGAACGCCGCCAATGTCGGGCCAGTTCGACGTGTCGGAACGCAGGTGCCTTTTCGTCATTGCTTTTTTGCCGAAGGCTTCAAGGAGTGCATAGGGAAACTCATTCGCGCCGAAAGGCGCATCGGCGAGCGCCGAAACGGCTCATTCAATCTCAAGGGCGTTCATCGAGACATCCACGGGTCGACAATCTTGATCCCGCATCCTTCGAAATCCTTCCGGTTGCGCGTGGAAATGGCGGCCCCGTGGGACCGGGCAATGGCAGCAATCTGGCAGTCAGGAAAACTGATCGCCCGACCGGCGGCCCGTCGGTCAGCAAGGATCGCTGCGAACTCCTGAGCGGCGGCGCTGTCGAACGGCAACACACGGTGTCCGAAATCATCCAAAACCAAGGCGTTGATCTCTGCAATCAACCTGTCACGGCGTCGACCTGCCGGAAAAATCAAGGCTCCGCGCCGCAATTCGGCTTCTCCAACCGCGCTCAAGTGAAGACCGACTGCATTCTGACGCCCGAACCAGTCCAGAACGGCCGGAGGTGGCATCAACCGCATCAGCTCCGAGACGACATTGGTGTCGATCAGGATCATGGTCTCAGTCGAAGCTGGGCGGCTCCGGCAATGGAAGTCGATCCTGCAGTTCAAGCTCTACGCCTCCTATGGCGGCGAACCGCCGATGGATGAGCTCGCCGAGATTTCTGTTCTCCGCCGGGAGGCCGATGACCTGCCGCAGGATTTGCCGCACTTCCTCTTCCATGGAGCGGCCATGTTCGGCCGCACGGATGCGCAAACGTGTTTTGAGACGGTCGTCAAGATTGCGGATGGTGATGCTGGCCATGGATCCCTCCTGTGCATATCACAACGCAATCAATGATGGCAGTGCAATCAAGCAATTTCGGATTCCAGCACTGCCGGATCTTGGTCCGCAGCCTCGATTCCCAACTGCCAAAATTGATGTGAATCTTGGAATCCCGTAGCGTCCGCTCACAGAACGCACCAAGGCATCACCGGGTGGATGCGGGACAGGCGCTGGATGCCTGCCATGAATGTGCTGATGGCTCCGTGCATCTGGACCGGCTTCCTTGGAGGAACGGGGACGATCCGGGCCGGCGCATTGCGGCCCGGATCGGGC